>JBEKPZ010000055.1:0-34962 GCA_049520215.1 Bryobacteraceae bacterium | reverse complement strand
CGAAACGGAGGACCGAATTGCCCTGCGGGTCCAGGTACTTTTCGTTTTCGCGGCAATACTTGGTGAAGAAGTGGCTCACCAGCGCGGGGATGTCTTCCTTGCGCTCGCGCAGCGGCGGCAGCGCGATGTTGATCACGTTCAGGCGGTAGTACAGATCCTCGCGGAAAGTGCCCTCGTCCACGCGCTTTCTGAGATCGTCGTTGGTGGCGGCCAGGATGCGCACGTCCACGCGCACCGGATCGGTGGCGCCCAGGGGGATGAACTCCTTCTCCTGGATGACGCGCAGCAGCTTGGCCTGCATGTCCGGCGAGACGGTGCCGATCTCGTCGAAGAAAATGGTGCCGCGGTCGGCCACTTCGAAATAGCCCTTTTTGGTGTGGATGGCGCTGGTGAAAGCGCCCTTGACGTGGCCGAACAGCGTGGATTCCAGCAGGTCGGCGGGCAGCGAGCCGCTATTGACGGGCACGAAAATGCGCTCGGAGCGCGGCGAATTGGTGTGGATGGCTTTGGCGATCAGTTCCTTGCCCGTGCCGGTTTCGCCGGTGATCAGGATGGTGGAGCGGCTGGTGGCCACCTGCCCCACCAGGTCCAGCAGGCGCAGCATGCGGTCGCTCTTGCCGATGATGTTGGGGAAGCTGTAGCGCTGCTTTAGAGCGCGCTTGAGGTGGGTGTTCTCGTATTCGAGGCGCCGCTTGGAGATCATGCGGTCGATCTCGATCAGCAGCTTCTCGTTGTCCCAGGGCTTGGAGAAGTAATCGTTGGCGCCCAGCTTGAGCGCCTCTACGGCGGCTTCCACGGAGCCGTAGGCGGTGATCATGAAGATGGGGGTTTCGCGATCGTGGCCGCGGACGTCGCGCAGCACGTCCATGCCGGAGCGGTCGGGCATCATCAGGTCGAGCAGCACCATGTCGTAGGCGCGCGATTCGACTTTGCGCAGGCCTTCAGTGCCGTTGGCGGCGAGGTCCACGCTGTAGCCTTCCAGGCTGAGCAGCGTTTCGAGGCCTTCGCGGATATCCAGCTCGTCGTCCACTACCAGGACGCGGCCTTTATCGGAGGGGGGTGGAGTTTCGGGTGCGGACATTTCAGGCGGCATTCAGAAGACCAAGGGGAGCGGCAAGGCCGATTGACAATCGGCCTGCAGGTTGGCAACCTGCCCCACAAGAAACTGATTGTAGTTCAGGCGGCATTCACGGGTTGTTTGGTTTGCGCCACCGCGGTCCTGGACCAGGGCAGCCGCAGATGAAAGCGCGTGCCTCCCTGGCGGCTGGAGACTTCGATGGAACCCTTGTGTTCCTGGACGATCCCGTAGGTCACTGCCAGGCCCATGCCGGTGCCTTTGCGGCTCCCTTTGGTAGTGAAGAACGGATCGTAGATGCGCTGGATATGCTCGGGCGAGATGCCGTGGCCGGTGTCGGAAACATCCACGCGCGCGCCGGATTCTTCGGCCCAGGAGCGCACCGAAAGCACGCCGCCGCCATCCATGGCGTCGCGCGCATTCAGGAACAGGTTCAGGAAGACTTGCTGCAGCTTGCCGGCGTTGCCGTGTACGGGCGGCAAGCCGGCGGCCAGGTCCAGCTTCACCTCCACGCCGACCTTTTGGATCTGATGTTCCAGCAACGACATAGTCTCGCGGATGACCTTATTCAAGTCCACGTCGCCGAACGAAGTAGTGGAGGTGCGCGAGAAATTCAGCAGCGAGTTGACGATCTCGCTGGCGCGGAAGGTCTGTTTGGCGATCTTGTCCAGCAGGATGGATTTCTGGTCGTCGTTGGCCACCTGCTTGGCCAACATCTGGGCGTAGGTGGAGATTACCGCCAGCGGCGTGTTCACTTCGTGGGCCACACCCGCCGCGAGCAGACCGATGCTCGACAGCTTGTCGGCCTGGACCAGGCGCTGCTCCAGCTCGGCGCGGTCGGTCACGTCGTCGAAGATGATCAGGCGGCCGATCTGTTCCAGGTCCTTCGAAACCAGCGGGGCAATGGCTACGTTCAGCGTGGCGCTGGCGCCGTTTTGCGAGGATAAGGCCTGTCCTGACCCATTGATGGGCACAGGCTGGTGGTTGGGCAGTGCGGACAGCGACGTCGGGTGCAGCACGAACTTATAGATGTGGTGAATACCGGTCTGGCCGCGCACGCGCTCGAACTGGTCCGACAAGTCAGCGGGGAACAGTTCCGCCAGCTTGCGGCCGACGGCGGATTGCCGCGCGATTCCCGTGAGCCGTTCGATTTGCGTGTTCCAGCTCTCCACGCGGTCTTCCAGATCGGCCGCCAGGATACCCACGTTAATCGATTCGACGATATTCTCGCTGAACTCCTTGAGGCGCTCGTACTCTTCCATCTTGCGCTGCAGCGAGCGGTAGAGCGTGGCGTTCTCGATGGCGATCCCCACATAGCCGGAGATGGTGGCCAGCAGTTCCACATCCACGGTGGAAAGGAAGTCGCCGTCTTCGGTGCGGCTCACGCCCAGGTAAGCGATGGTCCGGCCGCGCACGGTGCAGGGGAGATAATAAGTGAGGTCCAGATCCGCGATGGCGGAGCGCACGGTGGGCGGCCAACTGCGCGACACCGCATCCAGTTGCCGGCGGGTGCGTTCGAAGAAGATATAAGGCTGTTCCAGGTCCCAGTTCAGGAAGCTCAAATCCAGTTGGTCGGCGGTCAACTCCCGCGGCCGGCGGCGTGCGCCCATGCACATTTTCAGGCGAAAAAGAGGCTTATCGTCCGGCCGTTCCTCGGCCAGGAACACGGCCATGTGCCGGATCGAGAGGGTCTGCAGCAGGCGCTCGCAGACCGAATTGAGCATGGCATCCAGGTCGGTTTCCGCGTTCAACTCGCGGGCGAACTCCACCAGCGTGCGCCGGTAGTCGTAGCGGTCGCGATAGAAGTGCTTGTCCAGCCGCTCCTGAATCCAGTTGCGGATGGGCTGGAACAGGAAGGCGGCCACCAGCATCACCGCGATCAGGCCGGTGTTGCCCACATCCTTGAAGTTCTTTTGCACCAGGCTGCCGAGCGAGAAGACAATGCCGTAGAAGGCCGCCAGCACGCACACGGTGGCCAGCGTGTAGGCATAGCCGCGCCGGAAGAGAATATCGACATCCATCAGCCGGTAGCGCGCCACGGCGTAGGCCAGAGTCAGCGGGATAAGCGCCAGCGACAGGACCGATAGCCGCATGTATTGATTGGGTATCATGCCCAGCGCGTAGGGTGCCACGTAGAGGATGGCGAAGGGCAGGATTCCGCAGAAGGTCCCGTTGCGCAGCCATTTCAACTGCTGCCGCACGATGGGATCTTCGGCTTTGCGGTAGTCCAGGCTGAGCGCCAAGCCGCCTAGCAGGTAGGGAACCACCAGCAGCGACTGCCAGATGCGGTCGAGCATCCAGCGCAGTTCCACCAGGGAGATGCCGATCCGCAGGGCGCCGGAAGTCACCGCCAGCCAGAGCGCGAAGAGCAAAGCGGGCGGCAGGTACAGGATCGCCACCCTGACTTTGGAACGGAACCAGCGGCGCGGTTCCGGGAAAGTCAGGCAGAAATGCAGAAAGACAGTGGGCGCGAGCAGTCCCGCCGCCACATTGCAAAAGTAAATGACTTTATCGAACCCATTCAGCTTGCCGGTGTAATGGAACGAGCACAAGATGAACGAAACCAGGCACAGAACGTAGAAATGGCGCGCTTTATGGGCGCTGCCGCGCCGGAAATAGACGAATAGCCCGATGAGCAGATACGCGGTCCCCACCATGTACTGGTAGGAGACGGCGGGATCGAGCGGCTCTTCGCGGATGTAAACGGCGGCCTTGAACTCGACGTTCTGCCGGCTGGCGGTATACTCCGCCTTGTTCCAAGCTCCCACCGCGGCCAGGATTTGGGGAACGTCGATGGCCTTGACCGTGGCGGCGCCATTGATCTTCAGCAGCGTATCGCCGTTCTTGAGGCCGGCTTTGGCGGCGGGCCCGTCGGGATCGATGTGCAGGGCCTCCACGCGGGTCCCGCGATCGACCCAGACCGCGCCGTCGTCGGCCAGGCGGAACTTGTGTTGTTGCTGGAAATTGATGATGGCGGAGGCCGCCGCGGCGATGGTGAGGATGGTCAGGATCGCGGTTGAGAGCTGAAATTTGAGTTCCTGAAACATTCAAACCGCCATCATGGGTTTGCGGGCCGGGGCGCACTACAACCGGAAGTTCGACTGAGCACGTTGGGGGCCAGCCGCCACCACCATAATAGTAAACTTTTCTTGGACTTATCGTTGATTGCAGTGGCGGGAATCCGGAAATCGGGAGAAGCCCCTATGGAGACGCGGAGACGCGACGACAGGGCCATTCTCGCGCACGGTCGGAAACCTCCGGGCAGCCCGTCCGCAGCCGGGCTCCCGCCATTCAAAAGCGCGGGTCCACGCTCCGATGAACCGCCCGGCCCGCCATCCGCAAATTTAAGGCCCCGATATCCGCAATTCGCATATAATGTTTCTTGAATTCGTCTTATCGGCGTTCATCCGCGTTCATCGGCGGCTGAAATCGCCCTTTGCGGCTAGCTTCGACACAGTCGCACGATATGGCGGTCGACCTTTCACCCACCGGCGCGCTGGCCCTCGCGGAACCGGAAACCCGCAGGCTCGCGGCCCCCATCCAGCCCGTCCCGGAAATCAACCCGTGGGCCATCGCCCTCACGGTCATGCTGGCCACCTTCATGGAAGTGCTGGATACCAGCGTGGCCAACGTGGCGTTGCCGCATATCGCCGGCAGCCTCTCCGCCACCATTGACGAAAGTACCTGGGTCCTCACCTCCTACCTGGTCTCCAACGCCATCGTGCTGCCGCTCGCCGGCTGGTTCTCCAGTTTGTTCGGCCGCAAGCGCTTCTACATGGCTTGCGTGGTGGTGTTCACCGTGAGTTCCCTGCTCTGCGGGCTGGCCCCCAACCTTTGGATGCTGATCCTGTTCCGCATCCTCCAGGGAGTCGGCGGCGGCGCTATGCAGCCCATCTCGCAGGCCATCCTGGTCGAAAGCTTCCCCAAGAAAAAACAGGGCATGGCGATGGCCGTCTACGGCATGGGGGTCGTGCTCGCGCCCATCATCGGCCCCACGCTGGGCGGCTGGATCACCGACGATTACAGTTGGCGCTGGATCTTCCTCATCAACATCCCCGTCGGCCTGCTCTCCCTGGCGCTCACCTCCATTCTGATCTTCGACCCGCCCTACCTGGAGCGCAAGAGCCTGGGCGCCGGCCTGCACATCGACTACATCGGCCTGGGCCTGATCGCCACCGGCCTGGGTTTTCTGGAAATCCTGCTGGATGACGGCCAGCGCAAGGACTGGTTCGCCTCGAACCTGATGGTAGTCTCCGTGATCGTCGCGTGCGTATGCCTGGTGGGCGTCGTCTTCTGGGAGTTGCATTCCAAAGACCCGGTGGTCAATTTCCGCCTGCTCCAGAATCGCAACTTCGGCCTGGCTACGTTCACCATGTTTCTGCTGGGTTTCGTGCTCTATGGCAGTACCGTGCTGCTGCCCATCTTCTTGCAGACCCTAATGGGCTACACTGCCCTGTTGAGCGGCCTGGCCCTCTCTCCGGGCGGGGTCGCGGTCCTGCTCCTCATGCCCCTTGTGGGAAAACTGCTCTCCCACAAGGTGGAACCGCGCTGGCTGCTCATGTTCGGCCTGGCGTTGTCCTCGGTGGGACTGTTTCAAATGGCGGGCTTCAACCTCCAGGTGGACCTGCGGACCGCCATCTGGGCGCGTGTGGTGCAGAGCTTCGGCATCGCCTTCCTGTTCGTGCCGCTGAATACCCTGGCGTTTTCCTACATCGCCAAGGAGAAGGCCAATAGCGCTACCGGCCTGATCAACCTGGCGCGCAATATCGGGGGCAGCTCCGGCATTGCCTTCGTCACCACCGAACTGGCACGCCGCTCGCAGGTCCACCAGCACATCCTGGTCAGCCACGTGACGGCGTTCGACCTGCGCTACAACGAGATGCTGCACGGCGCCACCCAGATGCTGATCGCGCGCGGCTCCAGCGCCAGCCAGGCAGTTCACCAGGCGCAGGGCCTCATCTACGGCATGGTGCAGCGCGAAGCCGCCATGCAGGCTTTCATAGACTGCTTCCGGATGCTGGGCATCGTCTTTTTGGCGGTTGCGCCGGTGATGGCGCTCATGAAAAGGACCGCCCCCGGCCACGAGAAGTAGGTGAAAACCCTTGTACTACTGTCTTGTATCACAACACGCCAGAATCTTCGCAGCATGCGCGGATTTTCGTGGGGCAGGTCGACAACGTTGCCAACCTGCAGGCCGATTGTCAATCGGCCTTCCCCTTAAGGTTACGGGCGCAGTAGCTTAAGTTCTGCCGCCGCTGCGCTTCGCAGGGCGGTCAGCCCCTGCCGCGCAGTGTGCCAGATCAGAGCCTCGTCGACGCTCTCATACTCGTGCCGGTAGACGTTCCGGCCGCCGCAATCGCCACCCAGTCAATCTCGGCGTGCCGGTCCCGAACCTCGGCGGGAAGCCGCCGCGATGCCTCGGAGATAATCTCCAAAGCGCGAACGACCGCATACACCGTCTTGCGATCCGCGCCGAAGGCCGCAAAGTCCATTTGCGCCGTGAACTCCGCGATGGCGTCCACATTCTCCACAATATCGCGCAAACGCTGTGCTGGGTTCTTAGAAGGCATACACTGCGTCGTTCAGAATGTTATCGCGGAGCAGCGGCTTGAGCTTCCTGCGGTTCACCACATCTCCGGCGTCGTGGAGAATCTCGTTCACGTAGATCTTCAGCCGGGCGTACTCGAAGATCCCTATGGGCTGATCCGGATACAGTTCCACAACCACGTCGATATCGCTGTCCGCCCGGGCTTCCCTGCGCGCCACGGAACCGAACACCGCGGCATGCGACACGCCTAACCTCCGCAACTCGCTCTCGTGAGTCCGCAGCGTCTCCAGGACGTTATTCAAAGTGCCGGTCATAGCTCCTAAGCACGAGTCTACCTCACACCAGCCCGCCGCACGACCACAACCTCGCCGGTGCCGGCGGACTGCTTACCTTAGTAGTCTAGTACATCGTCCAGTTAGTTCTTTATCGAATCGGCAATGCCCTTCCGTGGCTTGGGCTTCTTGGGATGGGCGGCCTGCTATTCCTTGGTTGCCTCGATGATGCGCTGGAAGTGTTGTGGCGCCTTGGTTTTTTGGAACGTTGTACGCTCTGCGTCGATGCCTGCTTGGTCAGATGCCCCGGAACCCCTCTCGCCTGGAGCAACGCCTGGGCCGCATCAAACGCTTCGGGCAAGCTCGCCGAACCGTGGAAAAAGCCGAATCTCGTGTATCGCCATACTCAGGACGAATCGGTTTACTGAACGATTTCCCGCCGCCTGAGGGACAAGTTCGATTTCTTCGGAGTCCTGCCCGATACGATTGAAGAGGAATGGATCGAAAGTGTGGAAAAGCGCGAGGCAATGATGGACCAAAAGGTATCCGAGGCCTCGTAAGCGACATCTGGCGGATTCCGGTCACACGTCGAGGAATAAATCCTACCCCCCGTACGCCCCACCAACCAGATCACTTACTAACCAGCCACCCTCCTCGGCAATGCATTTCCTCAACATCCGCCCGCTAGTATGAAATCGGAGGGCGGGGTTTACCCCGCGCGGGACTTCAGTCCCGCCACTCCCTCCCGCGAAAGGACAGGTTCCATATGATAATTTCCGAGAAGCAACAAGAAGCCAACCGGAAGAATGCGCAGCATTCTACCGGTCCGACTACTCCAGCCGGCAAAGCGGCCATCCGCTTCAACGCCCTAACGTACGGCCTGCGCACCCGCGCCTCCATGCTCCCCGACGAAAACGCCGCGGACTACTCCCAGCTCTGGGACGAAATGGAAGCCAATTGGCAGCCTCAAACTCGCACCGAGCGGTTCTACCTGGAAACCATGGTCACCTCCCAATGGTTGCTCAAACGGGTTGCCGAGAGCGAGCAGAAGATCTACCTGTACATCGCGTTCGGTGAACAACAGTTTAAGATGTTGGCGTACGTCGCGAAGCAGCGCGCGCAACTGGAGCGCTCCTTCCGCACCGCCATCTCGGACATGAAGCAATCTCAAAACGAGCGCCAGGCCCGGCCCCAGCCGCAGCCCGCCAAACCCGCGCCGGCGTCGGCGTCCGCGTCGAAGCCAGCTGAGCCGCAGGCTCCGCCCCCAGATTACGTAATGTCGGAGGGCACAGAGGCCCATCCCGTCTTCTGTTCCCCTATTGCTGCTGACAGCCGTTAGCGATCCTACCCCCCTGGTCTTTGACAATCGAGATCCAAGACACAACGGATACGCGATGATTGTCTCTGCACGAGCCCCGGTCAGACCCGTTCACAACTGCCAACCCCCGCGCCAAGCCAGCTCGAACCCAGCCCAGCCTCACCACCCATCACCTATCACCCACAACCTGCTTTAGCACCAACCACTTGGGCTTTGATCGCGCAAAGAAGTAAAACACCACCACCAACCACCAGCCACTAGGGGTACCCGCTTGCGGGTCCAGCCACGGCGAGCGAAGCGAGCCCTCACACCGGCACGCCGCACGACCACAACATATACCCCACCGCCTGCTTCACATAGTTCCACCGCACCCGCAAACTGTCCCGCGCGCGCTCCGGCCGCGGCGACCCGTACACGGTCAGTCCCCTGCCTTCCAGCATCTTCTTCACCCGGTAAATATGATACCCGTCGCTCACCACGATCGCCGACTGCAGCCCCATCCGCCGCATGATCTCGCCGGCCAGTGACGTGGACGCCACCGTACTCGCGCCCTCCCTCTCCACCACAATCGCCTCCGGCGCCACCCCCCTGCTGGTCAGATAGTCGCGTCCCACGTCGCCCTCCGTGAACACCGGATCGCCGCCCGCCCCACCCGTCGTCATGATCCGCGGCGCCATGTGCTTGCGATACAGATCCAGCGCGTGATCCAGACGCGCCCGCAGCACCGGCGACGGCCGTCCGCGATACTCCGCCGCGCCCAAAACCACGATCACATCCGCCGGCTGCGCCTCCTCGCGCGTTGCCTGCCGCTCGATTCGGATCGCAATCCAAGCCGTCAACAGCATCGCCGCCGAGAACGCCGCCACCGCCACATTCAGTACGGTGCGTTTCATCTGCGCTATTCTGATCCCAGACACATTGTAAGATGCCTAAGCCCGAAACAATATCCAGCGCCGCCAACCCGTTGCTCAAGGACGTGCGCCGTGCCATCGCCCGCGGCGGCCTCACCCAGGAAGGCTACCTGGTGGCCGAGACGTTCCACCTGCTCGAAGAGGCCCTGCGCAGCGGCTGCGCCGTCCACGTGGTGCTCTGCTCGGAATCCGTGCAGTCCGCGGTGGAAAACCACGTCAAGCGCCTCGCCGGCATGCGCGTGGCCGTAGTCTCCGACCAGCTTTTCCCGTTCATCTCTGGCACCGAAGCCAGCCAGGGCGTGATCGCGCTGGTCCAGCCGCCCCTCTGGAACCTGCCGCAATTATTTCGCGGCCGCAGCCTGGTGGTGGTGCTGGATGGGCTCCAGGACCCCGGCAACGCCGGCACCATCGCCCGCGCTGCCGAGGCCTTCGGCGCCACCGGCATCATGTTTCTGAAGGGCACCGTCAGCCCCTTCAATCCCAAAGCGCTGCGCGCCGCCGCCGGCTCCCTGTTCCGCGTGCCCTTCGCCTACGGCCTCGATCCGGCCCTCGCGCGCGCGGCCCTCCAGCAGAACAAGCTGGATGTTTATGCCGGCGTGCCCTCCAACTCGCGCCAGCCGTCGAAGCCCCTCGGCGAGGTGGATTTCTCCCGCCGGTGCGCCATCGTCGTCGGCAACGAAGCGCGCGGCGTGAGTCCGCAACTGCGCGCCGCCGCTATCGATATCTCCATCCCGACCTCCGGCGTCGAGTCCCTCAACGCCGCGGTTGCGGCCGGCATCCTGCTCTATGAAGCCCGGCGCCAGAGGTCGCTCCCCGCTTGAGCCTGTTCGACGCATCCCCGCCCGGCGATCCCGATAAGGTGGACAAGAAGCGCCCGCTCGCCGATCGCATGCGGCCGGTCACGTTGGATGAATTCGCCGGGCAGGACCACGTGCTGGGCCCCGGCAAGCCTCTGCGCAGGCAGATCGAGCACGACGAGCTGAGCTCCGTGATCCTCTGGGGACCGCCGGGTGTGGGCAAGACCAGTCTCGCCCGCCTGATCGCGCGGCTCAGCCGTTCCGAGTTCATCCCCTTCAGCGCCGTGCTCAGCGGCATGAAGGAGATCAAGGCGGTCATGGCCGATGCCGAACGCCTGCGCCGCCTGGGCCGCCGCACCATCCTGTTCATCGACGAAATCCACCGCTTCAACAAGGCGCAGCAAGATGCCTTTCTGCCGTACGTCGAGCGCGGCGACGTCATCCTGATCGGCGCAACCACGGAGAATCCGTCGTTCGAAGTGATCGCGGCTCTGCTCTCGCGCTCGCGCGTGTATGCGCTGCGCGCGCTCACCGCCGAGGAAATCGTGGAGCTGCTGCAGCGCGCTCTGGCCGACCGCGAGCGCGGCCTGGGCGAACTGGAAATCTCCGCGCCGCCCGCCCTGCTGGAGCAGATCGCCATCTACGCGGGCGGCGACGCGCGCTCCGCCTATAACACGCTGGAAGCCGCCGTGGCCGCCTCGCCGCCGCACGAGCTTGCCGAACAGGCCGTGCAGGACGCCATCCAGCGCAAGGTGCTGCTCTACGATAAGTCGGGCGAAGAGCACTACAACCTGATCTCGGCGCTCCACAAATCCGTCCGGTCGAGCGATGCCGATGCCGCGCTCTACTGGCTGGCGCGCATGCTGGAAGCCGGCGAGGACCGCCTGTACATCGCGCGCCGCCTGATGCGCATGGCCATCGAAGACATCGGCCTCGCCGACCCGCGCGCGCTCGAGCAAGCCGTCGCCGTGATGCAAGCCGTCCACTTCCTGGGCATCGGCGAAGGCGATCTCGCGCTGGCGCAGGCCGCAATCTATCTGTCGGTGGCGCCCAAGTCCGACGCCTCCTATCGCGCGCTGGGCGCCGTGCAGGCGGACGTGCAGGAGACCATGGCGGAGCCCGTCCCCATGCATCTGCGCAATGCCCCTACCGCGGCGATGAAGCAATGGGGCTACGGCGCAGGCTACGAGCACGCCCACAAGTTCGAGGACGCCATCACCGGCATGGAGTGCCTCCCGCCAGCGCTCGCCGGCAAGCGCTACTACCATCCCACCGATCGCGGCATGGAGAAGCGCATAGGCGAGAGGCTGGAAGAAATACGCAAAGCCCGGGGGCTCAAGTGACTTGGAGGGCGGGCAATTTTGCCCGCAGCCGCCTTTCAGGCGGCTTGCAGCACCGCGGCAAACTGACCCGGTACCGAACGCCGGCGGCGGTACGGTGAACCGACCACTGTCATTGTCCCGATTGAACTCTGGCGCGAAATCGAATCGGGGTGGGACTGCTGGCTGCGAGGCAGCGTTTGGGGGGACTCACTCGAGGCCGTGGTTGAGAAGCTTAGATAGAATTTGACTCATCGGCTTTCGAGGATCTGGCCTGGTGGGTCGAAAACGACCGGACGTGCGCACTTTCTACCGACTTCGTATTTCGCTCACGGCGTAACTTCCGAGATGTGTGAGGCGAGATGTGTGAGGCGAGTTGCAAGCTGTAACCACGTAGGTTACACTGGTAGGCGTGGCGATCAAGGGATTTCGGCACAAAGGACTCGAACAGTTCTTCGCCACCGGGAACAAATCGGGAATTCAAGCGAAACACTCTGACCGGCTGCGGCTGATCCTCGGCCGCCTGAACGCGTCTACCAGCGCGCGCGACATGAATCTGCCCGGCTTGGATCTCCACGAACTCCGCGGCCCCCGAAAGGGCACATGGGCCGTGAAGGTGAGCGGCAACTGGCGCGTCACGTTCACGTGTACCGGGAAGGACATAGATCGCGTAGACTGCGAAGACTATCATTGAGGTGACCATGAAGATGCATAACCCGCCGCACCCGGGTGAGGTGCTCAGGGCGCTGTGCCTGGAACCCCTGAACTTGACCGTCACCGACGCTGCGCAATCGCTCGGTGTCAGCCGGAAGGCGCTGTCCAGCATCCTTAACGGGCGTGCAGGCATCAGCCCGGAGATGGCGGTCCGTCTCTCGATCGCCTTCAACACCAGCGCCGAAAGCTGGCTTAACCAACAGCTTCAGTACGACCTCTGGCACGCCGAGAAAAGCAGGAAGCGGCTGCACGTGGCGAAATTGTCGGCTGCATGATCAGTCTGATCCGTATGGCCACAGCCCGGAATACGGAGGGTAGCGAACGTCGCCTGTTTCGCCGCAAACAAGTCGACCCTGTGATATGACGATCAAACTCTCTGCGGCGAAATCGCCTCTACGGAAGCTTCACTCCGACTAGGCAGCGGCCGCGTATTTCCAGACGCACTCCGTAGCTGAGGTGTTGAATCAACTACCAGAGGGCAAGGCAGCTAAGCCGTCTAAGGCGCTGGCGAATGCAATCCGGCAACGCCATACACCGGCAAAATCCCCAATCTCAATTCGATTGGGACCGGGACAGATTGCCGCGGCCAAGAAGATCGCGGCGGCCAAGTCACTTGGCTACCAGACGCAGTTGCGGATATGGATAGCCGAGGGAATTCGCCGAGGCGAAGCGGGCGTGATACGCTGGCGAGCCGGCGATACCGTGACAAACCATCCAACTGACAGATGTAGCTCCAGTTGGAATATACTCGAATGAGTATCCGGATTTTCAACGGTGTTCGATTTTCATGAGTTACAGCGTTGCCATCTGCACCCCACCGGTTCCCGCAGACGATGACGCAGCATGGAAGGCGCTCGACGGCCTAATTGGCGCGCAAGGCCCTCCTCTACTAGTGTTTCACGAGTTGCACGATACGCTGACGGCCCGGTATCCCTGTATCTGCACCCTGCCGGACGAGACGGTTGATGCCGACGGCGTTTGGAGCGACGGGCCTCCGTGGAACGACTTCGGCCACCGTGCCGCAGCCCTCGGCATGACATGGTCGCGGGTCGAAGAGGTCTTGCCATTTCTTGTTGGGACGGCAAATTCTCTGGGCCTAATCGTTTTCGATTGGGGCGGCCCGAATATCTATCGCCCCGGACCGGCGCAGCGTATCTATTAGTGGGCTACAGCCTGTCTTCCGGGGCGGGTTCGGACGCTGGCACCTTATCCAGTGCGGCCAGGAAACGCTCCCGGCTGCCGCGCTCGGCCATCTGCTCCACGCGGGTCCAGCCGGAAAGTTGCTCGGCCAAGGCCGCCGCCACGATCCGCTCCACGGAAACCTGCTGCCGCGCAGCCAGATCGGCAATCTGGCGGTACATCGCGTCGGGAACAGTCACATTGAGAGTCATAGCGCCTCCCCTATTATCGCAAGGAATTCCCGGGGCGAGATTACTCGAACCCCGAAGCGCTCGGCGCCCACGAAGTCCCGTGTATTGAATGTAAGCAGGAAATCGGCCCAGCTTTCCACGGCCAATTCCAGGACGAACTCCTCCTTTGGATCGGGCAGAAGGGCCGCTAAAGGAAGAAGATGTTACTCAGATTCGCATTGGCGCAAAGGAAGCGTAACACATCATCGATGTCGCTGCCGCTCAGAGCGCCGCCCGTGCAGACCCGCTTCAGCGTCTGTTCATATTCGAGAACCAGGGGCACCGAAAGGTTGATCCGCCATCGCTGATCGCCCACCAGCCGCAACAGACGGTGAGACGCTGCGAGATTGGACAGCAGTGCAGCGACAAGCACATTGGTGTCGATCACTACCTGGTACATGGCCCCTCACTTCCCATAAATCGCCCGCACCGCGCTGCGCACATACTGCTCGTCCGTCAACCCTTCCACCGCCCCTTCCGGAAAGCCCACCAACCCCCGAAAGTAAGTCGCCAACTCGCCGAACAACTCCACGCGCGCCGCCGGCTCGTAGCCGTCGCGCATGGCCAGCGCCGTCACCGCGATGCGCACCGCTTCCGGATCCACGCGGCTGCGCAGGCGCGCGGCCAGGTGCGGGAACGCCGCCAGCGAATTGTATTTCACCGGCGCGATCTGTTCCACATCGGGCTCCAGCAGCTTCGCTTCGCGCAGTACCACCGTGTTGGCCGCCAGGTCGCCCAGGCGTTGGCCCTTGCGGCTCACCAGACACGCGGTCACTCCCACCAGGTAAGCCGCCGGCAGGAAGTCGATGGCGCGCAGAAGATTGCGCAGCACCACCTGCGCCGGGCGCAGACGCAGCCCTTGCGCGTCCACCACTCTCAAACCGAACAGGCGCTTGCCCAACGTTTGCCCACGCCAGTACCACTCGAAAGCCATGGCATACGCCATCGAGGCCACGAAGTAGAGGAACACCTGCAGCGCGGTGGCCCAGTCCGTGCCGAGCATCGCGAACACGCGCACGCTCTTTTCGATCACAGTGGCAGCGGCCGCAAGCACGAACCCGTCCACAGCCCATGCCAGCGCGCGCAACACCGGCGACGCCAGCCGCAGCGAGAACACCACGCCTTCCGGCGTCTCGATGCGCAATGCCGGCGTGCGGGCCGCACTCATTCCCGGCCCACCCTCGCAAGAAAAATGGTGAGCGCCGCCATTTCCAAAATCCCGAACGCGATCTTCAGGCCATAAGGCAGCACCGGCTGATGATACTGCGAGACGAACGCCTCCACGACACCGGCCCACACCAGCATCGCCGCGGCGCCTAGCGCGATTGCCAACAAATCGTGCGCCACCGCGCGCAGCCGTTCCGTGCGCGTGGCCCGCTCTCCCCAGCCGATCAGCGCGCTGGCCAGCACCAGTCCGGCTTGTCCGCCCAGCAGAATCGCGGGGATCTCGATGGCCCCGTGCGGCAGCAGCCAGCCCGCCAGAAACTGTCCGTAACCCGCGCCCACATAGTCCGCCGCCACCGCGCCCAGGATCACGCCATTGTAGAACAGCAGGATGATCGTGCCCACGCCCCACGTCACACCGGCTGCCAGCGTCATCACCGTGACCTGAATGTTATGGGTCATCAACTGCGCGGAAAACGAAGCCTTTTGGCCGTGCATCCGGTCGGTCTTCGCACTTTCTTCTTGGGCCACGCGTTTTGCCGGCGATCCCATCAGTCCTTCAAAAGGCATCAGCACGGCTTTTGCGTCGGGATCGGCGCGGATGGCAAACCATCCGAAAGCGCAGCCCGCCAGCGTCAAGCCCACCGCCAGCCGGAACGCGCCCAAGTGCCGGCGGAAGGCGCGCGGAAACGCGCCGATCAAAGCGCCCCAGCGAATCTTGCCGGCCCGCGCGCGCGTCTCGTGGATCTCCGCATAGGCGCGCGAAACCAGCGATTCCACGTACGCGCGCAACTGCGGCTCAGTCGCGAAAGTGTCCAGGCGCACCAGGTCCGCCGAACATCGCTCATACAGGTAGTGCAGCCGCTCGATCTCCGGAATCGTCATGCGCCAACTCGGCTCCAGCCGCAGCCGGTCGAGCAGCGCCTGTAATTCGTTCCAGTAAACCCGCTCGGTGGTCACGAATCGCGGCAGGTCCAGGATCACAGCAACTGCCTCCGCTTGATCTCGAGGTACGCCGCGGTGGCCTGGGCCTTGATGTTCTGCGGATCGACCACCGACAGGCGCACGCCGCGATTGTGCAGCGCGATCTGCAACTCCCGCATCTTATTCCACAGCATCTGCCCGGCCAGAGCCTGATACGCCGACTCCACATCGGCCGGTGCATCGTCCTCGAAAAGCGCCTGCGACCCCGCGGTGCGCATCACGTTTACCAGCACCAGGTGCCGACGCGCAACCAGCGACACCTCGCGCGCGAAGGTCTCGGCCAGCAGCGGATCGTCCAGCGAAGTGAAGAAGATCAACAGCGAGCGGCGGCGCAGATTGAGCTGCAAGCTGGTGAACAGCTCGCGAAAATCGGGACTCACGCGCCGCGCGTGCAAGTTGTAAATGGTCTCGCGGCACAAGCGGAAATGGTCCATGCCGCTGCGCGCCCGAACCATGCGGTGCGGCCGGTCGCTGAAGGTGATCAGGCCGAAGCGGTCGCCCTGGCGCTCGGCGGCCAGCGCCAGGTGCAGCGCGGCCGTCACATAGCTCTCCAGAATCTGTTCGCGCGCCGACAGGCGGGATGCGTCCACCACCACGTATACTTCCTGCGCGTGCTCCACCTGATAGAGTTTCACCACCGGACTGCGCCGGTGAGCCGTGGCCTTCCAGTGGATGTCTTCATAGCTATCGCCCGGCATGTACTCGCGCAGCCGCTCGAACTCGCGTCCCTTGCCCACCTGCCGGTGGACGCGCATGCCCGCATTCGGCGCGCGCAGGAACAGCGCCGCCGTGGCGCGATCCCGCAGGTTCGGATAGACGCGCAGGTTGCACTCCACCGGCACGCGCGCGCGCGCCAGCCACAGCCCCAGCGGCGAGGAAGTCTCCACATGCAGATCGCGCAACGCATGATCGCCCCGCGTGGTGCCCGTGCAAGGCCAGGCCAACGTGGATCGGCCGGGCTGCAACGTGACGCTCTCGGTGAGCCGCTCGGATGCGACGCCCTCCGGCATCGCTAACCCGGCACGCACGGCCAACGTCCGCGCCGAGCGATTCTCCAGCGTGATGGTAACGTCCGCCCGGACATCCTTGGTGAGCCGCACCATCTCGGGGGCGCACGCGCCGAACGCTGCCACGCGCTGCCGGCCGGCCATCGCATCCACCACGCTCGCCGCGAAGCACACCGCCAAAATCCCTGCGCAGGGCACCGCCAGTCTGGGCATCATGCCGGCCAGGGTGGCTACGGGCAAAACCACCAGCGAGGCGGCGAGCAAGGCGCGCGAACCGGGTACGATCATCGCGGCACTGGCACCTCGTGCAGAATACGATCCAGAACTTCGCCCGTGCGCACGCCCTCCAGCTCCGATTCGGGCCGCAGCAGCAAACGGTGTTCCAGCGCCGGCGATGCCATGGCGCGCACATCGTCGGGGCTGACGAAATCGCGTCCGGCCAGCGCGGCCCAAGCGCGACTGCCCGCCAGCAGAGCTTGTGTGGCGCGCGGCCCTGCGCCCACCAGCACGCTGTCGTCGGTGCGCGTGCGCCGCACCGCTTCCACCACGTACTCCACAAGCTGCTCGCTCACCTGCACCAGTTGCAATGCGGCGCGCAGGTCGGCTAGTTCAGTGTGGGAGAGGCACTGGTGGACTTCGCCACGCAACAGCACCGCCTCCGGCGCATGCTCATCCAGACTGCGGCGCGCCAAGTCGAGCTCTTCTTCCCGCTGCGGCCAAGTCATCGGAATCTTCAGCATGAAGCGGTCTTTCTGCGCCTCCGGCAATGGATACGTGCCTTCCGATTCGATGGGATTCTGCGTGGCGAAAACGGTGAAGTTCGGCGATAGCGAATGCGTCTCGCGATCGATCGTCACGGTGCGCTCCTGCATCGCCTGCAGCAGCGCGGACTGGGTCTTCGCCGGCGCGCGATTGATCTCGTCCGCCAGCAGGAACGCGGTGAAGACCGGGCCTTTGATCAGCGAGAATTCGTTGCGCTGCAGGTTGAAAACGTTGGTGCCCGTGATGTCCGCCGGCATCAGGTCGGGCGTGAATTGAATGCGGTTGAACTCGCATCCCAGCACGCGCGCCAGTGTGCGCGCGAGCAGAGTTTTGGCCAGGCCCGGCACGCCTTCGATCAGCGCATGCTGGTTGGTCAGGATCACCACCAGCGACTGGCGGATGGCATCCTGCTGGCCGATGATCACCTTGCCGATCTCGCCGGTAACGCGCTCGATGGCCGCTTGAAATTGATCTAGATTCAAAGTGCTCCTTTCGCGCGCATCATTGTTTCGATTTCGCGCAACCGGGCTTCCGCCTGCGCGCGGCGCGCGGGTGCGATGTCGCGCGCCTGGCCCTTCAGCCATTCCTGCCAGCACACCGCGGCGAGCCGGTCCGGCGCAATGTGCCTTCGCAAAAGCGTCACCAGGCCGGCCACGGAGGTCCGCCCAAAGACTCTCTCCTCCCGCGGCGCGCTTACCACCGGCGGGAAACTGGACGCATTCTTCCAGATGAATAGCATCGCGCAGATCGCCAGGCCGAGCGCCAGGCCGTGCAACCGGAATCGTCGCGCCAGTGCGACCACGCTGCCGCTCTCCACGATACCGAAGTGCGCTTCGTCGAATACGATCCGCGTGTGCGGGCCGATCACGCGCGCCAGCAGCGCCGTCTGCTGCGCCTCCGCGACAGACTGATTGGCGAACAGCCGGCCCTCTGCCACCAGCACGACGCTCCCTTTTCCGAACGCCTTTTCGATGACCACCGGCCGCGTCCCGTTCCGCTCCACGACTTCCCAATTCTTCGCATCGGCGAAGTACAGATTGCCGCGGCCTTCTTTGTCGAAGTCGAGGCCGAAGCGCACGCCCCACAGCGTTTCGATCGGGGCCGTCCGCGGCGGCTCCCGCCCAGCAGCCTCCCCCATCCCAAACACGACCCTATTGCCGCGTTGCGCAAATTCCTCCAGCGCGTGTATCTCGGTATCGGGCTGCATGGCGAAGGTGTGCGGCTCCATCCCCAACACCAAAACCGTGCTGTCGCGATCCACCACGCGCTCCAGAGGTTGGTAACTGCGCGCCACCGTCACGCCCGCCAGGCGGCTCAAACTCTCGAAAATCAGCTTGGCCCCGGCCGGGTCGCTGCGCAGCGTGGAATATGCCGGATAAGCATCGCCGCCCGCAAACTGCCGGTTGAAAAGATACAGGACCCCGCAGCCGAAGGCCACAGCCAGAAACGCCAGCAGCGCCGTGGAGCCGGACTTCCTCATGCCGCCGCCTTGATCTGCTGCAGACGCTTCCGGAAAGCCTCGGTATCCTCCGCGCTAACGCTGTGCCTGCCATACCAGGCGCGCTCGAAGCTGATCACGTTCACCGCAAACAGCGCGCGCGCTTCCGGAAACTCCCGCGCCCTGCGCCTGACCTCCAGTTCATACTCGCGATTCGTTTTGCCCGGGTGAATGGCGATCCATTCGTGGCTTCCCAGCCATGCAAGGTTGGCGAGATACAGAGCCCGCAGAGCGGCACGATAATCGCCTCCGCCTGCGCAACTGTCCGCCAGCGCGATCCACTCCTCTTCCGGAAGCCGGTCGGCCAGCAGATTCTCGTCCTGTAAGCTGACGGCCAGGCCGCCCGCACCCACCGTGCGTGCCGGCTTGCTTTTGGCGCGCCGCAGTCGCCACGCGATCAGCCCAGCCAGAGCCAGCAGCGCGGCAATGATCGCGTAGACGCTCCAGTGCAAGGCCGAGCCGGGCGGCGCACCAGTCTCGTGAGAGGACGGGCTCGAAAACTTCTCGCGCAGCCACTTCAGCAATCGCCCCATGGCATCGCCAACGCTGCGCAGCCCCCGCTGGACGGTGTCCGCTAAACGGTCGGTTACGGTGACCAGCCACGGAACATTGGTTGCCCGTTTCGCGACGGAGGGCGTCAATCGCCAATCGTATTCGGGTGATTGCAAAGTCTGGCGGATGGATTGGTCGAGATCCAGCGGCCTGAGAGGCCGCTGCAGGCCACGGGCCTGCCCCACAAAGACACCGAGTACAAGCAGGGCGGCGGACGCCACCACGCGCAAAGCCGCGCGCAAATCTTCTCCGGTCGCGCGCGATTCCAGGTGAAAGCCGCGCAGGCAATAGACCGCCTGCGTGAACGGATCGAACACCGTCCAGGCCAGCGCCATCGCCGCCAGCCAGAATAATGAATTGTCCACGTAGTATGTCTCGCCCCGGCTGAAAACGGACTCATACCCGGTGAGCATCCGCACCAGTTGCGGCAGCACCGCGAGCAGGATCACCACATTCAGCAACAAGATCAGATACAACACTGTGAGGAGCAGCAGTATGCCCCAGCCCTGCCGTTGCTCGAAGCCGGCCAACTTGCGCGCCTGGGCCACAAGCTGCGCCAAGTCCAGATCCTCGCGGTCCGCCAGCGCCGCCGCACTCCGGTAAAATGCCGCCATCCACGGCAGCGGCAGAATCATGCCAACCGCCAGCGCCATGGCCACCGGCTTGGTCCCGGCGAGGAATGCCTGGCTCGCCACCAGCCGCCAGAGCCGCCGGCGCGTCCACGGCAATTCCGGCCGCCCGCCGAGCTGACGATCCAGCCGTCCCGCGAATACCGCGCGCCAGCAGTTCATCCAAACCAGCAGCAATGCCAGCGCTAACGCCTCCAGCGCGCAAGTCGCATCGGACGTCCGCGGCTGCGTCATGTCATTCCAGAAGACCAGCAGGCCCAGCGCAAAAGGCACGCTGCCGATCCAGTGGGAAGCAATGGTCGCGAGCGGCGCGGCCCGCAGCGTATGCACTGCGTCTTCGAGCAGATCGAGCGCGCCCGCGCGCGCTAACGGATGCGCCATGCATGCTCCGCTCGTGCCGCGATTTCCAGCAGAATCTCGCCGCCGATATAGAAGATCGACCAGGACAGCAGCAGTCCTCCTAGAGCCGCCAGGGGCGCAAGCAGCGCGCGCGAGCGGTGCCGGCGCGCCGGAGCGGCGCGGGCAATCGACTGCAAACATGTCGCGCACAGCAGCCGCGATTCGTGCTCCGTCACGCACTCCCGGCAGAAATGACGGCCGCACGCCGGACACCGGCAGACCGCTTCCCGCAGCTCATGGTTCCAGCAGCGCTGATGAATCAGGGCGCCCGTCATTCCGGTTTGAAGGATAGCACGAACCCCGCGACCGCCAGCAGCGCCGCGCCTCCGCTATATATAGGAAGCACCACGCCGGAGCGCGCCCGCGCGCGCACGGCGAGAGGGCCACGCTTGCCCGCAAACGCCGCGTCCACGGCATCGCCAATCATCTGCGCATACGTGATGCCGCCGATGAACAGCAACGCGACAATCGCCAGTCTCTGCATGCCGCTCCGCAGAATGCCGCGATGCTTTTGCACAAAGATCCAGATGGCGGTGGCGATTTGCACCACGGTCAAAGTCACCGACACATTCGCCAGCCACGCGCTCGGCGTGCGCATCTCGAGCATGGTGATTACCGCATCGGCGAAGAGGCTGGCCAGAAAGATATCCGAAACCCAGGTGCGCCTGCGCCCCACTACGGGCCGGCTTCCAGCGGCGGCAGGATAACTCGCCGCATCCACCGGCCCCAGCGCGCGCAAATCGGCCGCTTCGGCCCAATCCTGGGTGAACACGCCCTGGACTTGGGCAATCCGCTGCTCCAGTTCCGCCAGCGCCTTGCGCGCCGTCCCCATGCGGTAGAGTGACGGCAAATCTTCTCGGCTGACGGCCGTATACAACCGGCACGTGCAACTCTGGGCGGTCGAAATATAAATCCAGCCCGCCGCCAAAGCCGCCATCAGCAGCCAGCCCCAGCCGGTCAGCGCGGGCACGCGCGCGCGCACGATCAAGATGCCAATCAGCAGAATCACGGCAACTGCCAGCATGGGCGTTGAAATCATCAGGCGGGGGACTTTGGTAATGACAATAGCTTGAATATCGCGAAAGTAGAATCTCTTGTACTGCTCCTGAAACCTAGTGGATCTGACTAGAAGTAAATGATCCGTGCCGGTCCACAAGCTGGCCGAAACGACGAACCCACGGCGGCGCCCCGGAAGCTTGCGGTACTTCTGCCCGGTATCAGCCACGCCCCGTCCCCGCCTTCAGCACAACATACGCGATGCCCCAGACCCAGCCGCCGATCTCGCACAACGCGATGGCCGCGGCCAGCGCCGATCTCCACCGCCAGCGCCGCACCAGGCTGAGCGGCCGATTCCAATAGACCAGCGCAATAAACAGCGCAATAGGCGCGGAGACTACGGTGAACGGCCACGCCAGCAACGGAGCTAGGGCCACGATCAGCGCCGTGGAATCGAACAGCGTGCGGGAGTTTTCGAACTCCACGGTCTTAGCCTTGTATTCGCCCGCCGTGAAGCACGATGGGCACCACACCGCGCCCTTGAATTCGACCGAGCAAAGCTGGCATACAAACCGGCCGCAACGGCTGCACGAGGCCACCGCGCGCTTGCCGGGATGGTCGAAGCAGGTGGCCTCGCCCTCCGCCGCGGCCTCCGTCGCCACCGGACCGCTCGGTGCATAGAACAGGGCCGGAAAGACGCGCACGATACTCCGGGCGCCGCACTCCGGACACAACGCGGCTTGCTGCCCGGCGAGCTCCCACCTGGGCAGTGGACGGTTGCAGCGGTTGCAGGGTACCGGCATTTTACAGCGGCGGTTTAATCGCCTTGATCACGCGCGTATCGCACATCATATCGTGCAATGCACGCTTCTCGGAGTCGAACCCCGCCATGATGTAGCCAATCATCAGAATAATCCCGCTTACGATTTTCGCAAAGTAGCGGCCCACCGCGCGGCCCAGCGATATCGGACCTCCATCGGGACGAACCACCTTCAGATCCAGCGCCATCTTGCCCGGTGTCGCGCCCATGCGGCTGATGAACAGGCCTTCGTAAGTGGCGCCTATAATCATGCCGATCAGATACTCGAACCCCAGCGCCATCAGCATCAGATCCATGCGACCGGTTCGCGTCATCGGCGCGAAGAGTAACTGCACCACCACCCCGGCCACAAAGAGGATAATGCCGTCCAGCAGCACGGCTGCGAAGCGTATCCAGAAGCCCGCATAAATGAAGGTTGCCGCCGACGCCACTCCTTCGCGCAGCTTCTGCGCATAGGCGATCTTGCAGTTCGCGCAGATCAGCCGGTCGCCGAAGCGGGCGAGTTCCTCCACGGGCCATGGCTGGCCGCATTCCGAGCAATACTTCACCGTGATCGGCGCTGGTTCCATTTGAGGAGATTGTACCAATGTGGGGCTTGTGGGGCAGGTTGGCAACGTTGGCAACCTGCCGGCCGATTGTCAATCGGCCTCTTCCTCGCAGGGTTATAATCGCGAATTGACAAACTCTTTCCACGACCGCGTCGCCATCGTGACCGGCGGCGCTTCCGGCATCGGTCGCGCGCTCTGCCAGGAGTTGGCCCGCCGCGGCGCGCGAGCTGTGGTGGCCGATATCGACGCCGCAGGCGCGCAAGCAGTGGCCGCGGCGATCGCTGCGAATGGCGGCCGGGCCACGGCAGCGCTCCTCGATGTCACGCGCGCCCAGGATGTGGAACGCCTGGTGGAAGATACCGTACGCACGCACGGCCGCCTGGATTACATGTTCAACAACGCAGGCGTCGGCGTGGCCGGCGAAGTGCGCGACCTCTCGCTCGATCATTGGCGCAAGGCCATCGACATCAACTTGTGGGGAGTGATCTACGGGGCCACCGCCGCCTACGCCGCGATGCTGCGCCAAGGCTCCGGCCACATCGTCAACACCGCTTCCGTCGCCGGTCTGGTCGGCGAACCGGGCCTGGCGCCTTACTCAGTGACGAAGAGCGCCGTAGTGGCTCTATCCACGGCATTGCGCGCGGAGGCCGAGGGTTTCGGCGTACGCGTAAGCGTGGTGTGTCCCGGCTTTGTGGACACGGCCATCTACGAGAATGCTATCGGCACCCACATCGATAAGGACGAGTTTCTGGCGAAGCTCCCCGTAAAGCTGGTTTCCGCCCCGGACGCCGCGCGCGCCATTCTGCGCGGCGTAGAGCGCAACGAAGCGATCATGGTGTTCCCGATCTACGCACGCCTGGCCTGGTGGCTGATGCGCATCAATCCGGGTATCCTCGCCCGATTCCATCGCCGGACGTTGGCGAATCTCCGCGCCACGCGCGCCGCCGCCCGGCCTCACTCGTAGCGCAGCGCGATGAGTGGATCGATGCGCGTCGCCCGGCGCGCCGGAATGTAGACCGCCACCCAGGCCACTGCCGCCAGCGTAACCGCGACCGCGCCAAATGCCATCGGGTCGCTGGCCTTCACCCCGAATAGCAGGGCCGAGAGCAGTCGCGTAAGGCCAAACGCCGCGGCTAACCCCACCGCCAGTCCGATCCCCGCCAGCAGCAGGCCGCGTCCGATTACCATGCGCAGCATGTCGCTGCCGCTGGCGCCCAGCGCCACGCGGATGCCGATCTCCTGGGTCCGCTGCTCCACCGAGTACGACATCAATCCGTATATTCCGAGGGCCGCCAGCAGCAAAGCCGTGCCCGCGAAAATGGTCAGCAGCAGCATAGTGAAATTCGCGCGCGCCGTGGATTCCGAGATCACCTGTTCCATGGTGCGGAATTTGGAAACCGGCAACTGCCCGTCCACAGCCAGAAACTCGCGCTGAATCGCGGGGGCCAGCGCCGTGGGTTCCTGTGACGTGCGCACCACCCAACTCAGCGGCAGCACCTTGTTCGCAAGTTGTGTCAGGCCGTTGGTGACCTGACCGGCGGGCACATACATCACGCCCTGATTGGAATCGGTCAACCCGTTTTCGCGTACATTGCCGACGATGCCCACGATCGTGCGCGCGGGCTCTTCGAATTCGGGACCCAGACCTGTGCCGAGCGTCATGCTTTGGCCGATGGGATCTTCCTTTTGCCAGTATTTCTTTGCCATGGCCTCATTAATGACGATCACGCGGGCGGAGTTTCCCGAGTCGTGCTCGCTGAAGACTCTTCCCCGCAGGAGCGGGATTTTGAACGCCGTGAAGTAATGTGCAGACACGGACCGCCACTGCTCGTCGCCGTTGTACATATTGCCCTTGGCGGGCGGCTTGCCGGCGATGTTGAAAGGCAAGTCGACGCCCCCTTCGATGGGCAGCATCAGGGCCGTCGCCGCGGATTGCACTCCCGGCAGGCTTTCCAGGCGCGGCGTCATTTGCCGGATCAGGTTGTCGACCTGCGCGGTAGAGCCGTACCGGCCGCCGGAGAGCGAAGTCTGCAGGGTCAGGATGTTGTGCGGATCAAAGCCCGGATTCACCGCGCGCAGGCTGGCGAACGTACGGATCATGAGTGCTGCACACACCAACAGAATCACGGCTAAGGCGATCTCACTGACAACCAGAAAGCCTCGCGCACGGTTTTGATGGCGGCCCGTTCCCGAGCGGCCGCTCGCATCCTTGAGCGACGAGTTCACGTCGAACCGGGAGACGTGCACGGCCGGAAACAATCCGAACAGGATGCCGGTGGCCAACGAAATGGCCAGCGTGAAGCACAGCACGCGCCAATCCAGCGCCGAGACGGCGTTGGCGGCATGCATACTGTCGTTGATGCGGGGCAGGTCGCCCGGCGCGATGGCCAGCAGCGCCCGCATGCCCAACGCGCCAATCAAGAAGCCGAGCGCGCCGCCGCCCAGGCCCAGCAGCACGCTTTCCGTCAGCAACTGCCGCACGATCCGCCAGCGGTTTGCGCCGATGGCGGTGCGGATGGCCATTTCTCTCTGCCTCGTGGCCGCGCGCGCGAGTTGCAAATTGGCCACGTTGGCGCAGGCGATCAGCAACACGAAGCCCACCGCGCCCAGCAAGATGAGCAATGGCAGCCGCACGTCGCCCACCATCGCGTCTTGGAAAGGAACCACTCCCACGCTCTCGGTCTTATCCATCCACTTGGGGTTCGCCTGGCGGAATCGCTCGCCGGCGATCTTCATGGCAGCCTGGGCGGATGCTATCGTCACACCCGGCTTGAGGCGTCCGGCAACCATCAGGTAGTGGCCCTGATTGATGCTGTTCGGATCGGCTTGCAGGGGAATGAAGATATCCGCCGGCGGTTCCGACTGGAAGGTGGCCGGCAAGACTCCTATTACCGTAGTGGGAGCGCCGGCGATATCGAGGGGCTGCCCCACCAGGCGTAGATCGCCGCCCATCCGCCGGCTGAAGAGTTGGAAGCTGACGACCGCCACTCTCGGGCCGTTGGGCAAATCCTCATCCGCAGTGAAGCCACGGCCCAGCGTGGGCCATACGCCAAACACTTTGAAGTACTCCGAGGAGACGTGGATGCCTTTCACCTGTTCGGCGTGGTCGCTGGTGCCAACGCTCATGCCGACGCCGCCAAAATCGAACGCGGCCATGGCCTCGAAGGCGTCGTTGTTCTTCCAGACATTGAATTTCGGGATGGACGACGAGCCGCCGGTTCCACCGGGGAATTTGCGTGCAATCTGCATGATCCGGCCCGGCTCCGGATACGGCAGCGGCTTCAGCAGGACTACATTGATCACCGAAAAGATGGCGGTATTGGCGCCAATACCTAGAGCCAGCGCTGCGACGGCGATAGCCGTGAAACCGGGACTCTTCCGGAACACGCGAAAGGCGTGGCGCAAATCGGCCAGCAGGTTCTCCATGCCTGGAATACGATCCAGGACCCCGGAGAGTTCCATAACTTCCTGCATTACCCTGCCTGCTTCACCTTTTTCGCGAACTTGTGCCGGAACTTCTGTACCTTCGGCGCCACCACGTACGAACAATACGGTTGCTGCGGATTGTTGGCGAAGTATTCCTGATGATAATCTTCCGCCACGTAGAACGCCGATACGGGCGCGACCTCGGTCACGATCGGATCGTGGAAAGCCTTGGCCGCCGTCAACTCGCGAATCACCTGTTGGGCCGTCGCGCGCTGCGCATCCGAGTGATAGAAGATGGCGGAGCGGTACTGCGTCCCCGAATCGTTGCCCTGCCGGTTGAGAGTGGTCGGGTCGTGAATGGCGAAGAAGACTTCCAGGATGTCGCGGAAGGAAGCGACATCCGGATCGAAGGTGACTTGCACCACCTCGGCGTGACCGGTGTCGCCCGTGCATACGTCGCGATACGTCGGATTCGGCTGGCGGCCGCCCATGTATCCGGATTCTACGGAGAGCACGCCTTCCATATCGTCATAGACAGCTTCCAGGCACCAGAAACATCCCCCGGCGAGCGTAGTGGTTTCGCGTTTGGACATGGTCTTAGGGTAGCGCACCCGTGGCTGCTTCGATCTCCACTTTGTCGCTCACGCGCAGCAAAAAGGTGCTGGGGTTCTTGATTCCCCATTTCACGTAAGGGATGGCGAAGTTCGTCTTGGCGGACGCCCGGCCGTTGTTCATCTGCACCTGGACCGGAATCGTAATCTCGTGCGCAGCGCCGTGAATGCGGAAGATTCCGTGTACCTGAATTTGCGACGCCCCCTGCGGAGCCACCGCGCCATCCACGCGATCCGGCGTGAAGACGATCTCCGGATACTTCGCGCTTTCGAGAATCTCCTTGTGCATACGGCGGTCGCGCGATTCGTCGCCGCTCTCGCCGCTGGTGGCATCGACCACCACTTCGCCGGAAATCTTGCCCGTGGCCGGATCGAAGCGGACGGCTCCGTGGGCCAGCTTGAAGCTGCCGTGCACCGTGTGCAGAGTGGCCGGCAATGTAAATCGCACCGTGGTGTGCGTGGGGTCCGGATTCAGCACCACTTCCTGGCCCAATGCTGCGGCGCAAGCGGTCAGCGCGGTCAGGAGCAATTCGGCGCGCATAAGTGGAAGGATAGCAGTCTTTGAAAGATGCGCGGCTCGAATGCCAGGGCGCGGAATGCAGGCTTCCGAAGCCACGTTCGCCGATCCATGGTGAGCATCAGCTTCGACATCAGAGTGGGGCGCCGGGCCAACCTGCGGTGCGCTGCCTGGTAAGGCGCGAGATCTCCGGATGCCAGGCTATCGGCCAGCGCGATCGCCTGATGGAACGACAGGCACAGCCCTTCGCCGGTGATCGCATCCACCGAGCCGGAGGCGTCCCCGATGAGCGCGACATTGCCGCGGTAGACGCGAGGCAGGCGGCGGTTTGCCGTGACCGCGCCCCTTTCGGTAGTCGCGCGCGGTGCACCCGCCAGGCGCGCGGCAAGCTGCGGGAACTGCGCCAGCGCTTCATCCAACCGCAGGCGCCGGTCGCGGGAAATGAGCGCGGCGCAAACCTCTTGCGCGCCGATCGGTGTGACATAGATCTGGCAGCCCGCGCCCCAGTGCAATTCCATGTAGTCGCTCCAAGGCGCGACGCGATAGTGTATGCGGAAGCCGAAGCGCTGGTCGACCGGCGGCTTCGCGGCGAGCCCGGCCCAGCGTCTCACTCGCGAATGAAAGCCATCCGCGCCCACGATCCAACGGGCGGGTATGGTCCGGTCCGCCATGGAGACTGGCGTGCCCCACAACATGCGCACGCCGGCGGCTGCCGCCGCTTCCACCATCCTGGAATGCAAGACGGTGCGCCGCACACCGAGCGCATAACCTTCCGGAAACGCCGACTCCACGGACACGCCGCAGCCCACGAATCGAATGCCGCCGAACGGCTGTGCATCCGCGGCGTCCAGCGCCACACCCAGACTGCGCAGCGCCGCCAGACCATCGGGCATCAGGCCTTCGCCGCAGGCTTTGTCGATAGGCGGGCGCGCGCCGTCCGCAAGTGTCACATCGAAACCCTTGCGGCGTGCGGCGATAGCGGCTGCCAAGCCTGCTGGGCCGCCGCCGATTATGAATACGTCAGTTGGCTGCAATAACGGCAGACGGATGCCGGCGCGGTTGCGTTCCGGTCAGGGCTGTTAACCCTGGCTTTCCAGGTACTGGAAGCTCTTGCGCAGCGATTCGATGGGATCGCCGGGCGTCTCGTCCTGTTCGACGAAGTAGTGTTTCACGCCGGCCTGCTTGGCCGCGCGAATGACCGCGGCGATATCCACGGCGCCGTCGCTCAGATCGTGAAACGCGGCGCTCGGGATGTTCTCGTTGAAGCGCGGCTTCACGCCCGGCGCAACATTCTTTAAGTGCACCAGCGGAATGCGATTGCCGTATTGTCGCAGCACGCTGACCGGATCGGCGCCCGCCACGTGCGCCCACATCACATCCAACTCCAGACTGACAAGCGTGGGGTCGGTGGTCTTCATCAGCACGTCGAGCAATCTGCCATCCCCGGCGGGCTGGTATTCGAAAGCGTGATTGTGATAACAGAGGCGCATGCCGGCTTTGCGCGACAGCTCGCCGGCGTGGTTGAGGGTCGCGCCCAGTTTGCGAATCATCTCCACGCCGCCGCGGTCGCGCGGATCGATCCACGGGCAGACCACGTATTCGAAGCCGTGCTTCTTGGCATCTTCGAGCGCGGCCGGCAGTTTCTCCGGCTGGTGGATGAAGAACTGCGGGTCGAGGTGTACGCTAACGGCCTTCAGCGAAGTCTTTTTCAAGCTCGGCCAGATGCCGTCGAGGCCATCCGCGGTGCATTCCACCTCGCGATAGCCGATCTGCTCGATGGCGCGCAAGGTTTCGAGCGGCCTCTTCGGCAGCACGGTGCGGACGGTTGCACGCCGACTGTCGCGAGAGCGCGCGCCTGGAGTGAAGCGGCCGTGGCCGCGGCGGCGGTGGTTAGAAACGAGCGGCGGGAGGTGGATCGCATCTTCATATGGTATAACCTACCGCAATCGCAAGTTAACCCAGCCGCGACCGTTAGCGCTACCAATCCCTCTGCAACTTACGGGTGTTCTGCTCACGCGTGCTCACGCGATCTTGAAGTTTCAGTCGCCCTCGCCCTTGAAGACCGCCTCCTCCGGGTTCTGGATTGCAGAGAGGATGTTCTCGGCGACCTTGTCTAGAAGCTTCGTACCCCAGAACGGATCGGTAACGTCGTAGTAGATTACCCGGATATGCTTGAGGTCGAAGGGCACGTCGCCCTCGTTGGATGAGACGAGGACGACCGGCTTCTTGAGCGCGTGCGCCAATCCCAGCTCATAGAAGACGTTGGGGTTGCGCGTGGTCATTTCGGCGACGAGGACCTTGGCGGCGTCTATTCCTGACCATACCTGGTCCATGATCTTGCCGGTGCCGAAGATCTCTGCGTCGGCACGGACTGGTTTGAGGCCTGCCTTCTCGATGGCGGGTTTGTAGACTTTCTCGTAGTAGTTCCCGAGTGGGGCTGCGAATGGCATCATGACGAAGCAGGAGTCCCCAGCTTCGAGCGTCACGGATTTCTCAAGCTTCTTCAGCACGTCGGATGATCCGGACGTGGCGGGCACGTCGCCCGAAACGTCGAGCAACCGCTGTTTGCCGTTGTGCTCCTCGATCAGCTTCGCTTTGTTGAGCGTGTCGAAGAAAATTGTTTTGAATTCGGCGACCTTGTCCTTCGGGATGCCGAACTTGTCGACCAAGGCGTTATCGAAGAACTGCATGTCCGGCAGGTTCTCGCCGCGGTAGTGGCTATAGACAGTCGAAATATCCGGGGCCTTCAGGACCGCCTCACGCAGCCCAACGAGTTCTTCCTGCTCATTTTGCGGCCGGAGGATCTTTTTCGCCAGCTCCGATACAGCAATGCGGCCGACCGACGGGCGTTCAAGCAACCCGAATTTCAGGGCGGAGCTTAGTTCGAGCGCGTAGGGTCCCTTGTTGTACTTGATACCGAGGAATGTCGCGGTGTCTTCGTCAGAACATTCCTTGCCTGCGTTCTGGTCGAGGATGGCTTTCGGAACCCGCAGAACCTTCTCAAGCGAGTGCCGGGGATATTTAGGGACCACAGTCTTTGGCGCGGAAGCTTTCTTCGCAGCAGCGGCCTTCGTCTTCATCGTTAGATTCTCCTGCAATCTCACGCTGCGTCCACAGCGGTATCGGCCGGCGGCAAGCCACCCCAGATCAGGACATCCGGGCACAAGTCGGCGCCGGCAGGCCAAACCAGCGTGCCGCCTTCCACACGAAACTCCATAAACCGCATCTTGTCGTTCCGAATCTCAGAGAAAACCGGACCTTTCAACATTGGTCCAAGATCTCTCTCGATTACGCGACCGTCGGTCAAAGTGAGCTGTACGCGGTAGTTGCCCAGCGGCTTGGCTTCCCGGATGCGAACCAATTTCATGTCTCCTCCTTAGTCCAGTGGGGCGATGGATTCCAAAGGCGTTCCACCCCGAGCCCGTTCCCAGTCCGCTCTCAGTTCCTGGCGATGAAGGGCTGCCCATTCGAGTACCAACGCCATGGCTCTCCTTGGGAGCTCTCCCCTGAGGATGGCGAGCGTCTCTATCTCAACAAGAGCCTCGTATTCCCCATATTCGGCGTGGAAATGCGCCGGGCTGTGATCTCTAAAGTACATCTTAACCACAATCCCAAAAAATCGGGTTATCTCAGGCATTTCTTCTCTTGATTCTACCTTCCTGGCACGCCCGGCGCCCGGAAGCCGCGTCGGCCACATGGGCCAAGCGTGGCGGTCTCGCCCGCGACCCTCCCGCCCAAAGCTGCGCTCGACGGTTCGTGGCAGTGTTTTAGGCGATCCTGCGGACTGAAAACGCAACCGTTCGGACCATCTGGTTCCGCTACCAAAACTACCGCGACCGCGCCGGAGCGTAGGTCAGAATCAACGCACCTGGAGCAACCGGGATCGACACGGGAAGACCCGCCTCCAATAACTCACTTCCCAAGTATTCAGATTCGTGCTTCGTGTCCATGTCCACGACCTTATAGCGCAGAGCCGGGTCCAGCCCCCGCAACCGGAAGCGCGCCGATTCGAACGGGCTATCGGGCCGCCGGAAGGCTTGCACCATGCCGTCACCCCGCTCGGGCCGATGGAACTGCCAGGCCATCCACGCCGTGCCTTCGGTGCTGTATGTGGTCAGGGGATAGTAGTCGCCGTCATAGAAATCGGCGATGCCGCGCCACTGGGATAGCAAGCCGCCGAGATTTCGGTAGCCGTCTTCGGAGCGCGCCGGATCCAGCCCGATGGCCACCGCCGGCGTCATCTGGCTGCGGAAAATGTACGGGTCCACGGAATTGACGGCGGTGCCGAAATACGGAATCCACAATGCCATTCCGTAGGTCATTTGCTGCATGGCGGCGGGCTCATAGGCGAAATCGCTGCGCCACAGGGGCACCGCGCGCCGCAGCGTCTCCAGGTCGTTGCGCCTTCCGCCGGAGGCGCACGTGTCGATCAACATCGCGGGAAAGCGGCGACGCAACTCGTCCCAGTAGGCCAGGTAACCCGCAACGTGCTTCATCTCGGTGATGCCCTGCCGGTCGCTCGCGTCATTCGCCCGCCAGATAGCCAGCGGCTCGAAGTTGAAGTCCTGGCGATAGAGATCGATCCCCTGTTCGCGGATGAGCCGGCTCACGCGATCGGCGAGCCACTGGCGCGCTTCCGGATTCCCCAGGTACAACAGCTTGTCTTTGCCCTCGCGCCCCAGCAGCCATTCGGGGTGGTTCTCATAAAGCCAGGAGCCGGGCGCCACCCGCTCCGGCTCAAACCAGAGAATGGTCTTAAGTCCGTGCGCGTGCGCTTCCGCGGTGACCGGCGCCAGCCCGCGCGGAAAACGCCGTGGGTCCGGCTCCCAGGTTCCCGTGTTCCACCATCCAGTCTGGAATGGATACCAGCCCGCGTCCATCCACCAGTAATCGATCGGCAGCCTGGAATCCAGATCGCGTTTCAGAAAACGCAACTGATTTTCTTCGTTGGCATCCTGCATCTCGATGGTGTAGCGATTGCTGCCGCTGGCCACCTGCGGCGGTGGCAGCTTGCCGCCGGGCCGCGGCAGGTTGTGCGCCACCATCCAACGGCGCCAGACATTCTGCGCGGCGATCCAGTCCCCTGCCGCGAACTGGAGAGCCACCAGCGGCGTGCGCACTTCCTCGCCCGCCAACAGCCGGAAATGGGTCAGCTCCTGCCCGGCGCGCACGCGCAACCCGTTGCCGTCATCGCGCGTGAACTCGGCCGACCACTGTCCCGGCCAGCCCAGCGCGACGATGGCGCTCTGGCCGCCGCGGTCCACGTTGAAGTAGCAAAGGTGGCCGTCGGTGGGCCGGCCGCCCGTGCTGGCGATCTGTTTGCTCTCCTTCGGCCCAAGCACGCTTTCGAGCGGCTCATAATCGGTCGGGGAATTCGGGCTGCCCTTGGCGTAGTGCAGCACGAACTCGCGCTCCTGGGTGCGCTCCAGGCGAGTGTCGATGGCCTGCAGATCTTCGACGATGGGAGTGGCCGCGGCCCCGCCGTTGCGCAGATAGACGGTCCACTCGACGGTCGGGAAATCGTCATAGGCGATGGCCACCGCGCGCACTTCCAGGCTCGTCTCCGGGTCCGTATAAGTAGTTACGTATTCCGTGCGGTGCTCGTCGATGCGCCGCGTGCCGCGCTTCGCCGGCCAGGTCCGCAGCAACTCGCCGGAAGCCCGGCCCGCATACCGAAACGAGAACGGCGGATCGGTCGAATACGCTCCCGGCAGCGGTCCCATCGGCAATGCCGCGAGCCACACCGTGCTGCCGTCCATCATCTTCACATGCGCATCGGCCCAATCGGCCTGGTCCCATTCGGCCTGATATGTCCGCGTTCTCTCGCCCGCGGCGGCCAGTTTCAAGCGGAAGCCGACCGCGCCCGCCAGGTCCACCTTGACCGGTATGCCCGGCATGTCTTCGTGCATGACCGCGGAACGGAACAGTTCGCGGCCGCCGGCCTCCACGGAAGCGGCCACGTTGCCGCGGCCCGCATTCGAGTAGTAGCCGAGATCGTTGCCGTCTACACCGAGCACGGCCTCGAACGATGCGGCAGGCGCGGACAGATACACCTCCACTTCACCCGGCGACGGCATGCCGATTCCCCGCTCGAAATCCTGCCCGGCGATGCGGAACTTGCGCCCGCGGATGCGGTCTTTGTAAATGACTGCGGATTTGGCGCGCACGACCATGTGCGCCGTAGCGGGGGCAGCCTCTGCCCGCCCCAGGAATTTGGCCGCTGTCCAGCGGCGCGCTTCGGCTTCCGGCCGCTCCCAGGCGTTGCCGGCGGAACACCAAAGGAGCAGAAGCCCGGCGAAACAAGTGCGTCTCATCTCAGGTCCACTATATACCGTGCGCCGCAATCGATTGCGCGGGGTAGCGCCACGTGATTTACTTGTGGCCATGAAGGCTCTCTCACTTCCCGGAGTCACAGTGCGACTCCTTATGCTGGCGGCCGCGGTTGGCGGCATGGCGGCGGCCCAGGCCCAGAGCGGCTATCCGGGCAAACCGTATCAGGACCGGCGGCAGGCGATTCCCGGACGAATCGAAATGGAGCTTTACGATAGCGGCGGTGAAGGCGTCGCGTACCACGACACGGATGCCGTGAACCACGGCAGCGGCGAGTTAAACAAGGGCGACACTTTCCTCGATCGATTCCGGCAAGACGAAGGCGTGGACATCTCCTACACGAAGCAAAACATCGACAAGACCGTGGACGGCGTTCAGGAGAAGGTTGGCGAGCTATACCTGGGCTGGACCGCGCCGGGCGAATGGGTCAACTATAGTGTCGATGTAAAGGCGTCGGGAACCTACACCATCAACGCGCACATGTCGTCGCGCACGGACGCCGCGCAGATCGCCATCGCTTTTGACGGCGTCGACGCCACCGGTCCGATCCTGTTGCCCACCACGACCCATTGGCACATCTGGCGCATCGCGACCCTGGCGCAGGTGAAGCTGGAGCAGGGAATGCACGTGATGAAACTGTCGGTACTGAAAGAAGGAAACTTCAACCTCGACTATCTCGAGTTTGTGTCTGCGGCGCCGTTGGATGCGTTCGAGCAGGTGAAACAGATGGGCCGGGGCCTGAATATCATTGGGTACGATCCGCTATGGGAGGACTTCTCCAAAGCGCGCTTCCAGGAGCGCCACTTCCGGCGCATCCACGAAGGCGGGTTCCAGACCGTGCGGATCAACCTGCAGTCGTTCGCGCACATGGATGCGGACAATCGGCTCAGCGCCGCCTGGTTCAAGACGCTGGACTGGGCGGTCAATACGGCACTGGCCAACGGCCTGACCGTGATTCTGGACGAACACGATTTCACCGTTTGCGGCGCGGATGCCGCGGCGTGCAAGCTCAAGCTGGCCGCGTTCTGGCAGCAGGTATCCGAGCGCTATCGGGATGCGCCGGCCAAGGTTGTCTTCGAGATCCTGAACGAGCCCAACGGCAAGCTGACTCCCGAACTGTGGAACGAATACGCGCGGGAGGCGCTGGCCACGATCCGCAAGACCAATCCGGAGCGCAACGTGATTATCGGGCCCGCAACCTGGAACAACATCCACGCGCTGGGCACATTGAATCTGCCGGAGAATGATCGTCACATCATCGTGACCGTGCACTACTATTTGCCAATGACGTTCACCCACCAGGGCGCGCCATGGGTGAAGGAGATGGCGAAACTCTCCGGCGTGACCTGGGGCACC
>JBEKPZ010000054.1:0-29466 GCA_049520215.1 Bryobacteraceae bacterium | reverse complement strand
CTCTACACCTTCCCAACCGGAACGCTGATTGCTCCGGCAGGGCTTGGCTCGGGATCGCCATGTCACAGGGTTCCCCGACTTTGAGCAGTTCTACCATCGCCGGTTTCCCGGCGGGCACTCAAATTTTCGCTTAAGTCCGGTGCGTCTGCCGATTCCGCCACGCCCGCACGGATTCAAAGATAGCACGAAACAACGACTGACCGGATCGGACTTTTAAGTCCTTTGCATCTGCCGGTTTCGCCACCCGGGCACGTTTTGGATCGACCGCCTGAACTTCATTATCGCGCACTCGCTATCTCGCCAGTTCGACCCCGCCCTTGGCCCGGATGTCGCGGGACGACGCCCCCACCAGCACAGTGAACCGGCCCGGCTCGGCGACCCAATCGTGAACCGCGGAATCGTAGAACGACATCGCCGCCTTATCGAGCTCGAACGACACCGTCCTGGTCTCCCCCGGTTGCAGCATGATGCGACCGAATCCCTTCAACTCTTTCACTGGACGGTCCACCCGCGACGGCGGCGGCTGCAGATATAACTGAACCACCTCCGCCCCGGCGCGCGTTCCGCTGTTTCGCACGGTCACGCTAACACTCACCGTCTTGCCCGCCACGATTCTGCCGGGTGAAACCTTGAGTTGGCTGTAATCGAAAGTGGTATACGACAGGCCGTGACCGAACGGAAAGAGCGGCTCGACATCGTGCTTGTCGAACCCTCGATAGCCGACGTAAATGCCCTCTGCGTATTCCACGTGCAGGTTCTCACCCGGATAGTGACCGTACGCCGGCGAATCCTGCAACGCTTTCGGAAAAGTCACCGGCAGCTTGCCCGACGGATTGACCGCTCCAAACAGCACATCGCCGATGGCATGCCCGGCCTCCTGCCCGCCATACCAGGCATACACCACCGCGGGCACCTGGGCGATCCACCGGGTCATCGTAACGGGTGCACCTGCGGCAATTACAACGATGGTGTTCTTGTTGGCGCCGGCAACCGCTTCGATCAGTTCGTCCTGCCCGGCCGGAAGGTCCATGGATTTGCGATCGAATCCCTCGCCTTCCAGCTTGGGAGAGTAGCCCACCACGACCACGGCCACATCGGATTTGCGGGCCAGCGCGACGGCTTCCTCGCGCAACTCCCGCGGCGGCTTGCCTGCATCCTCTCCTTCCATGGCAGCGCCCAACGCGTAGCCGACATCGGCCCCCGATCCCGCGGCTTCCTTCATTGCAGCGAGGATGCCAGCGAGCGCCGCGATCGCGTACTTGGGGCGTACCAAAGAACTGCCGCCACCGCCGGTCCGCGCCAGTGCCGCGCTAGGACCGATCACGGCGATTTTGCGCGCGCTTTCGGCGCGCAGGGGAAGCACGCCGGCATTCTTCAGCAACACGATGCTCTCATTGGCCGCCGTGCGCGCCACCTGGCGCTGCTCCGCCGTATCCACCTCGCCACCGCCCGCGTGCGCGTGGTCGAACAGCCCAGCCGTGAACATCACGCGCAGGATGCGGCGCACGCCTTCATCCACAGCCTCCTGGGTCACACGCCCCGCCGACACCGCCGCCAGCACCTTGTCCGCAGTGAGCCAACCGGCGCCATTTCCGTCCCGTTTGGTTTCGGGCTTCTTGGCCCAGATCCGCATGGGTTCGCCGCCGGGCATCTCCAGATCCATGCCCGCGTTGATGGTTCCTTCGGTGCTGTAAGTGCTGCCCCAGTCGGAGATGACGAATCCGCGAAAGCCCCAGCGCTTGCGCAGCGTTTCCGTCAGCAGGTAGGGATTCTCGGCGCACCACTCGCCGTTCAGCTTGTTGTAGGCCGACATCACCGCCCACACGCCGGCTTCCTCGACGGCCGCTTTGAACGCCGGGAAATAGATTTCATGGAGCGTGCGCTCGTCGATCTTCTCGTCGATGCGATGGCGCTCGTATTCCTCGTTGTTGGCGGCAAAATGCTTCACCGAGGGAATCACTCCTTCGTTCTGTACGGCCTTAATGTACGCGACTCCCATGCGCGCAGCCAGATAGGGGTCCTCTCCATAGCCCTCGAAGTTGCGGCCCCATAGGGGCACGCGGTTGATGTTTACGGTGGGTCCGAGAATCATGTCGCGTCCGAGTGCCTTCACGCCCTGCGCGATGACGCGGGCCGCGCTCGCCACCAGTTCCAGGTCCCAACTCGCGGCCATGCCGATGCCGGCCGGAAATGCGGTCGCCGTAACAGGCGCCGTGGACGCGGCGTTGGTGACGGCGGATGGGCCGCGCCAGTTCCGCACGCCCATGGGACCGTCCGCCATTTTGATGGCGGGTATGCCCAGCCGCGCGTTCGGCTGGCTTTCCATCCAACCCGAGCCGCTCAGCATCGCTGCCTTCTCCTGGGGAGTCATGCGCTCCAGCAGGTCTTTCACGCGCCGCTCGATATCCAGCGATGGATCTTTATAGGCGGCCACCGCCGGCTGGGCACGCAGCCGCGCGCCGAAGATCGCCGCGACCGATAGCGGAATGAGAAAGGAAAAAACCATTTTCATATGGATTGGCAATCGTCAAAAAGTACTTAGGGCGTTTAATTGTTCCCGAGGCTACACACACGTAAATATAACTGATGCCCAAACCCGGGTTTATGACTTTGGCGGACTGAAAGCCGCGTCGATCCACTCCGCCGTCCCGGTCCCATACCCCGGCGACTGAGGCAGCAGTCCAGGTCCACAGCGGGATCGTGTTCGCCGGGAAATGGTCGACGCCAGGAACCGCAAGGCAGCCAGTACAACTGGTCGACAGTTGCTGCCGATAGTCAGCCTGCCATCGCGGGTGACGTAAGCAAAAGTTTCGCCTTTCGGCGATGAATGGCTCAGAACCACGGTTCCACCGGCGGTGAAGGAATGGGTTCGCTGCCGCCCATGCAAAGATCGTTTGGATCACCAGCGCCCTGTCACCAGTGTACAGCACCCCCTCAAAAGACCGTACGGCTGTGAGTCTCTGCCTTGGCCGCCAGAGAATAGTGCGGGTCCACCGGCCCGCCATCGAGGATGCGATCGGCGACATACTCGCCCACGGCCGGGCCGTGCTTAAAGCCGTGCCCGGAGCCTCCGCCCACCAGCCAGACGTTGGTGAAGTCCGGGTGACGGTCGATCAGGAAATCGCCGTTCGACGTATTCTCGTACTGGCAGATGCGCGCCTCCACCAACGGAGCGTGCCGCAGAGCGGGCAAGCGTTGGCCGAGCAAATCGCGCGCGGCGGCCAGCGCATCCGCGGATGGGACGCGGTCGGCGGTATCCGGGTCGATGGGCGGGCCGTGCTGGTCGAGGGCGATTTTGACGCCGCGATTTTCCAGGTCGGGGAAACCGTATGGCCCGCGCGGGTCGCTGAAGTCGATCCACACCGGCATGGCGGGTGGAACGAAGCGCGAGTCACCGGGCGGCGTTCCAAAGAAGAACGCCTCCTGGCGCGTGGGCTCGATGCGTTTGGCGAGCAAGTCGGGAAACACCTTGGGCAGCCACGGACCGCAGGCGAATACGAACGCGCCCGCGCGAATCGAGCCTCCGCTAACGGTACGAACTTCCTGGGGCGAACCAGCGCCCTGTGGTGCGGCAGCGGCTTCACACAGAAACTCGACGCCATGACACACCGCATCGGCGACAACGGCCGCGACGGCGCGGCGGGCCATCAGCGCGCCGCTCTCCGGCTCGAAGGTGCCCCCTACGCCGGGCGCGAAGTCCATTTGGGCGTATCGCGATTTCAACTCCACCGGGCTGAGCACTTCAAAAGGCGCGCCGCACCTGGCGAGCGTCAGTCGCGTGTTTTCGGTGTACAGATCGCCTTCGGCCGCGGTCCAGAGGACGCCGGTCTGGTGAAACAGTGGCTGGCCGGCCCCGCGGCAGAACTCCTGCCACAATGTAAGCGAACGCATGGCGGAGCGGGTGTAAATCTCGTCCGCGCCGTAGCCCATACGAATGATGCGCGATTCGCCGCCCGAACTGGATCGCGAGTGGGCCGCACCATGCGCGTCCAGCAACACAACCTTCAGGCCGGCCGCACGAAGATGATACGCCGTCCACGCGCCAAATACCCCGGCGCCAATCACGGCGACGTCATAGAGCATGCCTAAGTATAAGCAGAAGTCAGAAGACAGAAGTCAGAAGTCAGAATGCAGCCCCCGCTACCCGATCCTCCGTTATTCTGACTTCTGTCTTCTGACTTCTGTATTCTGTTCAGTCACCACCCTGAAGCACCCCAGCACCACCAACATCAACGCCAGGCAGGCCACAATGCCGGGATTAAAGGCCAGGTCCGTTTCCAACTCGCGCAGCAGGTTGCCCCAGGATGGCAGCGGGTCGGACACGCCTAGTCCTAGCAATCCGAGGTTGGCTTCGCTCAGGATGAACAGCGGAATGGAAGTCCAGAACTGGGCCAGCAGCACGGGCTTAAGGTTGGGCGCCAGTTGGCGCAGCAGCAGGCGGAAGCCGCGGCATCCGCAGGCGCGCGCCTGCAGCAGGAAATCCGAGTTGCGCATGTCGCGCACGCCAGCGCGAATCACGCGTGCCGGCCCGGCCCAGCCGAGGGCGCCCAGCATGGCGAAGGTGATGAGCACGGAGACGGTCGGCGAAACATTCAAGGGCAGCAGGGCGCGGGCGGCGATTAACAGGAAGATCCAGGGCAGGGACAGCATCAGATCGATAGCGCGTACGGCGATGCGGTCTATCAGGCCTCCGCAGTAGCCGGCGAGTCCGCCGATCAGCGTCGCCAGCACCGTGGAAAACACGGCCGCCCCGGGCGCCAGCAGCAGCGAGATGCGCGTAGCGGCCAGCAGGCGCGCGAGGCGGTCGCGGCCCAGAGCATCGGTGCCCAGGAGGAAACGCCAGGAGATGGGCGCGCTGGGAAAATCGCGGAACTGATGCGCGTAGGATGCGCCCGCGATCCGATCCGAGAAGAGCGCCGCCAGAAACAGAAGCGCGAGGAAGACCCACGCGAGCTGGCGGGCGTGGAAACGCCGGCAAGCAGAAGACAGAAGACAGAAAGCAGAAGTCAGAAGACAGAAGACAGAAGACAGAAGGCCGGTTTTCTTCTGACTTCTGACTTCTGACTTCTGACTTCCGGCTCGTTTCATGCGCGCCCCTCTTCGCCGGAGACCATGCCAGCCGCCGCGTTCGCCATCTGGGTGGCAAGCGTGACCAACATAGTCAGGGTGACCAGCAACGGCAGATCGCGCGCCAGCGCGGCCTTCCAGGCGAGTTGGCCGATGCCGGGAAGATCGCACACCACCTCCACGGCTACGGCCGCACCGAATGCCATGCTCACGGACACGCCGGCCAGCGCCAGCACCTGCGGCGCGGCTACGGGGAGAATGTGCCATAACAGAATTCGCCTGGGGCCGATGCCGCGTGCTCTGGCCGCCATCACATGCGGCTGCGCGGCGGCGTGCGACAGCACATTCTGCAGATATTGAAAGATCCTCGGAAACACGGCCAGCGCCACAACGGCGCGCACCGGCCCGGCGTAGACAAAGATGAGCAGCGCCAGCGCAGCCGATGGCACGCACAAAAGCAAGCCGCTCAGACCGGTGGCCAGCGCATTCCAAATCCGGCTGGGATAGATCGCTCCTGGCAAGGCGAAAGCCAGGGCCAGCGCCCATCCGCCCAGGATTCCGATTCCCATCAGTTGGGCGGTCACGGGCCAGCGTTCGCGGAGCAAGTCCGCCACCGGGCGATTCCAGTTTCGAGAGACCCCAAAATCCCCGCGAAACATCGCGGCCGTGTGGCGCACCGAGTAAACCAGGAAACCGCGCTGCTCTGGCCGCTCGGCCTGCCGCGCCCGCAGGGCCGCCACATCGCGCGTGGGATCGAGCGAGTGTTCGTCCACGCCGAAGCCCGGACTGAGACGCACCAGCGCGGCGGTCAGAAAGCCGCCTATCAGCACGGTAACGGCGAGCGAAACGAGCAGATGGACATAGTGTTTCCCGGCGGACATCAATTCACCGAGCCGGGCTGGCCGCCGTCCGCGCCCATCGCCTCGAAATGGCCGGGCGACAGCAGGTGGATGCCGTTGCTCCGCCCGGTCTTGTTCAAATGCTTCGATTTGTACATTCGGCGGTCGGCTTCGGCGAGTAACTGCTCGGCATCCGACCCGTCGTCGGGATAGAACGCTTCCCCCACGCTCAAGGTGACGATGCCGGCGCCGTGCACGGTTTCCCCCTCGCTGCAGGCGATGCTTTGGAATTCCGAAATGCGGCGGTAGACGGCTTCCCGGTCGCTGCCCGGCAGCAGGATCACGAACTCGTCACCACCCATCCGCGCCACGTAGTCGTACTCGCGGCAATTCTCGCGCAGCACGTCCGCTACGTAACGCAGCACTTTATTGCCTTCCAGGTGGCCGAAGCGATCGTTGACCTGTTTGAAGCCGTCCAAGTCGCAGACCAGCACCGTAAGAGGCTCCAGGGTCCGCCGGCAGCGCGCCAGTTCGCTATCCAGCCGCAGGAACAGGGACCGGGCGTTGGGGAGCAGGGTCAGGTAGTCGGTGGTGGCGGAATCCTCCGCAAGCTGGAAGCGTAGCGCGTTTTCGATGGCTAGCGAGACTTTGGAAACGATGGCCAGCAGGATGCGCAGGTGGTCGCGCGAAAAGGCGTCCCTGTCGGCCCGGTAAAGGGTCAGTGAACCGAGCACGCCACTGACGCCTTCGAGCGGCACGGCCAGCGCCGAGCGCAGCGTACTGAACTTGGCGGGATCGTTCAGATATCCAGCTTCGACCGAAGGGTTGCCGTTCAGAATGCTTTTGCGGTTCTCGGCTACCCAACCCGAAAGACCCTCGCCGATGGGGATTTCGAGCGAGGAAAACAGGCGGTAGTTCTCGCCGTTCACATAGTGGGGGATCAGGACCCTGCCGCGGCTGACATATACGGCTATGGCGTCGTACGGCACCATCTTCTTTAAACGCATCGATACGACTGACAGAGTCTCATCCAGACTTAGCGAGTTGCCTAAGTCCTGGGTCAACTCGAACAGGAGTTGCACCTCCTGGCGGGCAGCCGCGATGGATGCCAGGAAATCGCCTTCCCGGTTCCCCTCGTCCGCATGCGAGACTTCGAAGCCGGCCGCCGGCGCCTGTCCATTGGAGATCTTGAGTCCCGTGGATAACTGGTTTTCCCGCGGAGGCTGCGCCTGGGCCATTTGTTCCAGCTCCAGGTAGCGGCGGCCGAGCACGGCGATTACGGCAGGGTCGAAGGCTCTACCGGACGAGCCAGCCACCTGCTGCATGGCTTCATCGAGCGGCAGCGCGCGGCGGTATTGTCTGTCCGACGCCATAGCATCCAGACAATCGACAGCCGCCAGAATGCGGGCGCCCAGTGGAATGTCCTCGCCTTTCAGCCCATCCGGATAGCCGGAACCGTCCCACTTCTCGTGATGCGCGCGCACCAGCGGCACCACGGGGTACGGGAACGAAACGCGCTCCAGTATCTCGGCGCCCACCAGCGGATGGATCTTCATCTTCTCGAATTCCTCGGGAGTCAAGCGCCCCGGCTTGGAGATGATGTGCTCGGGAATCGCCAACTTGCCGATGTCATGCAGCAGGGCGGCGGCGCGAAGCGCTTCCAGTTGCGGTTCGGTAAGTCCCATATCCTTCCCGATTTCGACGGCGTAAACGCGCACACGGCGCAGGTGCTCGTGGGTGTTGTGGTCCTTGGCTTCGATGGCCAACGCCAGCGCTTCGATGGTGCGCAGATGCAGACTGGCCATTTCTTCGACGTGGCGCTTTTCGTCGTCCAGGCGGTCCAGATACACACGGTAGGAGCGGTGGATGAAGTAAATGATCGGCAGCAGCAGCACGGAGCCCTGCCAGTGAACCTGCCGGCTGAACAGGTTGATCATCCAGGCGATCGACGAACCCATTATGTAAAACGGAAACGTCCAGAAGTAAGTCTCGCGCCAGACCTCCGCCGGCCGTTTGCCCTCAGCGAACGCAATCGCGGCCGCGATCGGCACGGTGTTCAGCGCAAAATAGAGGAGCGCCGCCACCACCAATAGGAACGGACCCGTGGCTCCAAAGGCATAGATGGCCGGCCAGTGGTAGAAGCGGTAGGCGATGGCGGTGGCCATACCGGTGTTCGCCACGCTGAAGATAACCTGGGCGGGTCGCGGCCGTTGCCTGGCTTTCCAGAAACACTGCACCAGGGTTCCGATGCAGGTTATGACCAAGGTCTCTCCGAGGGACATTTCCGCTATGCCGATCAGGCCGAACAGGAAGCAGACCGACATGGTGCTGGGTATTCCGGGCAGATTGACCTTCATGCCGGCAGCCAGGGTCGACAGAGCCAGGTAGAAACAGAAGCGCGCGACGTCTCCAGACTGCCAGGGATACACGGAAGTCACGATGAAGACGGCGCCGGTGGCGATGGAGAGAGCGGCGAAGATACGGGCTTTCAGCGGCATCGCGAGTTACTCCAGAATACCGCTTGCGCGCGATAGTCTGGCGGTTAAACGGCCGCGGCACCTCTGGTACCTGCCATTCGGGCGCGTCCGCCAATCAACCAAAGTTGTTACACTGGAGCGGGAATTATGTTGCGCTCTGACGGCGGCTGCCATATAGTTATAATGAATTGTAAATGTCCGGGTTTCAATAGTTATGCAGATGGATAAGTACCTGAGGTACCACGGTATCAATCGTGCAATCCGGACTTACCCATAGATAGCAGCGCACGGTTATCCGAAGTTAACCGGACGCGCAGTACCAGCCGCAAGTGCGCCCGGCGCGGGAGCGGCTTTACTAAGGAGAAACGAAGGTATGGCAACGGATATGGCCGCGGGATCGCCCGATGCTGGTGTTTTGTCGGCTCTGCTGGCGTCCAACCGGGCCGGAGAGTTCGTGGCGCGCGACAGGATTCGGCGGTTTCTGCCCGCGGCGCCAGTCACGCAGGAGCAGGCTGGAATCGGCTCCGGGCTGATCGAGGATCTATTCTTGCGTCATGTGCACCTGAAGAGATGCAACACGATTGGCGGCTTAAGCGAGTCGATGGCGCTGGCGTATCCGATTGTGGAGCGGGTCTTTCGCGACGTGCGCAACCAACGGCTGCTGGAAGTGAGCGGCATGACTGGAGACGACTACGTCTTTAGTTTAACGAACGCGGGACGCACCATGGCCGCGGATCGCTGCCGGGCGTGCCAGTATGCGGGCCCCGCGCCTGTCAGCCTGAACGCTTATCGGCAAGCCATCCTGGATCAAAGGCCTCAGGTGACCGTCAACCGGGCGGCGTTGCGCCTGGCGTTCGGCGACCTGGTAGTGACCGACAAGATACTCGATCAATTGGGTCCCGCGCTGGTGGCGCAGAACTCCATGTTCCTGTACGGACCGGCCGGAACGGGCAAGACCAGCCTAGCCGAGAGGTTGCTGCGCGTTTATAACGATCAACTCGTGATGCCCTATGCCGTGGAAGTGGACAATCAGATTATCGTCCTGTTCGATCCGGCGATTCATGAGCGGGTGCAGATCGATATGGAGGAAGCCGACCCGCGCTGGGTCGTGTGCCACCGGCCTTGCGTGATTGTGGGCGGCGAGTTGATTCCCAGCATGTTGGAGTTGCGACGGGACGATTCGTCCGGAACCTATGCTCCGCCGGTGCAGATGAAGGCCAACGGGGGATTGCTGATCATCGACGATTTCGGCAGACAATTGATCTCGCCGCGCGACCTGCTCAACCGCTGGATCGTGCCGCTCGACCGGCGTGTGGACTATCTGTCCCTGAATTACGGCGTGCGCTTCCAGATTCCTTTCGAGGTCATGATCGTCTTCGCCACCAACCTGGAACCGAGCGAACTGGCCGACGAAGCGTTCTTGCGCCGTATTCCAAACAAGATTCTTGTGGACGCGGTCTCCCCGGAGGTCTTCGACGAAATCTTCCGGCGGGTGCTGGTAGGTCTTAAAATGCCCTGCGAAGATGGCGCTTATGAGCATCTGCGCAAGCTTTGCCTGGAGCGCGGCGGCGACCTGAGGCCGTCCTACCCGAGAGACATGTGCCATATTATCCGGGCTATGAAGACATATGAAGAGCAACCGTTAGGAGTTGGCCGAGCGGACCTGGAACGCGCGGTGGAATTGTTCTTTGGGTCCATGAAGGCCGGACATTCGAATTGATAAGAGGTGAACTATGCACGTCCAAGGTAAGGAAGAAGATATCCGCACCGGCGAACGGCGTCCGTTTCTAGGCGTCGTTCAAGTTTCGTGGCAAACCCGCTCCGGAGAGACGAGAGTGATCCGGGCAAAGTGCATCGAAATCTCGGACCAGGGGGCGAGGATCGAGTGCGAAAACCCCATCGATTTGCGCACGCGTGTCTACCTGCAAGCGCCGGCTTACGGCCTGATGGGCAACGCTTCGGTCCGCCACTGCCGCCGCAGCGGGATCAAACACATAGTTGGATTGCTGTTCAGCTCGCCTGCCGGTGAAGCGGAACAGGGCAGAAAACGTCTGATCCGGAGATCGCCGGGTGAGGAGAAGCTTTATGCAAATTGACCGCAGCATTCGTTCGATGACGCCGCAGGAAAAACAGGCGAAACGGGAGTGGGGCACAGGCGCCTGCCAGGTGCGGGGATGTACCACCCGGGCGGCCTACCTGGTGCTGGAAACCTCGTCCTTCGAATCCGAGAGCGGCGACTGGTGGCAATACTGCTGCCCGAAGCACGCCCTGCAATTCGCGAATCAGCACGGGCTGGAGATGCCCGCACAGGCAGCCTTCGCCGGCCAAGATCGAGAGACCGCGCCAATCGCGTGAGCGGGCGATCCGGCAATCCCACGGTAGAATGGAGTTATGAAAGACAGAGGGATACTGCTGGGTTTTGCCGTCCTTGTTGTAGCCGCGGCCTTCTACGCCGCCGATGTGAAACTGCCGCCGCCTTACGCGACACCATCCGTCAATAATGGCCCGCACGTGATTCCGCAGCCGGCGGGCGCGCAGTTGCACGTGCCCGCGGGTTTTTCGGTGAGTGTCTACGCGGACAACTTCGAGCGTCCTCGCTACATGCTGCTGGGTCCCGGCGGCGAACTGCTGCTCAGCGACGCGGCGGAGGGTCCGGATGGGACCGTCTATGTGATGCCGCTCGACAAAGCAGATGGCTACCAGGCGCACGACCGCAAGAAGTTGATCACCGGCCTGGATCGCCCTTACGGGCTGGCGTTGTGGCACGAGTATCTTTATGTCGGCGAACCGCAGTCCATCAAGCGCTATAAGTACGACGCGAAAGCCATGACGGCCGGCCCCGGCGAGGAAGTGATTTCGCTGAAGGGATTCGGGCAGGGACACTGGACGCGCAGCTTGCTGTTCGATCGCGCGGGCGACAAGCTCTACGTGGGGGTCGGCTCGGGTTCCAACGTGTCGCCCGGCGAGGACCCCGTGCGCGCGGCCATCAACCGCTACAATCCGGATGGCAGCGGTCACGAGACCTACGCCGCCGGCACGCGCAATCCGATCGGGCTGCATTGGTTCCCCGGGACCGATACGCTGTGGGCCGCGGTGCAGGAGCGCGACGCGCTGGGCGACGACCTGGTACCCGATTACTTTACGCACATCCAGCAGGGCGGCTTCTATGGCTGGCCGTATGCCTATATCGGGCCGAATGAAGATCCGCGTAACAAGGGCCAGGCGCCCGGCCTGGTTGCCAAGACTATCGTTCCCGACGTGCCTTTGATACCGGCGCACCAGGCGGTACTCGACTTCGAATTCTACACCGCCAAACAGTTCCCCGCCGAGTATCGCGACGGCGCGTTTCTGGCTCTTCACGGCTCCTGGAACCGTGCCCAGCGGGTTGGATACAAGATCGCATTCATCGCGTTCCGCGACGGTAAGCCCTCAGGCCCGCCGCGCGATTTCCTGACTGGTTGGATGATAGCGCCCGACAGCCGCGACGTCTGGGGCCGTCCGGTCGGATTGTTGATCCTGCCCGATGGCAGCATGCTGATATCGGACGATGGCGGCAAGAAGCTGTGGCGGGTGAGCTACAAATAAGCAGAAGTCAGAAGTCAGAAGACAGAAGTCAGGAGTCAGAATTGCGCGTTCTCTTGCTGCTGATTGGGATCGGCGGCGTGGCGGTGGCTCAGACGGCGCAGCCGTTCTCACACCGGATCCATTTGGCGGCGAAGCTGGACTGCTCCGTTTGCCATCCGGGCGACAATCTACGGCCTGCCGCGAGCGCTTGCCTGAAGTGTCACAAGACGGCGGAGATCGGCCCGCCAATCGCGACACGCCTCGCGCGGTTCGACCACCAACTGCATCTGAAGCTCGGCAATCTGGCACCTTTGATCGCCGCCGCGATCGATAAGAAGACGTACCTGACTCCCGCTGGCCCCGAACTGCGTGCGCAACTCAATACGCAGAATCCGTGCCAGGCGTGCCATCGCGGGCTGGAAGTTTCCGACCGGCCGGACCGGAGCGGGCTGCCGCAAATGGCGGATTGCCTGGTGTGCCACAACCAGATCGATCCGCCGTATAGCTGCGAGTTCTGCCACGCGAAAGGGGCCGCGCTGAAGCCCGCCAATCACACTCCCGATTTACTGGACACTCACACGAGTGGCAAGTTAGGTTTCGATAAGGTGACTTGCGCGGTGTGCCACGGACGGAAATTCCACTGCCTGGGATGTCACTAGCCATCGTCCAGCTAGTTCTTTATAGATCGATCGATGTTGCGGCCCCAGTACGGCGTTTGTGGGGCGGGCAATCCTGCCCGCAGACGGCTTTCAGTCGGCCTTTGCGACCACGACGGGGCGCGCCGTGAAAGCAGGGCCGCCTGAAAGGCGGCTGCGGCCAAGATTGGCCGCCCCACGGTGCAACCGAACTGAAGGTATTATATAAGGGACTATCTGTACGATGTACTAGCGGGCCAGTTCCTGTATCGTCGCCGCGATGCGCGCGGCGGAAGCTGTTCTCGGCCGCGACCGCGCCCGTGGCTGGGTCTTTGATCTTGGCGCCCAACGGCGACTGCATCCCGCCTACTGCGCCGTTCCAAAGCACGGCCATGCCGCCCAGCTTGGCTTCCAGGCGCTTGTAGAAGAATCCAGGATAGTCCGCGCTGATCTGCGTATTTCGCGATCCCAGCGTCTCCGGATGATTGGCCCAATTCACCGCCGTGGCGATGCGCTTGCCGTCCTTGCCGGTAAGCGAGAGGACGATCAGGTCGGGGTCGTGCACCACCGGCGGGCGGTCGTCGTTAATGAACGAATCGAGCTCCGCGCTGTGGACCACCGCCAGAGACGGCGTAGCCGGAACCAACGCGGCGAGCGCGCCCTTGGCGGCTTCGGCCACGCGATCTACCACGAAGCTGTTGTAAGCCTCGTCGATTCCCGATTGCCCGGCGGCGGGACCCCACAGCCCCATGGTGTCGGGGCCTTCGTGCACGTGCGTGGAGGCTACCACCACATCGGCCTCCGGGACTTTCGCGCGCACGCGCTGTACATCGTCGAGGAACAGGCCGATCAGATCGACCTCGCAGACCACCAGCGGCTTCTGGCCGGTGCTGAACGCCAGGCAGCGCGCGTAGAGATCGTCGTGTACCTTGACGGCCACCCGGTTGTGTCCGAACCCCGCCATATAGACCGGCGGACTGCCCTCGACGGGCGGGGTGATGACGGTCTTAAAGGCGCCCGCGCGGAACTCCCCGAGGAGGGAGCCCGCGCAGGCCAGCAGAAGGAGGAAACGCACCGGCTACACCCACCAGGCAGCGGCGGGCTGGTCCTTCATCACGATGCCATTCAGAAAATCGGCTGCTTTCCGCAGACCTTCTTCGGGCGACAGGAGGCTGTCCTCATGCTCGATGGAGAGCACGTAATCATAGCCAAACATGCGCAGCGTGGAGGCGAACTCCTTCCACCATTCCGCGCCATGGCCGTAGCCGCAGGTGCGGAAGATCCAGGCACGGTTGCGTTCGTCGGTATACGACTTGGTGTCGAGCACGCCGGTCAGCGGCAGGTTGCGTTCGTAGATCTGGGTGTCTTTGGCGTGTACGTGGAAGATGGCGTCGCCCAGCACGCGGATGGCGGCGATGGGATCGATCGCCTGCCAGAACATGTGGCTGGGATCGTAATTGCAGCCGATGGACGGGCCGGCGATGGCGCGCAGCTTGAGCATGGTTTCCGGGCTGTAGGCCACGAAGCCGGGGTGCATTTCGATAGCGACCTTCACGCCGTGATCGGCGGCGAATTTGGCCTGCTTGATCCAGTAGGGCGCCACCTTGGCTTCCCACTGCCACTTCAGGATCTCCAGGTAGTCCGGCGGCCAGGGACAGGTGACCCAGTTGGGCCACTTGGATTTGTCGCAGTCGCCCGGGCAGCCGGAGAAATCGATGACCACGGGAACGCCCAGTTTCTCGGCCAGGCGGATGGTTTTGCGGCTGACTTCCTGATCGTGCTTGGCGCGCACCTGATCGGGGTGCAGTGGATTGCCGTGGCAGCTCAGGGCGCTGATGGTGAAGCCGTTGTCCGCCAGCTTGTTCTTGAATTCGTTCAGTTCGGCCTTACTGTCCAACATGGACAGCTTGCAGTGTGGATCGCCCGGATAATTGCCTGTTCCGAGTTCCACGGTATCGATATTGATGCTCTTGAGTTTCTTTAGAACATCGTCGAGGGATAGTTGCGCCAACAAGGCGGTGAATACGCCGACTCTCACTTAGAAGTTCTCCTTTCACGGGTGGTTCGAATGCCACCGTACAGAATAGCAGGGCGAGGGTATCGGTATGCGCGTGCGGTGCGCGGGGCGGATTTGCCGACTCGAATCGAATTTGGCCAGACGAAACCAATTTCTTATAACACATTTTGAATCAATGGTATATGGCCGTTCTTGGAGGCCCCATGGGCATTGATCCGCGGAGGACAGAACACCGTTGCCAATTCCGACTCCAGGATAGCATCGTAGGGCGGGGCCGTTGCCGGCCGATAGGCGGCGGCCCTTTGGGGTCAGTGGGATGGCGGATTTGGGGATGTGTGATCATCCCCCCGTCCCCCATCGTAGACAGGCGAGGGCGGTGCACCACGGTTTTTCCGTAGAGTGCCGATCTTGAAATCAGCCGGTTCTTCGGTATCATTGTGCAGATGTACTATAGCGACCACGAGCCGCCGCACTTCCATGTCCGTTATTCTGGTCAGAAGGCGCTGATCGCGATCGAGACACTGGCCTTATTGAGAGGGTATCTTTCGCCTCGCGCGCTCGGCTTGGTGACGGAGTGGGCGGCGTCGCATCGGGCGGAGTTGATCGAGGACTGGAACCTGGCAAGGTCGGAGGCGCAGCTTAAGCCCATTGCGCCTCTGGAGTAAAACATGTTGAAGGACATAGTTGCGGCAAAGGCGCTCGGCGGTTATCGTTTGCATCTTCGATTCGAGGATGGCGCGGAAGGCGTGGTCGATCTCGCGCCCCAGCTCAGCTTTCGCGGAGTCTTCGAACCGCTACGCGACCCCGCTTACTTCGCGCAGGTCCGCGTCGATCCGGAACTGGGCACTGTGGCTTGGCCGAACGGAGCCGACCTTGATCCTGACGTCCTGTACGGACGCGTTACCGGGACACCGATCCTTGCAGGAGCACGACATCCATTCGGCACATTAGCAGCGCGTCTCGACCTTCAGCGAGGGCGTCGTTCTTGCTCAAGGGCCTCGCGACCGTGGCAAATGTGCCGAGGACCGAAGACGTAGGGATTGATGCTGTCGCCATTCAGCCGACTCTGGCCGCCTAAAAAGGCGGCTGCGGCCAGGATTGGCCGCCCTCCAAGTGAAGTGAGAGTTACACTATTCCTGGCACCGGGAACCTCCGGTCGCGCGTCTTTAAGAAATATTAAGAAATATGATCAGCCGTGCATTTCTACCGTTGGCCCTGCTGATGGCCACTGGTTTAGCCCAAACGCCGGAGGTCGTCATCCGGAGCTCGGCCCGCGAAGTACTGTTAGATCTCGTCGTGCGCGACGCGCACGGCAAACTCGTCACCAATCTCAAACCCGAAGAGATAGCGATCTACGAAGATGGCGTCCGCCAGGATGTCCGCTCGTTCCGTCTGGTGGCGGGCAGCGAAGTCCGCGCGGAAGACGAAAAGCAGGCGGCCGAAGCTCAGGCTGCGGCGGCAACGACGCTTGCGCCGGCCGCACGGCCTCCGGTAAATCCCCTGCGTACGGTCAATGTCGTGTGCCTGGTGTTGAACGATATCACCGCGGCGTCGCCGGGGGACAGTCTCATGGATCCGACGCGCCCCTTCGCGTTCGATACGGCCCGCAAATTCATCAATAACCAACTCCGCCCGAACACGTTCATCGGCATTTTCACCCTGGACGGGAGTGGGCTGAGGCCCGTTTATCCGTTCTCGAATGACCGGGAGCGTCTGCTGAAAGCCGCGGAGTTGGCCTCCGAGAACCAGCTCCCGCCGATCAAAGTGGGATCGGAAGCCGTGCTGAGCGGCCTGAGCCAGTCGGTGGGCGCCAACGGCATCAGCATCGGCAGTACGGGAAGCGCCGAAGATGCTCGCAGCGGGGGCGATGTTCTGGGGTCGCGTACCGACATGAGGGTAGCAGCGGTAGCGGGCCTTCGTGAGCTAGATGCACTGAAAGGCCTGGTCCGGCAGCTCGTCCCAATGCCTTTTCATAAAACTGTGCTTCTTGTCAGCAATGGACTCACGCGGCCGCCCGATCAGTTGGAATACTGGGACTCAATGGTCCGTGCCGCCATCGACGGTGGCGTCACCTTCTACGCGGTGGACGCCCACGGGATGGATGTATATTACGATCCGCTGGCGACTTCCGCGGCGATGCTGGGTTACGCCGCTTCCCTGAGCGCCCAGCAGGGCTCGACCAGCCTGGAGGGCCCTAAGCCGAGCGACGGCCCAGTCGGAAATCCGGGACCTCCGACACTCACCACCCGAACGATGGAACTGGCGCATCAGGACGACTATGTCAAATTCGCCGTATCGACCGCCAACCCCCAGGAAACCCTGCGCGAACTGGCCGAACGCACCGGCGGATTCCTGATCGCCAACACCAGAAACGTCGATCACCTTCTGGCACACGTCATGGAGGAAGTCGACACGCACTACGAGATCGCCTACCCGCCGAAATCGGAGCGCGACGACGGGCATTTCCGCAAAATCGAGGCGAAGCTGGCGCGGCCGGGATTGCGCGTCGAAACACGCAGCGGGTATTTCGCGGTGCCCGATACCGGCCACGCGCTCACGCCCGAGGAAATGGCCGGCCTGCGGGCGCTCGATACCCAGCCCCACCCGCACGCGTTCGATTTCCTCTCGCGCGCCTACCGATTCCGCGATTCGGGCGGCCATGCGCAGTACGCGATTGCCTTCGAGATGCCGATTTCCAACCTCACCGCGACAGCCGGGGAGAGTGCACACAGGCACCGCTTGCATGCCTCTCTGTTGGCTGTGGTGAAGAATCAGGACGGTGTAATCGTCGATCGAGTGAGTAAAGACGTGCCCTCGGAGGTGCCGGACGACCTGTTCGAGAGAGTGCACTGGGAATTGATGACCTACCAAAAGGCCGTGAATCTGCCGCCCGCACACTACACGGTGGAGACTGCGGTAGTGGATCACGAAGGCAACCGGGCGAGCACGGGGACGTTCGAGATCGACAACCGGCAGCAGAGGGGGGTGGGACTGAGCGATCTGGCGGTGGTCCGGAAGTTGGAGAATCTGACGACCCCGGCCGACCCCACCGACCCCTTCGAATACGCCGGCAAACGGGTACTGCCGTTCGTCACGAGCAACCTTCTGGCCGGCACACGGCCGTTCGTGTATTTGACGATCTACCCCGAGGCTGGAAACGGGGCAAAGCCAATACTGCGCGTGCGCCTGCTGAAGGACGGCCGGACGATCGCGACGCTCAAACCCGACGTGGCGGCGCCGGATGCTTCAGGCGGTATCCCGATGCTGTTGAAGCTGGCGGACAAGCCCGGCAGCTACGAAGTGCGGGCGGCGATCACGCAGGGCAATAGCTCAACGGAAAGGACACTCCAGTACACGCTTGCGGGCCCGCGACCGATTTGATATTTCATGTTGTATGGATGTGACATAATGCTGGACCCTTGGGCCAAGATGTGGCCTGCCTGTGCCACGTTGTCCGCCTTATTGCCGGTTGCATTCCTGTCGGGACTAGTTTCGCTGGGCAGGGCACAAACAGTTCCGGTGCAGAAATTCAACATTAGCGTCGATCAGCCTGCTTATACGGGTCAGCCGCTGTGGTTACACGCGGATGTCACGCCGACGGTTCCTGAAGTTCACTATCCCTATCGCGATAATCCTGCGGACTTTGGTCCGAACCTGGTGGAACTAGCACACAATGGTGTAGCAGTCACGCCGCGATCCCACCAGACCTGGCCGACGGATGGAAGCGGAATAGTCGATGGGTCGATCGCACCGGTGGGATCCCCGCCCAACCGACTGCCACTGCATGTGCTATATGCGGTTGACGAGCCGGGCCGATACTCGGTCCGTTGGACCAAGCTGCGGCATGAAGTTGGCAATCAAGGCATGGTCGAGGTCACACTAGCACGGTCGGACTGGATCACGTTTGAGGTGCGCCGATCTACTCTCCAGCAAAGGGATGCCTGGTTGCAGACGCTACTTGCGAACGCCCCGACAAATCCTGGGGCCCTGGTCGGCGACTATCTTCCATCATTACTCGCCGCCGCCCCGGACGTTCGCGCCCTTCGCGCCGTTCTGGATCAGACCTATTCACCTCATGAAGTCGTTGGCTCTGTTGCATCAGGCAGTCTGCAGTTTTTCACTGCTAGTGACATAGCCACCGAGGTCGTCGGCGAAATCAAACGTCGCGGCCCAAGCGATGGTCTGGCATACGTTGTAAGCTGGAAGGCGCAACTGTTTCAGGATCGGCAGGAGGTCCTGGCAGGCATTTGCATTCAATATGTGCAGCCTGCAAAGAGTACGCAGGTGGCCGCAGCGCTCAAGATGCTAGGATTCGTCCTTCATTCGCAGAATTGGCCAGCCGCTCCTGAACTCACGTCATGGGCTAACGGCCATGTACTAGCGACAGCACCGGCTATCATCGCAGATGGAAATAGCTCTGCAACGCAGCAGCTTGCCATATATCTCGGCGGGATCAAAACGGACCGCTCGCGTCAACTGTTAACCCTGATAGCGCTACGACCTGGCACTGAGGGCGAACAAGCGCGAACCGCATTAACGTGGATCGGAGACCCCCATGATCTTCGCCGGTTGGCTGAGTCTATGACCGAACCCGGAGATCCGGACAAGTATGGCCGGGACCGTTCAAGTCTTCCATACAGCCTTGTCTATGCCTATGGGGACCAAGCCATCCCATATTTAGAAAGCGCTCTCGTTCAATCCCCATACGTATTCGTTCGAACGCAGTGCGCCGAAGAGCTAGCACAGATGGGGCGACCGGCGGCTTTCCAGTTCTTCCTCGATGCAGTCCAGAACAACAGGTTTTATAAGCAAGAAATGGTTAGATGGCTTGAGGATCGATTTCCGAGTGAGCTGCCACGCAGTGCCGATGAGTCGCGAGTGCTAGCGTTTCTACGAGCACATCTCTCACCCAAATGAGTTGGGTGTGGCTACTTTAGACCAGGACGCACGGACAGGATATCGTGCGACTGTCGGCATCCGGCGGATCGTATCGCAAGAGGTGCGTCAACGCACAAGCCCCGGCCCGGTACATGGGCGATCGTGAGGGCGTGGTCGATCTCGCGCCCGACCTCAGCTTTCACGGAGCGCGCTTGGCCCGCGGGCCGGGGGGAGGGCCTGCCACCCGAATAGTAAAGTAGTTGAGGATCCCACGCCGATGAAGCGCACGATTCAGGTACGGATCTCTCGAGGCGAACAAAAATACGTGGCTGAGTGCCTGGACCTGCCGGTCGTAACCGAGGCGGCCACCCTCGACGAGTTGGCGGCCAATATTCGGGAGGCGATTTCCCTGCACTTGGAAGGCGAAGATCTGGCCGCAATGGGATTGTGGGACGATCCTACCATCATGGCCACCATGGAGCTTCCGGCGGTCGCCTGATGCCCAGGCTGCGCGCGTTGACCGGCGGCGATCTCATCCGCATTTTTGCCCGATTCGGATTTCAGGAGGTCTCCCAACGGGGCAGTCACGTGAAGCTTCGGCGCGTCCTAAATGGAGTGCGCCAGAACTTGAGGGCAGTGCGCCGGGTCGGGGCGGGTGGAGCGGTGTAACCGGCTGTTGCGTTATCTAGGTATATATAAGAAAATACCTACATAAAGCAACATGGAGAAGACGGCTAGGGCACGCGTTCTCGAGATGGCGTCTCACCGGCCGCTAATCCGCCCGCGCGACGTCGAGGCTCGCGGGATCGCCAGGGAGACCCTGCTGCGCCTCTACCGGCAAGGGATCCTGGTTCGAGTGGCGCGCGGCGTTTACGCTCTCGCCGCATCGCCGGTCACGGAACATCACAGCCTGGCAGTCGCGGCCAAACTAGTTCCTGGCGGCGTCATTTGTCTTCTGTCGGCGCTCCGCTTCCACGGCCTGACGACTCAGGACCCGCACGAGGTCTGGATCGCAGTCGATTTCAAAGCTCACAAACCGTCCGTTGAGTCGCCGGCCCTTAGAGTGGTGCGGTTCTCCGGCCGCGCTCTCATCGAAGGGGTCGAGGCGCACGAGATTGAGGGAGTTCGAGTCCAAGTCTACGCTGCGGCGAAGACCGTGGCTGATTGCTTCAAGTACAGGCACAAAATCGGAATCGACGTCGCCATCGAAGCTCTTCGGGACACCCTCCGCTCCCGGAAAACTACGGTCGACGAGATCCACCGGTTCGCAAAGGCCTGCAGGGTGGCCAACGTTATGCGGCCCTATCTGGAGTCTGCGGTATGGCGCTGAAGAAGGTCCGGAACGTGGCCGGATCGCACCGCGCGCAGCTTCTCAACTTGGCGCGCAACCGGGGCGAGGACTTCCAGTTCCTCCTTGGCCGGTGGGTCGTTGAACGTTTTCTTTACCGGCTGGCTGGATCCAGCCACAAAAACAGCTTCGTCCTCAAAGGAGCCATGCTGTTTCTGGCGTGGGAGGGACGGCTCCATCGGCCAACCAAGGATCTGGACCTCCTTGGATCCGGCAGCCCAGACGTCCTCGACGTCACGCGCCGGATTCGGGACGTTTGCGCGGTACCGGCGGACGACGGCATTGTGTTCGATCTAGCCGGCATCGCGGGAGAGCGCATCAAGGAGGATGCCGAATACGAAGGAGTTCGGGTGCGCGTGCCGGCAAGTCTGGATGCGCTCGCGTGTCGATGCAGATCGACGTTGGTTTCGGCGATCTCGTCGACCCGCCCCCCGAGGATCTCACTTTTCCTGTGTTGCTGGCCCTGGCTGCTCCAGTGCTCCGGGCGTACCCGCCGGAAGCGGTGATCGCGGAGAAATTCCATGCGATGGTGGTTCTCGGAATCGCGAATGGCCGAATGAAGGACTTCTTCGACGTCTGGAGACTGGCCCAAACCCGTAACTTCGACATGGAGCGGCTGGCGGGTTCGGTCAGACGCACATTTGAGCGGAGGCGCACTCCACTTCCGGAAGCCCTGACACTTGCCCTGACCAGCGAGTTTCTGGAGGACCACGCCAAGCAGACGCAGTGGGCTGCATTTGGCAGGCGGCTTGGCTTGCGTGATGTTCCGCCCCTGCCACTGATTGGGGAACAAATAGCGGGTTTCCTCATGCCGGTGCTCGACAATCTGAACACGGCGAATTCGGCCTCCCGGACGTGGGCGCCCGGCGGCGCCTGGACTTGAGCGCGGCAGCGATCCGTCACTCATCGCGCAGGGCGACCATGGGGTCGAGCTTCGACGCGCGGCGGGCGGGAAGGAAGCTGGCGACGGCCGCGATCAGCGCCAGCAGCAGGGCCGCCGTTACCAGGGTGAGGGGATCGTACGGCCTCAGCCCGAACAGCAACGAGCCGGCTCCGCGTCCGGCCAACAGCGATAACGCGGCGCCCGTGACTACTCCAATCAACAGCAGCCGCGCGGCCTCCCGCATCACCATCGCCACTACTTGTCCGCGTTCCGCGCCCAGCGCAAGGCGAATGCCAATTTCGTTGCGGCGGCGGGCGACCAGAAACGAGATGACGCCGTACAGGCCGACCATCGCCAACAGCGCGGCCAGCACGCCGAAGAATCCGGAGACCGTGGCCATCATGCGCTCCCCCTGCAGCCCGTCGCGAATGTCTTTTTGAAAATCGCCGAGTTCCACGATGACATCGGGGTGCTTGGCGGCCCACCTGCGTTTGATGGTCGCGCTGATGGCGGCGGACGGCGCGTTCGAATGGATCATCATCACCGTCCATGGGCCTTGCGCGGGGAATTGCGTGGCCGGCGCGAAGGTCATCGGGGGCGTCTCGCCGCGCAGATCGTCATACTGTGTGTCCGGGATGACGCCGACGATTTCGTAGACTGTGGACGGATAGTTGGGCTCCTGACCCGTGCGCAGCGTCTGACCGATCGGGTCGGCGCCGCGCAGAAGCTTGCGCACGAAGGTCTGATTCACCAGCGCGACGCGCGTGGAGGCGGCGGTGTCGTTCTGGTTGAAACCGCGGCCGCGAACCACGGGAATGCCCATCGTATTGAAATAGGCCGGGCTGACCCAGGTGAACTTCGAATTGCCTTCAACCTGTCCGACGCGCACGCCGTGCTGCCAACTGCCTCCAGTCAGCGGAGTGTTGGTGGTGGTGGCGGCGTCCACTACGCCGGGCGTGGCGCGCACTTCGTCCAGCAATTCGCGCTGGAACTCCGCCCAGCGCTGGGGCGGCAAATTCGACTGCCAGTATCCCAGGAATGCGGTTGTGATGCCGCTTTCGCGCATACCTGGATCGAACGTCATCAAGTTGCGGAAGCTGCGCACAAACAGCAGCGCGGCCACCAGCAGAACTAGCGACACGGAGATCTGGGTGACCACCATCAGGCGCTGCAGCGAGAAGCGCTCACGGCTGGCAGTCATGCCGCGGCCGGCGGCTTTCATGGCAGTGGCGGGCGATGCACTGCTGGCGCGCAGGGCAGGCAGCGCACCGAAAACCACGCAGCTCAATACAGCCGCGGCGCTGGCATAGAGAAGGACGCGCCAATCCGTCACGATGCGCAGTTCCACCGTCTGGCCTTCGGGCAAAACCGACCAGAGCAGTAAACGGCACAGAGTTTGGGAGAGGGCGATCCCCAACCCGCAGCCCATCCCCGCCAGCAGCCCGCTCTCCGCCAGCAGTTGCCGCAACAAGCGGCCTCGCGAGGCACCCAGCGCCAGTCGCACGGCGATTTCCCGGCCGCGCGCGCTGGCCCGCGCGAGCATCAGGTTGGCCAAGTTGGCGCAGGCGATCAGCAGCACCAGTCCGGTGATGGCCAGCAACAGCCACAGCGACTTGTCGTAGGTCTCGCGCGTGCCACTGACGCCCGTGGAGGCCGGATACGCGGCCAGCCGGAAATGTTTGTACATCAGATCGGTCCGTTGGTCGCGGCCTGGAGGAACGGTGGCTTCAAAGATGCCAGGGCTCAGCACGGCCATGGCGGCCGAGGCGCGTTCGATGGTCCAGCCCGGCTTGAGGCGGCCCATTACGGATACTTCGAAGATGTCGCGCCGCAGTCCGTCTTTCGGCTGGCAGAGGGGAAGCGCGAGGTCGAAGCTGTCGCCCACGGCCATGCCGAAGAACTCCGGCGGCATAATGCCGACGATCTGCACAAGATCGTTATCCGCGATGAGCTTGATGCCGGAGGACAGGTCACGTCCGCCCAACTCGCCTTGCCAATACGCATAGCTGGCAACGGCGGCCGAGGCCGGGCAGGCGCCCTCATCCTGCGGTCCCAGCAGACGCCCGCGGAACGGCTGTACGCCCAGCACGCGGAAGAAATCGCCGCTGACCAGAAGCTGGTTGAAGTGCCGCATCTCGCTGCCACGGCCGATGTAGCGCTGGTTCGCGCTCCACGCGAATGTCCCGGAGAAGGCCTGCTGTTTGTCATGAATCAACTCCCAGAGCGGGCGCGTCAGCTCTCCATACTGTTGATTCAGGCCCATGCCCTGGTTGCCGCCTACGATTTTCATTTCGGCGAGTTCCCGCGGATTTTGGACCGGCAGGCTGCGCAGGCGGACGGCGTCGAGCAACTGAAAAATGGCCGTATTGGCGCCGATTCCCAACGCCAGCGAGACGATCGCCACGGCCGCGAATCCGGGACTCAGGCGTAGCGTGCGCATGCCGTAGCGCAGATCCTGCCAGGTGCTCTCCAGCCAGCCGATGGTGTTCATACGGTAGATCTCCTCTCGCACCAATCCGGGATTGCCAAACTTGCGGCGCGCGGCCGCGGCAGCCTCGGTGGGCGGCATGCCGCGCGCGATGTTGTCGGCGGTTTCGGTTTCAAGATACGCGGCGATCTCGCGGGCGCGTTCGTCGTCCCACCACCGCCGCTTAAGGAATCGCCGCCAGCTCATATGCGCTTCACTCCTCCGCCGGCCGCAGCACCTGGTTGACGGCGCGCACCACCCTTTCCCAGCGGCTCATTTCCACGCTCAACTGCTTGCGTCCGGCAGCCGTGAGGCGGTAGTAACGCGCCTTGCGGTTGTTCTCCGAAGTGCCCCAGAAAGAAGCGATCCAGCCGCGGTCTTCGAGGCGGTGCAGCGCGGGATAGAGGGATCCGTGCTCTACCAGTAGAACTTCTTCCGAACGCCGTTCGATGGCGTAGGCGATGGTGTGTCCGTGGGCCACTCCCGGCGCCAGGAGCTGCAGGATCAGCAGGTCCAGCGTGCCTTGCATGATGTCAGTTTGTGCCGGCTTTTTTCCCATGGGCGCGAAAGCTTATTGTACTCCGGAAGAGGTTCTACCGGAAAGGCGGCTCCTAGGTATATACGTTGGAGGGCGGGAAAAGGTTAGGAAGATTTTTCCGCTACCCAAATCCTTTCGAACCATTGCAGGCCGGCTTGACGCCTGGTCAGCCGCAGCCCTGGGGTCAGATCGCGCAGCCAGTCCTCGATTCCGGAATCCGCTGTGGATGCCCAGCCGTAGGCTTTCCCCAGGTCCGCGATCTCGGCCGGAGAGTAGGCTGAGCGTATGGGCTCGCCTAGCAATGTGAGGAACAGGCTGCGCGGAATTCGTGCCCGATCCTTACTCAAATACGTGAGCGCCAAACGGCTGGCGGGCGCGGCGAGGGCTGCGATAGCCTCCAGGTTCGCCGCAACTGCTTCCGGCCGCAGGTACAAGGTGACGCCTTCCCATAACCAGAACGAAGGGCGGCTCACGTCGTAACCGGCGGCGCGCAGGGAGGCGGCGAGGCCGTCCCGATGAAAATCTGTGGCCACGAAGCGGACCTGTCGAGCCTTGGCGGGGACGGCCGCGGCTCGTTCGCGTTTCACCGCTTGCGTGGCGGGATGGTCCACCTCGAACACAGTGGTGTTTTGGAGGGCGTCCAATCGCCAGGCGCGCGTGTCGAAGCCCGCGCCCAGGATGACGAGTTGATCGATGGGTCCGGCGGAGGCGATGACCCGGTCCAGAACCACGGTCCGAAACTGGTTGAACAAGCCCATGCCACGCTGCCAGTACGCGTACGGAGATCTTCCAGGGTTGCGGGCCAGCCATCTGCGCCTCCGCTCGATCCTGGCTTTCCAGTTGTCCGGCAGAAACTTGACGGCCTCGCGGTCGGAGAAGCCCGGCACTTGCGGCGCGAGAGTGCCCAAGGCCCGGTTGTAGGCTACAAAGTGTGCGGTGCGGCTCAGCTTTCCGGATCGCATGATCTTAGGTTAGCGGGGCTGAAGCCCCGCGCGGGCTAAAGCCCGCCCCCCCAGGTCGCCCTGTTACCATCGTGCCCATGAAACCCGCATTTTTGCTCCTCCCTTTTTTCGTGTGCGCGGCCCAGACCGGGCCGGTGGTGACGGTCACCGGCGGCCAGATTCGCGGCATGGCCACGCCGGATGGCGGCGCTGCGTTCAAGGGCATTCCTTACGCGCGACCTCCTTTGGGAGAGCTGCGCTGGCGCGAGCCGCAACCGGTGGCGGCGTGGACCGTCATCCGCGATGCCGCCGCCTTCAGCGTCGCCTGCACGCAGCTTTCCGAGGGCTGGAACATGCGATACGTGCCGAGCAGCGCTGAAGACTGCCTGTACCTGAACGTGGCTGCGCCCGTCTGGCCACCCACGGCGAAGGCTCCGGTGATGGTTTGGGTTCACGGCGGCTCGAACACGGCCGGCTCCGGAGAAGCTGCGGGATTCGATCAACGCACGCTGGTGCGGCGCGGCCTGGTGCTGGTGACCATCAACTACCGCCTGGGAGCGTTGGGATTCCTGGCGCATCCCGCGTTGGCCCGCGAGTCGGCGCATCACGCATCGGGCAATTATGGACTGATGGACCAGATCGCCGCGCTCCAGTGGGTGCGGAAGAACATTGCCGCGTTCGGCGGAGATCCGGACCGTGTGACTGTGGCGGGGCAATCGGCGGGTGCGATGGACGTCAGTCTGCTGATGACGTCGCCGCTGGCCCGCGGGCTGTTCCGCAGCGCCATCGCGGAGAGCGGCGCGGTGTCCGTGTTCCAGGGGTCCAGAACTCGCGGCGAGGCCGAGGAGTTGGGGCGGAAACTGGCCGCCGAATTGAAAATGCCGGATGGCGATGCGATCGCGCGGTTGCGACAAGTGCCGCCGGTTGAGATCCTGGAGGCGGCCAAACGCGCCACCGGCGGCGATCGCACGGGCCTGGAGACTTCGGTCGACGGGTGGGTCCTGCCGAAGCCGCCAACGGAAATCTTCGCCGCGGGGGGAAGCCTGGCTGTGCCGTTGATGATCGGAAGCACGGCGCAGGAAATTGGCGGCGACGAACCCGCGGCGAAGATCGCGAGCGCGATTCAGAAGGCCTATGGCGGCCTGGCGGATCGGGCGCTGGCGCTGTATGGACTGGCCGGTGGCGGCGAAGGTAAGCCGGACCCGTTGTACGGCGGGCCGGGCGTACAGTGGCCGACCGATGAGGTATTCCGTTGTCCGGTGATTGCCGAGGCTGTGGCGCACGCCGCCGCAGGCCGCTTGACCTACCAATACGGATTCGACCATGGTGCGCCCGACCGCCCCGGTAACCACGGCATGGGGCACTCCGCTGAGCTGAACTATGTTTTTGGGACGTGGGGACGCGATGTCCAGCTTGCGCCGATCGACCGGAGGATCTCGGAGCAGATGCAGTCGTATTGGACGAATTTCGTGAGGGCGGGCGACCCCAACGGCGAGGGATTGCCGCGGTGGCCCAGCTTCGCGGCGAAAGAGCGGGAGTACATCGCGTTCACCGACGACGGCGCGGTGGTGAAGGCCGGGCTGCGGCGGGAGTTTTGCGAGGTGTTCATGGAACACTTAGCCGGTGTCGGGAAATGACGGACAGGCGAAAGAGGCGGCCTGAGAGGCCTCCGCAGGCCACGGGCCTGCCCCACTTTAGAAGCGATACTTCAGCAGCGTCCATAAAGCTTCCCAGCCATCGCGGGCGCGAATCTTCTTGCCTTCCGCGATGCCGCGCGCGTTGTAGCTGACGGGCACTTCGTGGATGCGATACCCAAGGCGACGCGCTTTGGCGGTGACTTCCGGGCAGAACTCGAAGCGCCGGCATGCGAGATGGATGTCGCCGAGGACGGTCGCGCGAAATGCTTTGTACGCGGTGGCCTCGTCGGTCAGTTGCGCGCCGTAGAGAAGGTTGGCCGTCGCTGTCAGGATTCGGTTGGCGATAAGGTTGGGCAGGGCCATGGCCACCGGTTGGCGGAGAAAGCGCGAACCGTAGACGATGTCGGCTTCGCCGCTGACGATGGGTTCGAGTATACGCGCGTAATCGTTCGGATCGTATTCGAGGTCGCCATCCTGAATGAGGATGATGTCGCCTGTAGCCAATTCGATGCCGGCGCGAATCGCCGATCCTTTGCCGGAGTGACTGATTCGCCGATGGGTGAACTCCCCGAGCGGCTCACCAGGCACCTGCTCGCTTCCATCCGTGGAGCCATCGTCTATCACGACGATCTCCTTCACGCAGCCCGCGGGCAATGGCGCGCGCCGCACGCGTTCCAGCACCTGGCCGAAGGTGCGGAATTCGTTATAGACGGGGATGATGATGGAGACCTTCATGGCTTCCGCAGGACCGCGAAGAGCGACTGCCCAAAGGGCGGCGGCGCGATGGCTTCCAGGTGCGACAGCCACGGCACCACGCACCGGTCGAAGATGCGGATCTGGCGTTCGGACTGCGCTTCCCGCCGGAATATGTGCGCATTGATCCACCATCCGAAGAAGCCCACCGCGTTGACGTAGTGCAACTTTTCGACGCGCAGACCGGCGCGACGCGCGAGCCCGGCCAGACTCTTGCGGCTGTACCGCCGGCAGTGACTCAAATTTCTATCAATGGGGCCATAGAGGGCCTGGAATGCCGGAACCAGCAACACGATCGCTCCGGCCTGAACCAGCACAGATGCCATGGCTTCCAGCGCCCGACCGTCGTTGTCGATATGTTCCAACACGTTCAGGCAGACACAGGAATCCGGGCGCCAACGCGCCAGGTCCGCAAATGCCACAGTGTCCGGTTCGCAAACGAACGCATGCAGATTCGACCGATTGGAATACCGCTCGCGCAGCCGCTCGACACACGCAGGTTCCAGATCGACGGCCAGGACCGTTTCACGATCGAGCAACATGCTGGTGAAATTGCCGATGCCGCAGCCCACCTCAATCACCCGCTCTCCCAGGTGGGGCACAACCAGCCGGCCTTGCCAGGCAAAGTAGTTGGCGGCCTGCGCCATGCGTTCCTGATCTGTTATGGTGTAGATCGACGCATGCACTGCCTCCTATTCTAAGGGACCGCATGTTGCTCCCGCACCTGGCCCAGTTTCTGCCACTCACCAATCCGCTCGGCATGGCTGCCGCCGACCTCATTGAACTGGGTCTGGCGGCGTTGTTCGCGGCGGTTGCGCTGGTGTGGCGTCCCTGGCTGGAGCCCTATGCGGGCAGGCTCGCGCAGAAGCCAGTCTGGACGATCCTGCTGCTGGCCGCGCTGCCGGTGGTGTTGCGGCTGCTGCTTCTCCCGCGCCATCCCGCGCCCGTGCCGGATATTTATGACGAATTCAGTCATCTGTTGGTGGCGGACACGCTGCGGCATTTTCGCCTGGCGAATCCGGCGCATCCGTTCCATCGGTTCTTCGAGACGTTTTTCGTCCTGCAGGAGCCAACTTACAGCTCGATCTACCCGGTTGGCCAAGGCGCGGCGCTGGCCCTCGGCTGGATGATCTTCGGCACTCCCTGGGCCGCGGTGTTGATCTCGGTGGCGGCGTTTGGCGCGCTCTGTTATTGGATGCTGCGCGGCTGGACCACGCCCGGTTGGGCGCTCATGGGCGGCTTGCTGGCTGTCATGGAATTCGGACCGCTCAACCAGTGGATGAACGGCTATTGGGGAGGCGCGCTCCCCGCTGCGGCGGGATGCCTGGTTTTCGGAGCGCTGCCCAGATTGCGGCGCGGCGCGAGGCTGCGCGATGGAGTATTTCTTGGCGCGGGGCTGGCCATACACTTACTCACTCGTCC
>JBEKPZ010000053.1:0-56237 GCA_049520215.1 Bryobacteraceae bacterium | reverse complement strand
ACATTATCCACTGCCACGGCGATTTGGCGGGCCACTTGTCCCAGAAACTCGACATCCGCCTCGGAGTAGTTGTGCGGCAGCGCATAGCCGAAGCCTACCGCGCCCAAACGCCGGTGCGCCGTGGTCAACGGCAGGATGCAACATGATCGGACGCCATTGTCCAACAACAACCGAAAGGCGGCGCGATAGCGCGGGTCATCGGCGAGATTGAACACAACCAGCGGCTCCTGCGTGCTCCACACCAATGCGCTGGGTGATTCTTCCATGGGTCGTTCCAGCGGCCAGGCGCTTCGCTCGGCGGCCTCGCGCACGGGCCCTTCCAGCACGTGCAGCCGCATGCGGTTGCGGGCAGGATCGTGCAGTACGAGCCACAGCGAATCGAAGCTGAGCACGCGCGGCAGACGCTCGACGAGGTCCCGGAACAGCGCGGCCAAATCGCGGTGTGAGGCTATCGACTGCGACACTTCCAGCAAAGCCTGGTACTGGCGGGGAGCGTCGGCAAGCACGCAGAGTGGCCCATCCATGCTATTGAGATTATTACAAAAAGCCGAAAGATGCAGGCTGGCGGACGCTTGGGAAGTCGCTTCACTAAAAATACGGAGAAGAGGCCGGTGTCAAGGGGCCGGGAAATCAATTTCCAGTGGATATCGACTACAGCAGTGCGGACTTCTGGCCGATGAGATATTTGCAAGGCTCGGGCCACCGTCTTATAGAGAGTGGTTCGAGGTGCTCGCGCGCCGCGCGGTAGTTAAAGGAATTTATGATCTCCTTATCACGTAATTCTGTGCCCCTCATGCTCATTGCCGTTATGTTCCTGCCGCCGGGCATGCACGCGGCGAACGCACCTGCCTTCAACGTGTCGCCGAGCAACCTGTACATGGCGGCGGTGGCCCAAGGGGCTGCCCCGGCTGCCCAGGTCGTCGTAGTGAACAATACCGTCGCCAGCAGTACCCTGAAATGGCGTGCCAGTCTCTCCGGCAGCGGGGCGGCGTATTGCGCCATCAGCCCCAGCCAAGGCACGCTGGTGGGGCAGAGTGCGGTAATGTTGAACGTTTCGGCAAGCGTGCCTGCCGTGGGTGGCTCGTATCTGTGTACGGTGACCCTCAGCGACAACGGCTCCTCCCCCCCGGCCCCCAACGGTCGCTCCACCATTGTCCACTATGGCGTCTATGGCAAGAGCACTACCCTGCAGCCCCCGGATACCACCCCGCCCAACGTGCCGCAATATCTGAGCGTAGCGGCCACCGGACTGAGCACGGTTAGCTTCAACTGGTTCAGCAGCGGCGACCCGGCCAACCGCTACGTGGCCGGGTACGCAGTCTATCGCGACGGCGCACAGATCGCCGTGACCGGCCTGACTTCCTACCAGGACAGCGGCCTGGCAAAGGCCTCCTATCATACCTACACGGTGACCGCTTTCGACAGCAGCCAGAACGCCTCCGCCGAGGCTCCGCCTATCGCCGTCACTACCTTCGCAGCGGTTCCGGCGGGCGTGCCCGCTACTTACCAGTCGCTCTACCAGGGAGTGCAGAGCAATATGGCCACGGACTTCGCCCTGATGAACGCGCAGTCGACCGGCGCCAAGTACCCTGTGAACTACTCAGTCTGCCTCACCGGCGCTAATGACAACGGCGGCCTGCGCATCAACTTCACCACCATGACGGCGGTGAACCAGCAGCTCAACGCGGCGCAGGCTCTGGGCATGAATGCGGTCATGGTATCGCTGGGCTTCCCGATCTTCGACCAGAACTTCTATGAGTTCCTGGGACAGACACCCGCCCAGGCGCAGCAAACCGTCCAGAACTATCTGACCTACTACGAACTGGTGGCCCAGGCGATCCACAGCCGCAAGGACATCAACGGCATGCCGATGCGCATGATCGTGGAGGCCAATCCCTTGCTCACCGTAGACAACCCGGGCACGAACATGAACCCCACTGCCTACTATCAGTCGCTCAGTTTCGCGGCCTACGAGCAGCGCCGCGGCGCCAACACCGTGACCACGGCGCAATCCGTGCAGCCGGACTACCTGATCGTGCAATCGGAGCCGGACACGGATGCCCGCGACGATTACCGTCCGGAACTCAACACCCCCGCCACGGACGTCGCCATGGTGCAGCAGTTGGTGAACGACCTGACGGCCGCCAAGGTGCCGGGGCTGCATTCCACGGTCAAGCTGGGCGCGGGCATGGGAGCGTGGCAGGCCAACTGGCAGGAGTATCTGGGCACGCCGGGCGCCGACACGGGCCTGCTGGGAATCACCGGGCTCGACGGCATCGATAACCACGTCTATTTCCTGACCGGGCAGAGCGCGTCGGGGATGGCCCTCGAACTGGATACGTCCATGCAGATGATCGCCGCGGCGCACGCCGCCGGGAAATTCGCCAGCATCGCCGAATTTTGGCCGCACAAGTCGCTGATCGTGGGCGAGAGCTTTTTAGATGTGTCGGCGCGCGATCCCTTCAACTTCTGGGCGCCGCTCGACCAGCAGTACCTGCCCATCATCTTCGAGATGGCCAACCAGGGATCGCTCGAATACCTGTCGGCTTTCAACGACGGCGAATTCTACGCTTACGAACCGTACGCGTCCCTGCCTTGTGTGCCGGTCTACCCCGCCGCCACGGCATCCCAGAACCAGGCCTGCGACCGTTCCATCCTGAGCGCCGTCACCGCCACCGTTCAGTCGGCCCTGGGACTCGGGCAACTGTCCGCGACGGGGACCGCGTACAAGGCGGAAATCGCCGCCTACTGGATGCCGCACTAGCCGATTGTGGGGCAGGCTCTCAGCCTGCGCGGGACTCGCAGTCCCGCCCGTCCCCGATGCGGGACCGTGGTGAAGCACCCGCGTTTGCCGCAAGTCCCTCCCGCGCGCGTGGGATAATAGGCTCTCGCCTCACCCACCACCATGGACACGCTCGAACAGAGGCTCGCGGAGGTCCGCCGGCGCATCGCCACCTCGGCAGACCGCGCCCACCGCGACCCTGCCGGGATCATGCTGCTGGCCGTCACGAAAATCTTTCCGGCCCAGGTGGTCCGCGACGCCTACGCGCTCGGCCTGCGCGAGTTCGGCGAAAACTATGTCCAGGAATTCGAAGGCAAGCTCCCGCAATTGGGTGATCTCACCGCCGCGCGATTTCATCTGATCGGGCACTTGCAGAGCAACAAGTGCGCGCGCGCCGCCGAGATGTTTCATTGCATCCAGACCGTGGATTCGCCCAAGCTCGCGCGCCGCTTGAACCAGGCCGGCAAGCCTCTCGACGTCCTGCTCGAAGTCAAACTCTCACCCGAACAGGCCAAAGCCGGAGCGCCGCCGGAGGAGTTGCCGGATCTCATTGCCGCGGTGCGCGAATGTCCGAACCTGCGGCTGCTCGGCCTCATGACTATGCCGCCATGGTCCGCCGACCAGGAGCAGTCGCGCCCTTATTTCCAACGACTGCACGAACTCGCCGGCCGGCACGGGCTGCCGCAACTCTCCATGGGCATGTCGCACGATCTGGAAGCCGCCATCGAAGAGGGCGCCACCATCGTGCGCGTGGGGACGGCGCTGTTCGGAAAGCGCCGCAAGCCGTGAAAGTCGCATACTTCGCGCCGTTGCCGCCCTCCCGTACCGGCGTGGCCGACTACGCCGCGGCGCTGCTCACGGCTCTGCGCCGCCACGGCAGCGTGGAGCCGCACGCGCCTCACGCCGACGTCGCGCTCTACCACCTGGGCAACAATCCGCTGCACCGCCAGATCTATCGCCGCGCGCTCGCCGAACCCGGCGTGGTGGTGCTGCACGACGCCGTGCTGCATCATTTCTTCCTGGGCGCGCTCGACCGCGCCGCCTACATCGACGAGTTCGTCTACAACTACGGGGAATGGCAGCGCGCCCTGGCCGAAGAGATGTGGCGCGCCCGCGCCAGTTCGGGCTTCGACCGGCGCTACTTCGAGTACCCCATGCTGAAACGCATCGCGGAACGCTCGCGCGCGGTGGTGGTGCATAACCCGGCCGCGGCGCGCATGGTCCACGAGCATTCCCCTGGCGCCACGGTCATCGAGATCCCGCATCTGTTCGCTCCCCCGGAACTGCCGCCTGCCTCCGCAGTCATCCGCATGCGGCAGAGCCTGGGCGTCCCCGCGCGCGAGTTGCTCTTCGGCGTGTTTGGCTACCTGCGGGAATCCAAGCGGCTCTTCGCCGTGTTGCGCGCATTCGATCGGCTGCGGCAAGCGCGGCCCCATGCTTGCGCCAACGCCCGGCTCCTGGTCGCTGGGCCGTTCGTGTCGTCCGATTTGGCGCGCGCGGTGGACCCCCTGTTGCGCGGACCCGGAATCGTGCGCCTGCCGTATCTGGCCGAACGCGACTTCTGGCGCGCCGCCCTGGCGGTGGACGCCTGTATCAACCTGCGATACCCGGCCGCCGGCGAAACCTCCGGCATCGCCATCCGTCTCATGGGCGTCTCCAAGCCGGTCCTGCTCACCGCCAGCGAGGAGAATTCCCGCTACCCCCGAACTGCGTGCCTGCGCATCGAGCCCGGCCTGGCGGAAGAAGACTCGCTGGCGCACAACATGTTTCTGCTAACATCGATGAGAGAATGTGCGGTTGAAATCGGACTGCGCGCGTCCGCGCACATCTTCGAGCGTCACCAAGCCGTTCAAATCGCCCAACAGTATTGGGACACATTGTGCGCCTTTCGCCAGTAGTGTTGCTGTGCGCCGGGGCGTTGTCCGCGGCGCCGGACCAGATCTCGACCGCCCGCGACGTTGCCGTGCCCATGCGGGACGGCGTGCGTCTCTCCGCAAATGTCTTCCGGCCGGAAGCGCCCGGCCGATATCCCACCATCCTGGTGCGCACGCCCTACGGCAAGGGGTCCGCCATCTCTCCCAATTACGCGCCTTTCGTCGAACGCGGCTATGCCGTGGTGGTCCAGGATGTGCGCGGACGCTACGCATCCGAGGGCGTCTTCCGGCCGCTCGAACAGGAGCCCGCCGATGGCGGCGACACGCTCGACTGGATCGCGCGGCAACCGTGGTCCGATGGCAAAATCGGCATGCTGGGCGGCTCCTACCTGGGCATCGTGCAGTGGAAAGTGGCGGCTCTCAATAACCCGCATTTGAAAGCCATCTTCCCGTCCGTCTCCGGCTGCGACGATTATCTGGACCGCTTTTACTCGCCGGGCGGCGCCATGAAGCTAGGCCAGCGCTTGCTGTGGATGTCGGAGAACCTGTGCGCGCCGCATTTCCATCCCGACTTCGCCAAGTTCGTGCTGCACCTGCCACTGCGCACCGCCGACGTGGCGGCTACCGGGCAGACGTCCAGTATGTTCCAGGAAGCCGTGGCGCATCCCGCCTACGATTCGTTTTGGGAATCCATCAGCGTGCGCGAGCAGCTCGACAAGATCCGTGTGCCGGTGTTCTCGGTGGGCGGATGGTTCGACAATTTCGTGGAGAGCGATCTGCTGGCCTACCAACGCCTGCGCGGGAATTCCGGCGTCCACCGGATCCTGATCGGGCCGTGGCCCCACAACATGGCGGCGAAACTGGATGGCGTGGACTTCGGACCGAAGTCCGATGTGCCCATGCGCGCGATTCAACTGCAGTGGTTCGACCAGTTCCTGAAAGGCAAGGACACGCCGCTGCTTTCGCAGCCTCCCGTGCGCATCTTCGTGATGGGTGTGAACCATTGGCGCGAGGAACGGGAGTGGCCGCCGCGCGCGCATCTGCAACGCTTCTATCTGGAAAGCCGCGGCCGCGCCAACACGCTGGCGGGCGATGGCCAGCTTCGCCTTCGCACGCCGGCTGGCGCGGCCGACCGCTTCGTGTTCGATCCGCAAGACCCCGTGCCCACCGCGGGCGGCGCGGTCTGCTGCAATCCCAAGGTGTTTCCTTGGGGTCCCCGGGACCAGCGCGCCGTGGAACAGCGCCGCGACGTGCTCGTCTACAGTACGGCGCCGCTGCCTGGAGATGTGGAAGTCGTCGGCCCGGTGCGCGTGGTCCTGTATGCAGCCACCTCCGCGCGCGACACGGACTTCACCGCCAAGCTGGTGGATGTGTTGCCCGACGGGCGCGCGCAAAACCTGACGGACGGCATCCTGCGGTTGCGCTACCGCCAATCGCTGGAAAAGTCGGAGCTGGCGCAGCCGGGCGACATCTACAAACTGACGATCGACGCCGGGGTGACCGGCAACGTGTTTCAGAAGGGCCATCGCATCCGGATCGAAATATCCAGCAGCAACTTTCCGCGCTTCGACCGCAATCCGAATACCGGTGGCCCGGTCGCCGATGCGACCGAACTGCGCAAGGCCACACAGACGGTTTATCACGACGCGCGGCGGCCGTCCTACCTGCTTCTGCCGGTGCTACGGGATTGACTTTGGGCCGCCCGGCGCGGTATTTTTCAGTTATAACCCAAACGGCGCGGTAGCCAAGTGGTAAGGCAAGGGTCTGCAAAACCCTTATTCGTCGGTTCGATTCCGACCCGCGCCTCCAACTGAAACCCAAGTAACTACTCATAAAATCAAATATTTCCGGGCACTGGCAGGCCTGCAGCGAAGTCCCGTCAAGTCCCGTATTTGTCCGTCAAATCACGATATCGACCGGACCAGGACCGGACGGGAGTGGCTGGCCAAGTGGGCCACTTGGTAACCTAACTAACGGGTTGGATGGGTGAAGGAAGGAATACGGTGAACTGCCCATACCGCAAGAAGGCGATCAATTGGGAGATTGTGATCGAGGCCATCAAGAAAGCGTTGTGTGCCATTCCGGGCTCCGGCTGCCTTGGAGACCGCTGACAAGGACAGGCAGGACGCACATACCGCACCGGAAGAACCTGGAAGGGCGCTCGCTGAATCGACGGTTTCTGATCCCGCACCGGCGCTTCCGGCGCTGCGCCCGGTGGCCGGTCATCGAGGCGCACCATTTCCCGGTCCATCTGGTGTTGCCAGGTCTGGACGTATTTCATGATGTTGCGCAGGTTGGCATGTCCCATCATGCGCGCCGGATCGCCACCTGTCCATAACTTCACATTGCGGCATAGGTGGTACTGCCACCCTTGGTCGGCGCCGGGACGGCAAGCATCGATGCCTGGAGACTCCCAAAGACCGGGCCCATCCGAGCAATTCCCAGCACTGGGATCTCTTATGTAATCTCCCACGACACGGTGATGCGCCCCGAACCGCAGCGCTGGCTGCGAATCTGTTTAGCTCGTGCGTCGCATGCCGGGCATGTGCCTACGGCAGCCGCGTCGTCTCGTGCTCGTCGGGCAGGAGCGCCTCGTCCGGTCCTGACTGCGGATCGCTGAAGCTGGTTCTGCGGACGCGCGGCATCGGTTTGTCGCTCACCTGGAAATCCGCTCTGGACTCTCTGGCCGAACCGATACCTTCTGCGCCGGTCTGCAGGAGCAGGCTTCGGGCACGCTTTACCCAGTCATCGTTGTCGCAATGCACGGACATCAGAACGCAGCCCTGCTTGATGCGTCCCTCGAAGCGTTTCGCTTCGTATTCGGGCACGCCCAAGCCAGCCAAGCCGCCGAGGATGCCTCCCACGACGCCTATTGCGCCCGCACCGGCCAGCGCGGACACAATCGGTCCCGCCACAACCAGGGGGCCCAGGTCCGGAATCGCCAGCAAACCTACGCTGGTGAGCCAGCCTAGCACGCCGCCCATGATGCCGCCGACGATGCCGCCGATCACCGCCCCTTCTGGCGCCTTTGTGTTTTTCTGATGGGCAAAGTCTTTGGTGCCCTGGTTTTCCTGAAACAGTACGGAGATGTCCGCACTGCGAAACCCGGCTGCGCGCAGGGCATCCATGGCTTCCTCGACGGCAAGCCGGTCTTGGTAAACGCCGAATACCGAGCTATTCTTACTTGCCATAATCCTATCTCCTTTCACTGAGCAATCGTTTCCTCTACCTGTGCGGGGGCTGGGGCCGCGCTCCTCTGGACTCATCGCTCCGACGCATCCCCAATTTGAGCCCCGATGACTTCACCCGAGACCACCAACTCCACCCGCCGGTTTTGCTGCCGCCCCGAGGCGGTATCGTTGGATGCCACCGGTTCGGATTTGCCTAACCCGACCGCGGAGATGTTTGCCCCGGTCACTCCTTGCTGTACCAGAAAATCGCGCACGCCATCAGCGCGGTTCTGCGACAACTTCAGGTTGTACTCGTCGCTACCCACGCCGTCGGTGTGGCCTTCCAGTTGCAGCTTCAATCCGGGATACGCCAGCAGAATGCCGGCCACTTTGGCCATCGTCACTTGCGCGCCCGGCTTCAGAGTGTATTTGTTGAAATCGAACAGAACGTCGTTGATGTTTACGATCAGGCCGCGGGCACTCTCGCGGGTCTCCAGGATGGCGTTCAACTGCTGCATTAGACGATCCTTCATCTTGGTCTTTTCGGCTTCCGCCTGCTGGCGCTGGGCGTCGGCTTGCGCGGCAGCCTGGCGGGCGCGTTCGGCTTCTTCCTGGGCCTGTTGCTGCTGTTGCAGGGCGGCGGCGCGTGAGGCATCCGCGGCAGCCTTATCCTGCGCCGCTTGAGCCGCCGCAGCTTGGGCCTCGCGCTGGGCTTGTTCGGCTGCGGCGCGCTGTGCTTCGGCTGTGGCACGCTGCGCTTCGGCCGCCTGCGCGCTCGCCCGGTCCCGCTCGGCGGCCTCCCGCTGCCGCGCCAACTGCTCTTCCTCGATCTTCTTGTAAGTAATGAGGCGCGCGTCTTCCGCCATCTGCGTCGCTTCGCGCGCGTTGGTCTCCACGGCCTTGCCGCCGTGGCCGCTCATGAAGCCCTCGGCGTTCTGCAGGGCAAGGGTGGCTTTCTGGAACGTATCGGCAGCGTACCGGTCCGCGCCCGCTAACCGCACGATCTCGACGGCGTTCTCCGCTTCGGCCAGTTGCAGCGGCCCTTTGGGATTGATGCGGACGGGCTGATAGGCCGCGCGGTCCAGCACGTACTGCCCGCGCTTTAGCAGTTCGTATTTGGCTTCCACCTGTTCGATCGTGCCGGTGGTATCGTTGCGGACGAAATTCTCCATCACCACCACGTCGCTCGGCTGCGTCACCGCGAAGTATGGTTCAGCCGTCACGATCAGCCCGAACACTTGCAGCGAGCTGGTTGCCAGCAGGCCGCTGTGACTGCCACTCAACGCGAGTTCACCCAGATTCTGGGCGCGCCCTTCCGGCGTAATGGCCCACAGTACATAGGTCAGGTACTCCGGACCGAATTGATTGGCGGGTGCGAGGCGGTCCACATGGACGTCTATCTTCGTGGATCCCATCTGGCTTTCGACCCTGGCTTCCCCGCGCGCCGCCGGCATCAGTTCCGTGCCCCGAAAGTCTATTTGAGTCGTCCCGCTGCGATGGTGGTAGTTGACGGCACTGATCGTGCGGGATACCACCGTGACCCGAAAAACAGGCATGGGCTGACCCGGCTGCTCCGGGGTCGGCGCGCCCTGCTGCTGGGTTGGATTGGGTGCCTGCGCAAACAACGTCGCCAGTGCCACAAGAAGCAATGCTGATACTTTCATATGGTGCTCGAACCTCCGTGTGCATTGCATGCAAGCGCCGGTCCTCTGTACGGCACATCACTGGGGCACAGCGATGGCGGAGAAAATCCTATAATCAGGTCGCGGGGGAACGCATCTATCTGGAGTCGCCATAACTTTCGAAAACGCTTGTGCCGCATCGGCGAGATTTGGCGCCGGCGCTCAAAATGGTTCACACAACTCTTCGGCCCTGAATCAAACGGATCACGAGAACGACCACGGCGATGAGCAGCAGGAGGTGAATGTAGCCGTAAAGCGTGTACGATGTCACAACACCCAACACCCAGAGGATCAACAATACGACGAAGATTGTCCACAACATGCGAGGCCTACCTTTCTTCTAGCAATGATTTGCAGACTGTTCACAACGCAACCCCACCGTCGGGACAGCCTTGGCCAGCGATTTAGCCTTGGCCTTCACTTCATCGAATTCGACCTGGCCCGAGAGCGTCGCCACTCCAATGGTGGAGTTTTGCTGGATTTTCGTCATGCTGGAGACGCCAATGTCCGTCGCCAGCTTCGATTTCACCTGCGCGGCGATTTGGAGGTCGTCTACCTGGCCTTCGGGGGTTTCGTTGGTCCGGCATCCCCGCAACGTTACGCAGAGCGAGAACAGCGCAAAACGTCTCATCGAACCTCAACAAAGAACACAGAGCAACTTTAGCCGCTAAGTAAGTTCATTCACCAAATAAATATGTGCGTGACTAAGAATACACTCGGCGTCTCTAATCACCCTGCTTGCCTTGAGCCTACCAACTGCCCTGGCCGTGCAAAAAACACACAGGGTGCAGAAAAGTGCCGCGGGTGGGCCTGCGGTGCTCTCTCTGGCACAATCCTGCGGACAGCGGGACGCGAGATCGGCCGCACAGTCCGTTCACGTTCGTCAAAGAAGATCAGGGCGGCACCAATCCCAGGTTCATGGTTCGCGAATCGGGACGGTCAAGCCCGGAATCGAAGCGCGTCCCGAAAGGGCGGCTTCGCGGATGACGCGGCGGTACGCTATTACAAGAAATGAAGACTATTTCGTGCACGATTTGCAGGTTCTTGGCTCTCTAGCGGGTCCAGCCGCCTGAAAAGGCGGCTGCGGCCAGGATTGGCCGCCCCACACGGGCGTATGAATACTCTCCGGGATTTCGGACGCACTACGCTAGCGGGACATTCGGTGTGTGCGCCGTTAAACAATAGCTGCATGGCAAACAGCGCGAAGGCGAGTTTCGGCAGGGAGTTCCTACATGCTGTTCAATGAGCAACCCACACACCACGCACCCAGAGATGTGTTCGAGTACTGGCTGCGAGCAAGCTCATCCAGCCCCATCGCAAGCGGACGGCGGTTGGCAGACCGCCGGCCGCCCGGCAGGTGGGCACGACTGTCCATGAGTTACTGCCTGTGCGGCACCAAAGTATAGCTGCTGGCCCAGTAGGGCATGTCGCCGATCGGATTGCCGGAGACGATGATCTCAACGCGGCGATTTTGCTCACGGCCCACGGCGCTGGCATTGGAGGCTAGCGGCCGGGCATTGCCCAATCCGCGCGCAAGGACTGCGCTGGCGGGCAAGCCGTGGCTTATCAAAACATCGCGAACGGCTTCGGCGCGCTGGGACGAAAACGTCTCGTGGCCATCTACTTCCACGGCAAGGTCCGGATGCGCTCTGAGCACGGCTGCGACGCGAGCCAGGCGCTCATACATGGCCGGACGCACGCCGGTCCCCTGGAAATCCGAATCTGGCAGGGTGAGAGTCAGGCCGCGGGACGTGTCACGCGCGGACAACACCGCGTTGAACTGTTCGAGCAATACCAGACGCAATTCCTTCTTCTGCGGCTCGTCACGGTCTGGAGCGGGCCGAGTTTGAGCGGGCGTTTGGGGTGCCTGCTGGGCGGCCACGGCAGCGGCGGCGGCAGCAGCTTGTGCTTCGGCCTGCTGTTTGGCGACGCGTTCCTGTTCGAGTAAGGCCCGATCGGCGGCCGCCTGGCTTTGCGCCGTCTGTGCGGCAACCTCAGCCTGCGCTCTCAGCGCCTCAGCCCGGGCCGCCTGCTCCTTGGCCCTGGCCAGTTCGCCATCCTGTTTACGCTGAATGGCGAGGATGCGCGCGTCTTCGGCGGTTTGCGCGGCTTGGCGTGCGAATGTGACGACGCTGGTCGTGCCCGCTTTACGGCCTTCGGCGTCCTGGGCCTGTCCCAGCAGACGTTGGGCTTCGGCGAGGGTGTCCGGCGCATAACGGTCAGCCTCCGCGGCTTGGGCTATCTGGACCGCATTCTGCGCCTCATAGAGTTCTACCAGTGACTGGTATTGGTCTAAGGACACGCTGGGGGTATTTGCTTCAGCGGCCCCCATACTATCCGGCACGTTGTAGGTGTAATGGCCGCGCGGCAGTAACTCGTACTTCACCCGGATGGGCTCGATAGAGCCGATTGTCTCGGGGCGGGGCTGGTTCTCCAATACGACGACGTCGCTCGGCTGGCGCACGGCCGAATAGGGCTCAGCGGTAACGATCAGCCCGAACGCCTGTAATCCAGTGGTGACGCGCAGCCTGGCCTTATCGGAGCTGCCAGCCAGGATTTCACCGAGATTCGTGGCATGCCCGTTTGGTGTGACCGCCCACAACACGTATGTCAAATACTCATGGCCGAAACGGGTGGGAGCCAGCAGACGATCGAAGTGGGCATCGATTTCCATGCGGCCCTCCTTGGACTCCACGGTCGCGCCGCCTTTGGCCATGGGCAACAGGACGGTGCCCCGAAAATCGATATTAGTGGGTCCGCTGCGGTACAGGTAATCGACCGCGCTCACCGTGCGATCGACCACGGTCACGTGATAGATGGGGACGGTTGCATTGTGTTCAGGCTGGTTCTGGGCACTCATGGCGAGTGTGCAGAAAACGCCAAGTGTTACCACTGCAAGCAGCTTACCAATCATGACTGGTTTACCTCCTTGAGAAGAAGACGAGCAACTCGCTGTCCTTTCGGTGGACGGGCGCAGGTCGCCCTGTGTTGTATGGCACAGTTTGCACGGCCGGCAGTCGTCCGTCGATTGGCATCAACCGTGCTCCCAAGCTGGGGTACGGACCTTCTGCCTTCCGCCCTCGGTCCGGATTGCAGCGCTTGGAGGAAGAAATGTACTTAGGCCGGCGATTGATGCTCTGCTTGCTGGGTGGCGTGGCTGTGGTTTCCATGCTCTTCGCCCTCTATCAGGCAGCGTCGGAGATGCACGCCATGAGAGAGGATGTCGAGCGGCAGGCGCTGGTATTGGCCGAGAGCCAGCAGAAGTCGGCCGAGCAAGTGCTTCAGGGCGGCTCTCCCGGCGAGCTGCAGTCATTTGCAGACCAGTTTCAAAACCACGAGCGCCTTGCCGGTGTAGCAATCTACGATGCGAACGGACAGCCACTGGCGGTCACGCCCGGTCTGGCAAAATATCTTGCGGGAACACCCCGCGCCGTTGCCTATGCCACGCAGGAGGGACAGGTCCGCGGGGAGTTTCTCCGCTTGCATGGCGAGCCGATGCACATTCTCGCACTGCCCCTCAGCGCCGACGGGCGTCTCCTGGGAGCGATCGCCATCTTCCATGAGGTGGCCTTCATTGCGGCGCCGGTATGGCGGCATGCTCTGACCAGCGTCGTCCAGACCCTGCTCATGGTCGGCATGACGCTACTGATTATTCGCTGGGGTTTGGGAAGACCTCTTCGCCATATGGCGCTGTGGCTGCGCGATCTACGTACCGGAAACGCGTCCGGCCAGCCGCCCGAGGAAGAGATCTTCCGTCCTCTCACGAGCGAAGTGACGCAACTGGCGACCAGCCTGAGCGTGGCGCGGGCGGCAGCCGAAGAGGAAGCCCGTCTTCGTGATGTCGCCTCATCCCGGTGGACTGCCGAGCGGCTGCGCATCTCGATGCAGGGCAAACTGCATGGGAGCCGGCTGTTCGCGGTTTCCAACCGCGAGCCCTACGAGCACTCGCGTCAAGGGAATTCCATCGTCTGGTCGGTTCCCCCAAGCGGCCTGGTCACCGCCCTGGAACCTGTACTGCGGGCCAGCGATGGAACCTGGATCGCCCAGGCCACCGGCAACGCGGACAAGGAAACCGCCGATGATTTCGGCCGCCTGCGGGTGCCCCCGGATCATCCCCAATACACGCTGCACCGCGTCTGGCTCAATAAAGACGAAGAAGACGGCTTCTATTTTGGTTTCGCCAACGAGGGGATCTGGCCGCTATGCCACATCGCGCACACGCGGCCCGTCTTCCGCAGCGAGGATTGGGAGCAGTACCGCTCCGTGAACAGAAAATTTGCCGCGGCCCTGCTCGATGAGTTGAGCGGTGAAAGCGAACCGATCGTGCTGGTCCAGGATTATCACTTCGCGTTGCTGCCGCGCATGATCAAAGAGCGGCGGCCGGATGCGCGCGTGGCCATTTTCTGGCATATTCCCTGGCCCAACCCGGAGGCCTTTGGAATTTGTCCTTGGCAGCGCGATCTGCTGGACGGCATGCTGGGCGCGGACCTGATCGGATTCCACATCCAGGCGCATTGCAATAACTTCCTCGAAACGGTGGACGGCGCCCTGGAGTCGCGCATCGATTGGGAACACTTCGCGGTCAATCGCCACGACCACCTGACTACCGTGCGGCCGTTCCCCATCAGTGTGGCGTTCAACGGCAACGGAGCATGCGCGGCCGTGGATGCCTCCGCTGCGGAGCGCGCGGCGTTGTTCCGCGAACTGGGCGGAAGGCCCGATTTTCTCGGCTTGGGCATCGATCGCGTGGACTACACGAAAGGCATTCCGGAGCGGCTGCGCGGGGTCGAGCGGCTATTCGACCAGTACCCGGAGTACCGTGAGAGATTTACCTTTGTCCAGATTGGCGCGCCCAGCCGCACTCGCATCAAGCGCTATCAGGACCTGACGACGGAGGTCGAGGAAGAAGCCGAGCGCATTAATCGCCGCTTCCGTACTGGCGGTTGGAGGCCTATCGTCTTCCTGAATCGGCACCACAGCCATGCGGAGATCCAGCCCTATTATCGGGAGGCGGACGTGTGCCTGGTGACCTCGCTTCACGATGGCATGAACCTGGTCGCCAAAGAGTACATCGCGGCGCGCCACGATGGACAGGGTGCGCTGATCCTGAGCCGCTTCGCGGGCGCCAGCCATGAACTGGCGGACGCCCTGGTGGTCAATCCATACGACACCGACGAACTGGCGCACGCCATCCACACCGCCCTCACGATGCCGCCCGAGGAGCGCAAGGCCCGCATGCAGCGGATGCGCGCGGTAGTTCAGGAAAACAACGTGTATCGCTGGGCCGGCGACCTGATCGGCGAATTGGCCGCGATCCGGCTCGGCCAGCCTGAGGCGCGCGGGCGGCGTCAGGAGCTGGCGCCGGTGGGAAGAGGCGCGGCGTGACCGCTCGTCGTGTGGCGATTGTCTGTTTATTCTGGGGACTCAGCGGCGGCGTACAGCTAGCCGGCCAGGATCCCCTGAACCGCGATTCACCACAGGCTTCCCTGACCGCTTTCCTGGCCGCCTGCCACGCGCGAGACTTTCAGCGAGCCTGGAGATACATCGACCTCCGGAAACTCCCGGCCGATCGGCGGCTCAACGACGGTACGCAGCTTGCCCGGCAGTTGCAGCAGATTCTCGAGCGCGACGTGCAGTTCGACGTGGGGGCCCTCTGCGGGAATCCCGAGGGCAGTCCGGCGGGAACGAACCAGGAACGCATCGATACATTTTCCGTGGGCGGCAAGACACTCGAATTGCAACTGGAGCGCGTGACCCTGCGCTCCGGAGCCAAAGTCTGGCTGGTATCTTCCGCCAGCGTAGATCTGATCCCACGGATCGCGCGATTGGCAAGCGATTCCCCGATCGAGAAGTATCTGCCGGAGCCGTTGGTGAGCTGGAAGTTTATGGACACTCCGGTGTGGCGTTGGATGGCGCTGCTCTTGCTGGCGGCGGCTCTCGCATTGCTATCCATGCTGTTTGCCCGGCTCGCTCTGCTGTGGATGGAGCCGGCCCTGAAACGCATCGCCCCGCGCATGAGCTTTGGCCTTCTGGATGTCCTGGTGGGACCACTACGGCTCCTTCTGGCCGTGGCTGGATTCCGGGCGGGACTGGAGTGGATCGATCCGTCGCCCGCGGTGCGGCTCTACATGGAGCGCGGCGCCGGGTTGCTGTTCTTCTGCGCGCTTGCCTGGCTGGCCATGCGAGTGACGGATTTGCTGATCATTCGCATACGCGCGGTCCTGGCGGCGAAGCATCAGACCTTCAGTTACTCAGTCTTGCCGCTGGCCTCCCGTGTATTGAAGATCACCATCATTACGGTCACGGCGACCGCCCTCCTGAGTAACTGGGGATATAACACCGGAGCCATACTGGCCGGGTTGGGCGTCGGCGGCGTGGCGCTGGCCCTGGCCGCGCAAAAGACCGTGGAGAATCTGTTCGGAGGCGTTGCGGTAATCACCGACCGGCCGGTAACGATCGGCGATTTCTGCCGTTTCGGGGACCAGGTGGGCACAGTGGAAGATATCGGCTTGCGTTCCACCCGTATTCGTACCCTCAATCGCACGCTGCTCACGGTGCCCAATGGGCAGTTCTCTTCCATGCCCCTGGAGAACTTCTCGAAGCGCGACAAAATGTGGTTCCACCTGATGCTGAACCTGCGGCGGGATACTACGTCCGACCAGGTGCGGACTCTGCTGGAATCCATCACGAAGTCTCTCAGGCAGAATCCCAAGGTGGAGACGGGACCTCTGCCGGTGAGGTTTGTGGGAGTGGGGACGTATTCTCTCGATCTGGAAGTCTTCGCCTATGTTTTGACGCGCGATGGCGACGAGTTTATGCGGATTCAACAGGAGTTGTTCTTGTGGATCCTGGATGAAGTGGAGGCGGTCGGAACGGGACTGGCCGTACCGACGCAAGCCTATTACGCAATCGCGCGCACTCCCAACCAGAATGGCGCGCCCGTGCCGCAAGAGACGCGGCCATGAAACCGGCGGGACGCCTGGGCCAGATCCCAGGGATGCGCGGCCGGACTGGCATGACAAGCCCGCGCCGGTCCGCTGAGTCTATCTCAATGCTGGAACTCTCGCGCACCCGGATCGTGTGTTGCTTGGGGTCCTTAACGGAATTCTCCGACGATTAATCCCTTCGTGACGTTTGGTCTTTCATTTGCTTATTAACGGCACGGGATGCTCCAACTGGATATTTGTGTCGTCATGCACGGGAAGAGAACTGACGGCGGGGCGGGCGGCAACGATTTCCTCGAGTGAGTCCCAGCGCGCCAATGCAAAAGCCCGGAAGCACAACAGAGCCGCTCTGGTACAAAGATGCGCTCATTTACGAGATGCACGTGCGTGCATTCTTCGACAGCAATAATGACGGCATCGGCGATTTCCCGGGACTCATCCGGAAGCTCGACTACCTTCAGGATTTGGGTGTCACATGCCTGTGGCTGCTGCCCTTCTTTCCATCCCCGCTCAAAGACGATGGCTACGATATTGCCGACTACCTGAACGTGCATCCCATGTACGGAACCATGGACGACTTTCGCACCTTCCTGGCGGCCGCGCACGAGCGTGGGCTGCAGGTCATGATCGAGCTGGTGATGAATCACACCTCCGACCAGCATCCGTGGTTTCAGCGTGCCCGCCACGCGCCCAAAGGGTCGCCGGAACGCGAATACTACGTTTGGAGCGATACGGATCAGAAGTATGGCGAAGCCCGCATTATCTTCACGGATAGCGAGAAGTCGAACTGGACATGGGATCCGGTGGCACAGCAGTATTTCTGGCACAGATTTTTTTCCCACCAGCCGGATCTGAATTACGATCATCCCAGGGTCGTCGAGGAAATGCTCGCCGTGGTGCGCTTCTGGTTGGACCTGGGGGTGGACGCGCTACGCGTCGACGCTATCCCGTACCTGGTGGAGCGCGAGGGGACCAACTGCGAGAACCTTCCCGAGACCCACTTGTTAATCCGGAAGCTGCGGGAGGAGATTGACGCAGCCTTTGAGAACCGCATCATGCTGGCCGAAGCAAACCAGTGGCCCACCGATGTCCGCCCCTATTTCGGTGATGGAAATGAATGCCACATGGCATTTCACTTTCCTCTGATGCCGCGGATTTATATGGCATTGCGCCAGGAGGATCGCCTGCCCATCGTCGACATCATGGCGCAAACCCCGGCGATTCCAGACACCTGCCAATGGGCCCTGTTCCTGCGAAACCACGACGAGCTAACGCTGGAGATGGTAACGAGCGACGAGCGCGATTACATGGTTCTGGCTTACAGCGCCGACTCCCGGATGCGTATCAATCTTGGCATCCGGCGACGCCTGGCTACGTTGATGGATAACAATCGGCGCCGCATCGAACTTCTGAACAGTCTGCTTTTTTCACTCCCAGGCACGCCGGTGCTCTACTATGGCGATGAAATCGGGATGGGGGACAATATTTACCTCGGCGACCGGAACGGCGTGCGCACGCCCATGCAATGGAATGCGGATCGCAACGCCGGCTTCTCGCGGGCCACGCCCGCCAAACTGTACAGCCCCGTCATTATGGACCCGATCTGGGGTTATGAAGCTGTAAACGTGGAGGCCCAACAGGGCGATCCGTCGTCCCTGCTGAGCTGGATGCGCAACATGATCGCTTTGCGCAAACTGTTTCGCGTGTTCGGCCGAGGCACGCTGGAATTCCTGAATCCGTCCAATCGTAAAGTGCTGGCATATCTCCGGCGCTATGAGGAGCAGCAAGTGCTGTGCGTCGCCAATCTGTCGCGATTTGCCCAGCCCGTGGATCTGGAGTTGCCATCGGAACTGGAAGACGCGACGCCTGTGGAGATGCTTGGCTACGTGGACTTCCCGCCGATCGGCAAGCAGCCTTACCGCCTCACGCTGGGGCCGTACGGTTTCTTGTGGCTGGAGTTGCATCCACAACCCAAACATGCCGGCGCCGCAGCCAACCAGCTCGAGTCGTCGCCGGTCGCGGCGGATAGCTGGGAAGGATTGCTCGAAGGGGCCGGGCGATATCGGCTGGAGTCCGTGCTGCTTCCGGAGTACTTGCGAAAGCAGGACTGGTCCGGCGGCAAGGTGCGGCACATCCGCGCCGCCGGGATCGCGGACTGGGCGGCTCTCCCGGATTCCAAATCGGTTCTGGCCCTGGTGGAAGTGCAGTACGAAAAAGGAGAGCCGGAGAATTGCTTCCTCCCGCTCGGGCTGGCGTTTGGGAAGGATGCGGACCGGGTGCGGGAGACGGCTCCAGGCACCATCGTTTCCCGCGCCATTGCCCGCGGCGGACCCGGATTCCTGCATGACACCGCCGGCGACGAGCGCACCGCCGAGGCGTTGCTCTCGTTGATCGGGCACGCCCAACAGGCGCCCGCAAGAAAAGGATCGATCCGGGGAGAGGCGGGCACGGAGTTTGAGACCATTCGCGGTTCCGCGGAAACTCCGCTGGCTGTCCGGCGTGGCTCGGCGGAACAGAGCAACACATTGCTGTTCTACGACGATCGGCTCATCCTCAAGCTGTATCGCCGCCCACAGCCCGGGCCGAACCCGGATTGCGAAATGCGAAGATACCTCACGGAGAAGGCACGCTTCACGGGCGTACCCCCATTTGCCGGAGCCATCGAATATGTGCCTGCGGATGGAGAGCCGACGGCGTTGGCGATGCTGCAAGGCTTTGTGGCAAACCAGGGAGACGGCTGGACGCTGACTCTCGAAGAGCTGGCACGCTATTACGAGAACTGCGCCACTGTTGCGTTTCCCGAAGGCGAGAGCACGGCGTCCGGGGATGTGATGGACCTTGCGGAACAGGAGCCGTCGCAACTGGCGCGAGACCATGTTGGCATTTCCCTGGACTCAGCCGCCAAGCTCGGCCGCCGTACGGCCGAGTTGCATCTGGCGCTGGCTTCGGCCACCCCCGACCCGGCATTCGTGCCCATAACGGTGGCCGCCGGCGATGTGCAGAGCCTGCTGGCCGGCCTTCGCAAGGAGGCCTCGGGTGTGCTGGATCTCTTGCGAGACAGCATCGCCGGTCTGCCGGACGATCTCATCGATCTTGCCGGCCTGGTGCTGGGCCGGCGGAGACAGATTCTGGACAGCTTCCGCCTGTCTGCGGGAGACCCTGCCGGCGACGGCACGCTTGGTCAACGCATCCGGATTCACGGCGATTATCGTCTCGGCAAGGTACTGCAGGTCAAAACAGATTATCTCGTCGTCGATTTCGAAGGCGAACCTGGACGTCCCATCGCCGAGCGGCGCGTCAAGCAGTCTCCGCTGAAAGACGTGGCCGGCATGCTCCGGTCCTTAAGCTACGCTGCCTATGCCGGCCTGATCGGCCACACGGCGCGCCGGCCTGAGGATTGGGAGAGCTTGGAGCCTTGGGCGCGGCTGTGGGAGCGGTCCACGGGAGGGGAGTTCCTTCGCGCCTATCGCCGCGTGGTTCAAAGCGCCCCATTTTTGCCGCCAGCCGAGGGCAACTTTCGTAAACTGCTCGCGATCTATTTGCTGGACAAAGTCCTAAACGAGCTTGCGTACGAACTGAACAATCGCCCCGCTTGGGTGCGCATCCCCTTGCTGAGTATCTTGTCGGTGCCTATGGAAGCCGGAGGGCGCGAGTGGAAATGGATGCCATCTCGCAGCCGGAACTAGAACGGATCGAACGAGCCGGCGGCGCCGACCTCGTGGTCGGCATTCTCGACCCGGAGCCCGACGACCAGGCTGGCGCCGCTGTAGCCATGGTGCGCGAAGCTCTTACGGAATTATCCGCCGATTTAAGCAGGGTCTCGCGGGTAGTGGTGCTCTGCAACAACGGGACGCATGCCCCGGTTGCGACGGCTCCCCATCTTGATAGTGCCGATGGCCGCGGCCAGTCCCCGGCCGTCTTCATTTACAACCTGCCGGCACCCGGCCCCGCGGAGACATCTGAGCCCAGCATGTCCCATGCTTATCGAAGCGTCTTCGCGGTGGGTGGGAAACTCGGAGTTCGCGCCTGCGGCGTGATCGCTTCCGAACTCCGCGCCGTGACTCCCCAGTGGATTTACCGCCTGATCCAGCCGGTGCTGGAGCTGGAGTTCGACCTGGTGGCACCGCGCTATACCCGCCATAAAATGCAAGGTCTCCTCAACAGGAGTGTCCTTTCTCCGCTGCACCGGGCGCTCTACGGCGAACAGCTTCATAATCCGGTGGGTCCCGATTTCGGACTCTCGGGAAAGCTTCTGCATCGGGCTCTGGGACAGGATGCCGGGAGCCCGCGCAGGACTGAAAGCGATCCTGTGGTCTCCATAGCTCCCACCGCTGCGTGTGGCGGTTTTCGAGTTTGCGAATCGCATTTGGGAGCACGTACCCAGCCGCCTACCGATTGGATGAATCTGAGCTCCCTTCTGGCGACGGTACTGGGACCTTACTTCATCGAAATGGAACGGCAAGCGGCCTTTTGGCAACGCATCCGGGGATCCATTGCGGTGCCGGGATTCGGCCTCTCCGAAGCTGCCTCCGAGGACAGTGGACCTGTGGATGTGCGGCGCATGATCGAATCGTTTCAACTGGGAGCGCAAAACCTCCAGGACGTTTGGGGACTGATACTGCCGCCCCTGACGTTGTTGGAATTGAGAAAGTTGTCGCGTTTGCCCCAGGACCAGTTCCGGATGCCCGACGATTTATGGGTGCGAATCGTTTACGACTTCGCGCTGGGACACCGCCTGCGGACCATCAGCCGCGATCATCTTCTGCGATCGATTACGCCCCTTTACCTGGGATGGATCGCTTCCTACGCGCTCGAAATGGAATCGGCCGGGCCCGCGGACATCGAGGCGCGCATCGAGCGGCTGGCCAGGGCATATGAAGCCGGCAAGCCATATCTGGTTTCCCGTTGGAGGTGGCCCGACCGTTTTAACCCGTAATAGCGCAGCGCAGCCTTGGAGGATAGGAGGATAAGATGTGGGATCAAGTTGGACAAGCGCTCAGTCAATCGATGAACCGAATGTTAAGCCAGATGGCCAGCCTGTTACCTGGGGTCGTGGCGCTAATCGCGGCACTACTGGTTTCGACCCTGGTGGCGTGGGTTCTTGCGGCGATTCTGGGGCGGTCGCTCACCAGTATCGATTTCGATAGGAGGGTCGCTCAATGGGGTTTCCCCGCGCTGGCGGAGTGGTCGCCCGCCAAGAGCCCCACGCTCCTGGCCACCCGCGCGATCGCATGGACGGCCATGCTCATTGGGTTCCTCATCGGCATTTCAGCTTTTGATGTGGCGCTGACCTCGCAGTTTGTACTCCGGCTGTTCGCATATCTGCCCAACGTACTGGCGGCGGTGGTGGTTCTGGCCGCCGGAAGTATCGTCGCCCGATTTCTCGCGCGCAGCGTTCTAATCGGGGCTGTCAACATGAATCTGCAATACGCGCGCCTGCTGAGCGCGGGCGTGAAATGGCTGGTGACGGTTCTCGCCGTGGCCATGGCCCTCGAACATCTGAGCGTCGGAGGCGGCATCATCCGTCTGGCCTTCGGCATTCTCTTTGGCGGGATTGTCCTGGCACTGGCTCTCGCCGTCGGCCTCGGCTCCAAGGAACTCGTCAGCCGCTCTCTCGACCGCGAGGCCAGCAAGACCTCCAGCCAACACACGCAGGAGCCGGTCGGCCATTTGTAGCACAATTGAATTGAAGGGCGGGCGGTTCAGTAGTCTTCGGGATCGAGGTGCGCCGCTCGCGGCCGTGCGCCGGCGCGGGCACTCCCGTACAGCAGCAGGTAGCCAGTGACCGAATTCGCGGTAACGCAGGTGATCATCAACTCACGCTGCTTTCCGTCGTCGTGGCCGTGGAAGAAAACCGCTTGGTGTGCCGGCTGGTTCTTCAGCGATATCCTGTGCCGTTCCGGTGTCACAAACATCCAGACACTCGCCCGGTGGCGGATCGCGTCGGCCGACGACAGGCCGATTCGTATTCCAGGGACAACCTGACGGCTATCGTTCTCGCTCACCTGGAAGCCGACCTTTTGGACGGCAGGCCGGCCTTGTGATGTGGTGCTCTTGACAGGGATCACTCGCTCCGTGTCGTGGCTCGGTTCAGGGCCGCGAGCGTCAGCGAGTGGTTTCGTGGCCGGGGCCGGCGCCGTTGGCAGGCCTATCAGACGCGCCTTCACAATGAATCGCTCGGGCGCCGAACCCACGTAGTAGAACGGATAACAAGTCACCAGAGTCATTTCCGGATACTTACTCGCATGCAACACGGCCACGTCGTCCGGCTTCACGATGCCGGTACTGTCCACTTTGTAGTTATAGCTTCCGGCGGGTGTCTGAAACTCGATCACGTCATCCTTCTCGATTTTGCGCAGACCGCGGAACAGCGTGTCGCGATGCCCGGCGATACCGGCATTCCCGGGCTGGCCCGGCAGGGCGGTGCCGGGAATGTGGCCCAGAGCCACATCCAACGTATCCCGGCCGGCTCCCTCCCGCACCACCGCGCGCATGTTCAAGCGCGGAATCTCCAATCGCCCGATCAGGGCGCCACTCTGAATGGGTGGCGGCGCCTTCGCTTGGGAAGCGGCGCTGGGCGGGGCAGTCTTTGCCGGCGGGTTATCGATGCGGCGGTTGAGCACCAAGTTTCCCCAGGTTTGGTAGACGGCCCTGCGCACGTAGGACCAGCCCCAAATCCCGACCGCGATCGCGCCGGCCAGCAGCAGAAGGGCTTCGATCCAGGACCGCGTTTTACTCGTTCTGGTTCGCCTGCTCATAACGATAACTTTGGCGCGTGCGCGCCATTAACCCCATGCGGCCCGGGGACGAGACGTGCACCCGAATGCGCCGCAGCGAACCGCCGTTGGATGCCGCCGGAGAGTAGCCGACGGTGTAGCGAGTCCGGATATCCTTGGCGATATTCTTGCAGGTTTCGGTCAAATCTTCCGCGCTCTCCGGGAAATAGGCTTGGCCCCCGGTTATGCTCGCGAGTTTCCTCAAGATGCCCGGGTCCCGGTCCTGGTCGCCGGTGTCGAACAACCCGATCGCATAGATGGTGGCCAGGCTGCGCTCCACCAAATCCAGCATCTCCCGGCGGTTGTGCTGGCTGGCATTGTCGCCGCCATCGCTGATGACAATGAGGGTCTTCTTGTCGCGCTTGCCCTGTTGGAGTTGCTGCAAGCCGTCCACAATCGCGTCGTTCAGCGCCGTACGGCCCTCGGAGACTCCGGCCGAAAGGGCGGCGCGCAATTGCTGGATATCGTCGGAAAACAGCACCTGTTCCGGCAATCCACGCTTTACGGTCTCGTTGAAGTTCAGCACGAAAATCTCATCGTGCGGATTGCTCCCCTCGATGAAGGCGCTGGCCGCGGAGAACACCTCGATCCGCTTGGGGCCCATACTACGGCTATTATCCGCCAGGATTCCCACCGTCACCGGAATATCGTTGTCGGCGAACACCGTGATATCCTGACGCGCTCCGTTTTCATCGATGCGAAAATTCTCTTTGGAGAGCCCCGCAGCCCAGCCGCCGTCGCGGTCCTTTACACTCACATCCAGGAGCACCAGGCGAACGTCGCTGCGGATCACGTAATCCGGCGGATCATCCGGGGCGATGCCTTTCAGCCGCCGGCTCAAAAATGAACCGGCGGCGGCAACCATCAGATTCCGAATTGCCGCGCGCCGGTTCATGGGTCGCTCCGTCCAAAGTGACTGCAAGTTCGACTCTACGCCATCCGTCTGAGCCGAAGCAAGCCTGCCAAGCCAAGCAGCAGGACTCCGGCGATTCCGACCGCCGGATACGGGCTTCCGGTCTTAGGCAACTCCGCCGGCTGCTCGGGAGTGGACTGGGCCGGCGTCTCTGTTGGAGGCGTATTCTGCGCAACCTCCGCCGGCTGCTGCTCCGCGGGAGCTGGTTCCGGCGCCGCCGCCTCGGGTTGGGCTGAGGGTTCCGCCGCGGGTTCCGCTGCGGGTTCCGACGAAGTGGGCTCCGGGTTCGCTGCCATAGGCTCCGTAGCCGGTTCCGGCGCCAGGGCAAGAGGCATCAGCATGGCTACTTGCCGCAGGTGCTTCGGGTAAGTGAACTCCTGGCCATAGTTATCACCCGGATAGAACCAGGTGCGCAGTGCGCGGACGCTACCGGGAGGCGTTTCCCAGAAGGTAAACTCGGTCTTGCCGGTCGGATACACGCGCTCCCTTGGAATGGCCAGAACAGTGTTGATAATGTGCGTTTGATCCTTGTTGAAGATCTGCACAATGTGCCGATCCGAAGGAGAGTCGAGGAGCTTCAACACATACTGGCCCGGTTCGAGGACCGTGTCTTTTACCTGAACGGTATCGTTCACCGTCAGGATCGTCTTCTTGTTCCATTGGTCCGCTTGCGCCGGAGTCGCGGCTACGCCTATTGCGAGCGCCATGCCGCAAAGTACGGCCAGCGCCGTTCGCGATAGAAAAAGCGAATGCAAATTCATGGAGATTGTTCCTTTCTTTACGTAGTTTAAGATGTCGTCCCTAAGTCAAATCCCGGGACGGCTTCTTCGTCCGTTCATAGGGCATGCGGTTTGCCATCTCCGCAACTTATTAAGTAGTCAAGCAATTGCAATGGGAGTGTGAGATGGCGGACGGAAATGTTTACCTGATTCGACGCCCGCGGCCTTATTTCGCACGGTATTTCCGTCCCAGCTTGCTCTGGGCCTCAGAAACTTGTCGTTATAGTAGCGCGGCTTTTCAAAATCATAATGAGATACGGATAGGGATGCAACTAAAACATACAAGATGCGGATACTTGAGTGAGATGACAGAGTAACTGTTCAGGTTGGATGCTTTTCGACCGGTAAGGACTGCCGAGCATCCTCTTGGGCAGAATGCAAAGCGGCTCGGTGTTACTGGTTCGGCAGACTAATTCCTCACGCCGTCCGCCAGCCAAAGCAGGAACTCGTGGACCGCGGAGGGGCCGGACAGTTGGTAGCGCGCGCACGTGGCCACCGCGGCGCCGACTTTGATGGTGACGGCATCGGGCAACACCGCGAACGCATCCTCGTCGCTGGCGTCGTCCCCCAAGTAGACCGTCAACACCTCATTGCCCCCGAGGTGGCCGTTGATCCATTTGACGGCCGCTCCCTTGTGCCAGTTCGTCCGTGGCACGATATCGAAGATCTTCCGGCCGGGATTGACACGAAACAGCGCCCCGTTGCGCGCCGTGACGGCATACACGGCTTGTTGAATCCTGGCCCGGTCCTCTTCCGCGGCCAGACGATAGTGTACGCTGGCAGTCAACCCCTTGCATTCCACGATAGCCCCGGGGAGGGGCCGCACTTCCAGCGCGAGTTCTTCGCAAAGCCGCCCCAACTCTTCGCGGCGGGCCGACGCAGCCGGTTCGACGAAGCGGAACTGCCGGCCGAAGATCTCGAGCCCGTGGTTTCCGCTGTAGATCAGCCCATCCAGACGGATGCGTGCGTACAGATCCTCGATGGCGCGACCGCTGATGATCGTCGTCACCAGTCCGTCCTGCGTCGAAAGCAGTTTCAGAGTGGCCGCGGCGTAAGGGTCCAGGCGAGGCGCCGCGGGATCCCCGGTGATCGGCACCAGAGTTCCGTCGAAGTCCAGGAACAGTGAGATCAGGCCGGTGCAGCGGGCACGAGATTCGATCTCCGAAACCAGGTCCGCGGGCAGTTGGGACATAGATCGCTGGTTTTCATGCACGGCGGGCGCCAGTGTGCGTAGGGAGACAGAGGCACGGCTTCGGTATAGAGAGAGCCGAAACGGCAGATGCCGCTCGACTCGACCAGAAATAGCCAAGGGGCTCCTCCCCTTGAAATCCGCAGGCCTTCACGCACCCTGGGGCTGATCGACGCCGCCTGCGCGCTCGAACGTGCGCTTGGCGCACGCCCCGCCCTTGGCTCGCTTGACTGACGGGCGTGGACCAGTCCGAGCCTTTATTCGTTCTTCGGCAAAGTGAAGTAGAATGTCGCGCCCTTGCCCAGTTCGGATTCAACCCAGATGCGGCCTTCGTGGCGGCTCACGATCTTCCGGCAAATCGCCAGACCCATGCCGCTTCCGGAGCTTCTATCCCGTGGCTGAAGATATTTGAAGATCCCGAAGACCTTCTCCGCATACTGCGGCTCGATCCCGATTCCGTTGTCTCTAACGGAGAAACGCCACGCGCCGCTTCCGCCATCCACGGCAACGTGTATACGCGGGGGCTCTTTGCTTCGGTACTTAATAGAGTTTGCAAGCAGATTCTGGAACAGCCGCGTCAACTGGATCGCATCGCCGGTGACTACCGGCAGGGGCACTCGCGTAATCATCGCGCCGCTCTCGTCGATCGACGATTTCAGGTTGCGGATGGCGTCGTCCAAGACGGTCGCGCAATCTATCTCAGTGAAAAAGTCGGCGCCGCGAGCTTCCACCCGCGAAAAGTCCAGCAAGTCGTGGATCAATCGTTGCATGCGTTCCGCGCTCTCCACGATGAAGCTGATGAACTGGTCCGCGTCTCCCTGGAGTTGCCCCTTGTAGCGCGCCGCCAAGAGCTGGGCGTAGACCGAGACAGTGCGCAACGGCTCCTGCAAGTCGTGGCTGGCGATGTATGCAAACTGCTGCAACTCCTCGTTGGAACGCATTAATGCTTCGGTCCGCTCCAGGACGCGCTCTTCCAGGCTCATGTTTAGTTGGCGAATCTGCTCCTCGGTTCTCTTGCGCTCGCTGATGTCGCGGATGGCGCTCGTCACCACTACGCCTTCCTCGGTCTGTAATGGGCTGAAGGTGATCTCGACTGGAAACGGCGACCGGCCCTCCGGGAAGGCATGCAGCTCGACTCGTTGTTGGACGGGCTCGACCGCCGCAGTACCAGAGTCGTCGTCCCAGGCATCCGGCAAGCGGAATCCCCAACCTGGAACCAGAGTTCTGAAGTTCTTAGACATCAGTTTGTCCCTGCCACAGTTGAAGAGGATCTCGGTCCGCGAATTGACCATGATCACTTCGCCATCGACACGGCACATCACCATCGCGTCGGGCGCTGCTTCGAGCAACGACCGGAATCGCTGCTCCGCCTTTTGCAGCACTCGCGCTTGTTCCTTCAGTTTGGCGTTGGTGCGGCTGAGTTCCACGAACACAGCCACTTTGGAACGCAGAACTTCGGGCACGATAGGTTTGAACAGAAAATCGACCGCGCCGAGATCGTAACCGCGAAACAAGTGTTCTTCGTTTCTGTACCCGGTCAGAAAAAGAATAGGGATCTCGCGCGATCGCGGGCGGCTGCGGATCAGCTCGGCAGTTTCGAACCCGTCCATATCGGGCATTCTTACGTCCAATAATATGGCGGCAAAGTCGTCGTTGAGAACGTGCCGGAGCGCCTCCCTTCCGGAATTCGCCAGCACCAATTCCTGACCCAAGCCGCTGAGCGTCGCCTCCAAAGAGACGAGGTTCTCCGGCGTATCGTCCACCAGAAGGATCTTCACCCTCCGTTCCACGGCGGGTTCTCGAGCGACTTGCACCCCGTTGCCGGTGTACGACATATGTCCCTCTATCCGGCGACCGACATAGCTGCCGGCGGCAAGTCATGCGCTCGCACCAGCCACACCCGCAGCACCGAAAACAGTTGTTCCAGATCGACGGGCTTTGTAATGTAATCCGACGCGCCCGCGTCGATGCATTTGGCGCGATCGCCTTTCATGGCTTTGGCAGTTACCGCCACGATGGGGATCGACCGGAATTCCGGAATTTGGCGGATCGCCCGCATCGTTTCGTAGCCGTCCATCTCGGGCATCATGATGTCCATTAGCACGCCATCGACGCCAGGGGTCTTGAGCAGCATCTCGATGCCCGCCCGCCCATTTTCCGCGTGAACCACCTGCAGGCCGTGCTGCTCAAGGACCGTGGAGAGCGCAAAGATGTTGCGCACATCGTCGTCCACGACCAGAACCTTCTTGCCTGCAAGTACGGAGGCGCTTTGGCGCAGCGCTCGTAGAATCTCCCGTTGCGACTCGGAGAGATCCCCTTCGGGCCGGTGCAATAGCAGCACCGTTTCCTCAAGCAGGCGTTCCAACGATTCCGCGTACCTGACGACACTCTGCCGGGTAAGGCTTTTTATGGCTGAGTCAGCCTCAGCGCTGGGCCTCCTCGGACCGCACACCACTACCGGTGGCATGGGGCTGGTTTCGGCCTGGATCTCTTCCACCAATTGTGAGGCCGGAATGTCGGCGACTCGAAGGTCCAGCGCGATAGCATCCAGGTATTGGTGCCTCACAACAGCCAATGCTTCTCCGCCGGAGCCCACTGCGATGATCTCCACGCCGCTTCCGCCAAGGGCCTCCCGCCAGTTGGTCCGGCGCGGCTCCTCGGGAGCGATAATCAGCAGCTTCTTGGTGCGCCGCTCCAGGGAATGGTGAATGGTATCGAACGCGATGTTCAGATTGTCTTTGGTAACCGATTTCTCAAGGTAGGTCATGGCCCCGAGGGCCAGCCCACGCCGGCGGTTTTCATCGCCGCTGATCACGTGTACCGGTATGTGCCGCGTAGTGGGATCGTGCTTCAGCCGGTCGAGAATCGTCCAGCCGGCCATGTCGGGTAACGTGATGTCCAACGTTATGGCGCCCGGAATAAACTCGCGGGCGAGTGTCAGGGCCGTGCCTCCCCGGATCGCAACCAGGGCCTTGATGTTCCGCTCGTGCGCCAAGTCCACAAGAATCCGGGCAAAGGTGACATCGTCCTCGACGATCAACAGCACCGGATCTCCCGGGCGAATCAGGTTTCGGTCGTCATCGATCTCAATGTCATGCACAACAGCGATTGGCGCCGAAGATGGCGTCGCCAGAATAAGACCCAGCGTTTCCGTATCGGCTCCGCTCGCGCCATCCGCGGAAGACTGTGCAGGGGCCTGGGCCACATAGGTTTGCGGAAGATATAAGGTGAACGTGCTGCCGACTCCGGGGGCGCTTTGCAGCCGGATCTCGCCTCCCAGCAGCCTGGTGAGTTCGCGGCTGATCGAGAGGCCCAAGCCGGTACCGCCATACTTCCGGCTGGTGGTGCCATCCGCCTGCTGGAAGGCCTCGAATATGATTCGTTGCTTCTCCTGCGGGATGCCGATGCCTGTGTCTGTTACAGCAAACGCGATAACCGACTTGACACGGTTCAGCACCGGGTGGGTCGCGCTCCAACCGGAGCTGGCCCGGTCCACCCTCAAACGCACTGTCCCGTGTTCGGTGAACTTGAGCGCGTTTGATAGCAGGTTCTTGAGCACCTGCTGCAGCCGCTTGGCGTCGGTAATGATCGTCTCCGCCGGCAGGCTCTCTTCCAACTCAATGGAAAACTCCAGCCCCTTCCCGTCGGCGACATGGCGGAACGTCCGCAAACAGAAGTCGCGAACTTCGCTGTAGCGGACGCTGCCCACTTCGATGTCCATCTTTCCGGATTCGATCTTGCTCAGGTCCAGAATATCGTTGATCAGGGCCAACAAATCCGTGCCGGACGAGTGGATGGTTTCGGCATACTTAACCTGTTTCGAGGTCAAGGTGCTGTCGGTATTCTCCGCCAACATTTGCGCCAAGATCAAAAGGTTGTTCAGGGGCGTGCGCAACTCGTGGCTCATGTTGGCGAGGAACTCGCTCTTGTATTTGGAGGTTAGCGACAACTGTTCGGCCTTCTCTTCCAGCGCCGCCTTGGCCTGTTCCACTTCGCGATTCTTGGTTTCCACCTCGTTCTTCTGCTCGGCCAACAGGCTCGCCTTTTCCTCTAACTCGGCATTGGTCTTCTGGAGCTGTTCCGCCAGGGCCTGGCTCTTGTTCAGCAGTTGTTCCGTCCGCATGGTGGCCGCGATGGTGTTCAGCACGATGCCGATCGACTGCGTGAGCTGATCCAGGAAGGCCAGGTTCACATCGGTGAAATGGCGGAACGACGCGAGTTCGATGACCGCTCTGGTATCGCCTTCAAAAAGAACCGGCAGCACAACGATACTAAGTGGTGTGGCTTCCCCCAGGCTGGAGCTGATTCTGATGTAGTCTTTTGGGATATCGGTAACTAAGATACGGCGCTTCTCCAAGGCGCACTGGCCGGCCAGCCCCTGCCCCATCCGGAACTGCTTGGGTACGCCGTCGTTGTCATTCGATGCGTAGGCGGCCAGGAGCTTTAACGACTCTTCCTCTTCGTCCGTGATGTAGAAGGTGCCCTGTTGGGCGCCCACCAGAGGAGTCAGCTCCGACAAGAGTAACCGGGAGACGGTTACCAGATCGCGCTGGCCCTGCATCATGCCGGTAAATTTTGCGATATTCGTTTTGAGCCAGTCCTGGTCCGTATTCTTGCGCGTGGTCTCGGCCAGGTTGACGATCATCTCATTGATATTGTCTTTCAGGGCGGCAACTTCGCCCAGAGCCTCCACCGCGATCGAGCGCGTCAGGTCGCCCTTGGTAACGGCCGTGGCCACATCCGCGATGGCGCGCACTTGAGTAGTCAGATTCGCGGCAAGCTGGTTGACGTTATCCGTAAGGTCGCGCCAGAGCCCGGCCGCGCCCGGCACCAGCGCCTGGCCGCCCAGCTTCCCCTCGATGCCGACTTCGCGAGCTACGTTGCTCACCTGATCGGCGAAGACGGCCAGCGTGTCGATCATTTCATTGATTGTGTCCGCCAGCGATGCAATCTCACCCTTGGTCTCCAGCACCAACTTGCGTTTCAGGTTCCCGTTGGCCACGTCGGTGACCACCTTGGCGATGGCACGGACCTGGGTGGTGAGGTTAGCGGCCATGGAGTTCACATTATCGGTTAGATCTTTCCATGTGCCCGCTACCCCACGCACCTCGGCCTGTCCTCCGAGTTTTCCTTCGGTGCCCACTTCGCGCGCCACGCGCGTGACCTCCGAAGCGAAGCTGTTGAGCTGATCCACCATGGTGTTGATGGTGCTCTTCAGCTCGAAGATTTCGCCCTGTACATCCACCGTGATCTTGCGGCTGAGATCTCCGTTGGCCACCGCGGTGGTGACCTGCGCAATGTTCCGGACCTGGGCTGTCAGGTTGCCCGCCATAGAATTCACGCTATCCGTCAGATCTTTCCAGGTACCGGCCACACCGCGCACAACCGCCTGGCCTCCCAGTTTGCCCTCGGTGCCGACTTCCCGCGCGACGCGGGTCACTTCCGCCGCAAAGGAACTAAGCTGATCCACCATGGTGTTCACGGTGTTCTTCACTTCCAGGATCTCGCCACGCACGTCCACGGTGATTTTGCGCGAGAGGTCTCCTTTTGCGACGGCCGTCGTCACCTCCGCGATGTTGCGGACCTGGGTCGTCAGGTTCGTCGCCATGGAGTTGACGCTGTCCGTCAAATCCTTCCAGGTTCCGGCGACACCCCGCACATCGGCCTGGCCTCCCAGTTTGCCCTCCGTGCCTACTTCGCGAGCCACGCGCGTCACTTCGGAGGCGAAGGAACTGAGCTGATCCACCATCGTGTTAATGGTGTTCTTCAGCTCCAGAATCTCGCCGCGCGCATCCACTGTAATCTTCGTTGTTAAGTTACCTTTGGCCACCGCGGTAGTGACACCCGCTATGTTGCGCACCTGGTTGGTGAGGTTACTGGCCATGGAGTTGACCGAGTCGGTCAGATCTTTCCACGTGCCGGCCACACCGTGCACGCCGGCCTGACCACCCAGTTTGCCTTCCGTGCCGACCTCGCGCGCCACACGAGTCACCTCACCGGCGAAGGCGTTAAGCTGATCCACCATGGTGTTGATGGTGTTCTTCAACTCCAGGATTTCGCCGCGCACATCCACCGTAATTTTGCGGCTCAAGTCGCCTTTGGCCACGGCCGTGGTGACCTCTGCGATATTGCGGACCTGATTAGTGAGATTGCTGGCCATGGAGTTGACCGAGTCGGTCAGGTCTTTCCACGTTCCGGCCACGCCCTTTACATCGGCCTGACCGCCCAGTTTGCCTTCGGTGCCCACCTCGCGGGCCACGCGAGTCACTTCACCGGCGAAGGCGTTAAGCTGATCCACCATGGTGTTGATGGTGTTCTTCAGCTCCAGGATTTCGCCGCGCACATCCACCGTGATCTTGCGGCTCAGATCGCCCTTTGCCACCGCCGTGGTCACACCGGCGATGTTGCGGACCTGGGCGGTAAGGTTGCCCGCCATGGAGTTCACGCTGTCGGTGAGATCCTTCCAGGTTCCACCCACGCCCTTCACATCGGCCTGGCCGCCCAGTTTGCCTTCCGTGCCGACCTCGCGTGCCACGCGGGTCACTTCGCCGGCGAAAGCGTTGAGCTGATCCACCATGGTGTTGATGGTGTTCTTCAACTCTAGAATCTCGCCGCGCACGTCCACCGTGATCTTGCGGGACAGATCCCCATTAGCCACCGCGGTAGTCACTTCCGCGATGTTACGGACCTGGGCGGTGAGGTTCCCCGCCATAGAGTTCACGCTGTCGGTCAAATCCTTCCAGGTTCCACCCACGCCCTTCACGTCGGCCTGGCCGCCCAGTTTGCCTTCCGTGCCCACCTCGCGCGCCACGCGGGTCACTTCGCCGGCGAAGGCGTTGAGTTGGTCCACCATGGTGTTGATGGTGTTCTTCAGTTCCAGAATCTCGCCGCGCACGTCCACCGTGATCTTGCGGGACAAATCGCCGTTAGCCACCGCGGTGGTCACTTCCGCGATATTACGGACCTGGGCGGTGAGGTTGCCCGCCATGGAGTTCACGCTGTCGGTTAAATCCTTCCAGACGCCGCCTACACCCTTGACCTCCGCCTGGCCACCCAGTTCACCCTCCGTACCCACCTCGCGCGCTACACGGGTCACTTCGGAGGCGAAAGCGTTCAACTGGTCGACCATGGTGTTGACCGTATCCTTCACTTCCAGGATCTCGCCGCGCACATCCACGGTGATTTTACGGGACAGGTCTCCCTTTGCAACCGCCGTGGTCACTTCCGCGATGTTGCGGACCTGGGTCGTCAGGTTCGCCGCCATGGAGTTTACGCTGTCGGTCAAATCCTTCCAGGTTCCACCCACGCCCTTCACATCGGCCTGGCCGCCCAGTTTGCCTTCCGTGCCCACCTCGCGCGCCACGCGCGTTACTTCGCCCGCGAAGGCGTTGAGCTGATCCACCATGGTGTTGATAGTGTTCTTCAATTCCAGAATCTCGCCCCGTACATCTACCGTAATCTTGCGGCTCAGGTCGCCCTTGGCCACGGCCGTGGTCACCTCGGCGATGTTGCGCACTTGCGCCGTCAGATTGCCCGCCATGGAGTTCACGCTGTCGGTGAGGTCTTTCCATGTGCCGGCCACGCCTCGTACATCGGCCTGACCTCCCAATTTGCCTTCCGTACCGACTTCGCGCGCCACGCGCGTCACTTCCGACGCAAATGAACTGAGCTGATCCACCATGGTGTTGATGGTGTTCTTCAGCTCTAGAATCTCGCCGCGTACGTCCACCGTGATCTTGCGCGACAGGTCTCCCGTGGCTACCGCGGTCGTGACTTCCGCGATGTTACGCACCTGCGCTGTCAGATTGCCAGCCATCGAGTTGACCGAATCCGTGAGATCTTTCCAGGTGCCGGCCACGCCCTTCACTTCCGCCTGGCCGCCCAATTTGCCTTCCGTGCCGACTTCACGGGCTACGCGCGTCACTTCCGAAGCGAATGCATTCAACTGGTCCACCATCGTGTTGATGGTATTCTTCAATTCCAAAATCTCGCCGCGCACGTCCACTGTAATCTTACGGGATAGATCGCCGTTGGCCACCGCAGTAGTCACTTCCGCGATATTACGGACCTGGGCCGTGAGGTTGCCCGCCATGGAGTTCACGCTGTCCGTCAGATCCTTCCACACGCCGCCCACACCTTTGACCTCGGCTTGACCGCCCAGTTCACCTTCGGTACCCACCTCGCGCGCCACGCGGGTCACTTCGGACGCGAATGCGTTCAACTGGTCCACCATGGTGTTGATGGTGTTTTTCAGCTCCAGGATCTCGCCCTTCACGTCCACTGTGATTTTACGCGAGAGATCGCCGTTGGCCACCGCGGTGGTCACCTCGGCGATGTTCCGGACCTGCGCCGTCAGGTTGCCGGCCATGGAGTTGACGTTATCGGTGAGATCCTTCCAAACACCGCCCACGCCCTGCACCACGGCTTGGCCGCCAAGCTTGCCCTCGGTGCCGACCTCGCGCGCCACGCGCGTCACCTCGGAAGCGAAAGAATTCAACTGGGCGACCATGGTGTTCACCACGCGGGCGGTGTGCAGGAACTCGCCCTTGAGCGAGCGGCCGTCGACCTCCAGAGCCATGGTCTGCGAGAGATCGCCTTTGGCGACAGCGCCAATCACGCGGGCGACTTCCGTGGACGGTTGCACCAGATCTCCGATCAGGCCATTGACCGAATCGAGGCACTGCGCCCAACCCCCGAAAGCCGATCCCAGGCTCGCCCGTTGGCTGATTTTGCCTTCCTTGCCAACCGCGCTGCTGATGCGGGCGAATTCGCTCGCCATCCGCTCGTTCAACTTGAAAATGTCATTGAGCGTGTCGGCGATCTTGCCCGCGACGCCGGTCTTGTCGACCGGCAGGCGAGCCGAAAAATCGCCGTCCTTGAAGGCAATCAGGGTCTTCAATAGAATGCCTGTATCGAGTGCATCGGTTACCAATTCAGCTTGCATCGCAGACTCCTTTTTTCTCTTTCCCTGCCAAATCCTTATCGCGATCATGCCGCGGGTCTGGCTTTCTTATGTTCCAACAAGTCCTTGAATACCGCTCCCAAGCTAAGAAACTGCTCCAAATTCGACGGCTTTCGCAGAAAGCACGCGGCGCCAAACTGGCTGGCAACCAACCGGTCGCGCGGCGAGTCGGACGAAGTCAGGACCACCACCGGAACGTGGGCTAACTCCCTGGTCTCGCTCAGGCGCTGCAGAATCTCGCTGCCATCATGGCGTGGGAGGTTCAGGTCCAGTATGATCAGGCCCAGCCGTCGGCCTTCTGACAGCGCCTGTTCAGAAGAAATCATCCGTAACATCTCCGCGCCGTCCGAGGCGACTCGCAGCGCGCACTCGACGCCGTGCTCCCGCAGCGCCTCTCGAACCAGGTAAACATCCGCCGGGTTATCTTCCGCCAGCAGAATCTCGCGCGCAGTTCCCTCGCCGTTCGTCATGCCGATTCCTCTAAGTGCCGAAAATGGCCTTGGTGTGCAATTCTTGTATCGTGCGCAGTGCAGGTTTTGTTCTGTGCGTGTTGCATCCGGCTCCTGTATGAGTCAGATTCTACCTTGGCCTGGACGTTCTGCGAATGCTTCCACCCGTCCGGGACCGTACTTAAATATCCAGAAGCTTCGGCCCGTTGCATGTTTATTTCCATACATGTCGAGCCCCGGAATCGCAGTTCTCCAAGCTCGACTCGCTCACTCCCACGCCGGTGATCTGTTAAAAAACTCACATTCGAGTTGCCTTGCCTCACCCGGCACAGATTTGGTTCATCGCCTGCTTTTGGTCGCGACGATGCATAATGATCCTCCAATCCGGGTGCTGATCGTCGATGACGACAGCCTGGACCGCTGCCTCTGCAGGCGGTGCCTCCAACAATCGCCGGCGTGGAAATTCGAGTTCGCGGAGGCAGACTCGGCGAAAACCGGACTGGAGTTGGCCAATACCTGGCGGCCGGACTGCACGCTGCTGGACTTCAATTTGCCGGACATGGATGGGATCGAAGTCCTGAGCCGCCTCGGATGCGATCCTGGTGGGTTTCCTTGCGCCACCGTACTGCTGACCGCCTATGGCGGTGAAGAGCTGGCGGTCAGGGCAATGAAGGCTGGCGCATCGGATTATCTGCCGAAGGGGCGGCTGTCCGCCGGGACGCTCCCGCATGCGGTCGTCAATGCCGTCCAGCAGTTCCGGATGCTGCGGCAGATCGAGCAACAGCGATCCGCGCTGACGGCTAGCGAGCGGCGCTACCAGATGCTGCTGGAGGCCATCCCGCAAATGGTCTGGAGCGCGGGGGCTGAGGGCCGGGTGGAGTATGCCAACCGCCGCTGGTTCGAGTACACCGGCCTGGTCCGGGAGGAAGCCGAAGCCGCCCACCTGGGATGGGACAGTCTGCTCCATCCCGAGGACCGCGAGCGAACGTGGCGCGAGTGGCGCCAGGCCCGGAAGTCCGGCTCAGCATTCGAAATCGAACATCGCGTCCGGCGAGCTTCCGACGGGAGCTACCGATGGCATCTGGTGCGGGCCGTTCCACTGCTGACCGGCGCCGGAGAGATTTCCCACTGGCTGGGCACATGCACGGATATCGAGGACCAGAAGCAAGCTGGGAATGCCGCTTTCGAAGAAGAGAAATCCAAAGGGATCGGCCGCCTGGCGGGTGGAGTCGCACACGATTTTAACAATCTTCTGGTGTGCATTCTCGGTGGTGCGAGTTGTGCCATGCAAAGTTTGCCAACCTCACATCCAGCCCGTGAGATGCTGCAGGATGTGATCCACGCGGGAGAGCGGGTCGCCGAGCTCACTCGCAAGATGCTCTCCTACGCCGGCAAGGCTACTTTTTGTGTAGAGCGTGCCGACGTCAGCCAGCTTATCCAGGATGCTTGTCAAAGCATTCGACCTTCAATTCCCGAAACCATTCACCTGGAAATCCGAAGGGGGCCTGAGTTGCCGCCCGTAAAGACGGATTACGAGCACATGCGGCAGGCCATTATGGATCTGGTGTCGAACGCCGTGGAAGCCATCGGGGATGGCTCCTCGGGCCGGATATCGATACACGCCGACGTGGTCGAGATTGGTGAGGAATCCATCCGAACGGGTAGATTCGGGCCAGCCGCGACAGCCGGAAAGTACGTGGCTCTGGAAGTGCGAGATACCGGGTGCGGCATGGACGAGGAAACCCGAAACAAGATCTTCGACCCCTTCTTCACCACGAAGTTCCTGGGACGCGGCCTAGGGTTGGCGGCCGTCCACGGTTTCGTTCGCAGCACCGGCGGCAGCGTGGAAGTAGATAGTCAGCCGGGACGGGGTCGTGCGTTCCGGATACTGCTGCCTGTGGCGACCGCGGAAGGACTCCCACATAATGCCTGGTCTTGATCGCTCTTTCGCGCCCGGAGAGTCAAAAGCTCCGGCCGCCGCGAATCCTGGCGGCTTTGCTCTGTTCCCGCCGATCGCCTGCGACGACTGTTACGTCCGCCTCAATGCCGATTCCTTGCACGACCTGATGAGTCCGGTGAACCAGATAAGCACTCTGGTCGAGGTGCTGCTCCAGAAATATCGGGCTCTGGATCAGGAGGCGGAAACCCTTTTCGGCTTTGTGCAAAGCTCGGCGAACCGGCTGCAAAACCTGATTGCCGGGCTGAGAACCTACGTGCGGGTGGCCGGTTCGCCAAACCCCAGCCGCCTCTGCGACGCCAACAAACTGCTGGCGGGCGCCAAGGCGTCGATACAGCCCGAGATCGACCAAAGCGGCGCCGTGGTGACTCACGGTCCCCTGCCGGAACTATACTGCGATCCAAACCAGATCGGCTACGTGTTTGCGAGCCTGATGGAAAACGCAATCAAGTTCCGCCGGGAGCACCGGCCCGAGATCCATGTCTCCGCGAACGCGCAAGATAATATGTCGGTATTCGCTGTCCGCGACAACGGCATGGGAATCGATCCCACGCACGGCGATCGCATCTTTGGATTGTTTAAGCGTATCCATAACGATACGCATCCCGGCGCGGGCGTGGGACTGGCTATCACGCGCCAAATCGTCGAACAGCACGGCGGCCGGATTTGGGTGGAGTCGCAGCCGGGTCTCGGCGCCACGTTCTACTTTAGCCTGCGGCAGGAACGCTCAGCCAAGTCTTTGGGGGTGTGAGAAATCGACCCAGTCGCCGCGGCCGTCACGGCACGCGCAACGTTCCAGCTTTCGGCGGAGCGCCGAACAGCCTGCGAATCTCGGAACCAACCGTTTGCAAAAAACCGTCCAGCGTGGAAGGCTTCGTGATAAAGGCGTTCGCTCCCAGTTCGAAGGACCGTCGACGGTCTTCCGTCGCCCCGGACGATGTCAGCACCGCGACCGGCACTCCGTCGTATCGCCGGTCGCCGCGAACCACTCTGAGAAGCTCGAAGCCATCGAGCCGCGACAAATTCAGATCGAGAATGATGGCGTCTGGTGGTTCCTCGCTGCTGGTCAAATGACGGGCGCACTGCTCTCCGTCCGGGAACACCTTCAAATCGGCTTCAATGCCCGCCGCTCGCAACGTTTCTTTGACGAGAATCACGTCCGGACCGCTGTCCTCCGCTAAGACAATTCGTTTCGAATCTGGCTTGGCCATCACGACAACCCCATGGGAAGTGTGAATTTGAACGTGGCCCCTTTGCCGGGCTCCGATTCCACCCAGATGCTGCCGCCGTGGTTCTCGACGATTCTCCTGCACAGCGCCAAGCCAATGCCCGTTCCCTGGTACTGTGCGCCGTGCAATCGCTTGAACAGACCGAAAATCTTCTTATGGTAGGCGGGATCGATGCCGATGCCGTTGTCCGCGAGAGAGAATACCCACTCGTGATCCTCCGCGGCAGCGGATATTGCGATTCGGGGAGAACCGGAACCGCGGTACTTAATGGCGTTGCCGATCAGGTTTTGGAACAACACCACGAGATTGACCATGTCGCCCCGGACCTCGGGCAGTTCGCCGATCTCGACCACCGCGGCGCTATCCTCGATGGACTGTTTCAAATTGTTAACCGCCCATTGCACGGCTGCTTTCGTGGCAACCCTGGTAAGCGGGATCTCCCCCGCGTTGAGCGTTTGTGAATATTTCAGGAGATCGCCGATGAGGTTTCGCATCCGGTCGGCGGAAGCCACCACCTGGGCGATCAGTTCGTGCGCGCCCTCGTCAAGGTGGCCTGCATAACGTCGTTGGAGCAACTCGCTCATGACTGAAATACCGCGCAAAGGCTCCTGAAGATCGTGCGCTGTAACATATGCGAACTGCTGCAAATCGGCATTGGAGCGGGCCAGGCGTTCCGCCAGCGAAGCCAACGTCTCCTCCGCCAGCTTCCGCTCGGTGATATCGCGTGCGATCTTTGACGCGCCGACGATTCTCCCGTGTCTGTCGTGTATGGGAGAAACCGTGAGCGAGACATTCAGAAGCTGCCCGTCCTTCCTGCGGCGCACCGTCTCGTAATGATCCACACGCAGGCCCTGTTTGATTTGGTCCAGAATGAGAAGCATGTCGCCGGCCCTGCCGGGAGGCGCCAGAATCGCAATCGGCTTGCCGATCGCTTCCTCGGCTGAATAGCCAAATATCCGTTCCGCAGCTTTGTTCCAGCTCGTGACGATACCGTTCAGGTCTTTGCTGACGATCGCATCGTCCGAGGACTCGACAATCGAAGCCAGCAGCCGGCTAGTCTCGACATCGCTTATGGAATCCTTGAAGAAAAGGTCCGCCATTAACATCGCCTGAGGGCACGATCAGTGTAGCCGCCGCGCACGCGGAGTTCAAGTGTGCGGTATCGGCCAGAATCGGGACCGCCTTCTTGCGGCCTTCCACGTGCTTGCCTTAAGATTATCCTCATCGATCGGTTTGCCGGAACCGGAGGTCCGGCGGGAAAGTGTCGCGAATAGATGTCCGAGAAAAGAGCAACGATTCTCGTGGTGGATTCCGATCCATCGCTCCGTCAATCCGTGCGGGTGGCCCTCCGCACGGAGGGCTTCAGAGTGCTGGAGGCTCCGGATTACCGGGCCGCCCAAAATGTCTGGCATCAACACAGAGGCCAGATCGATCTGCTTCTGACCGCTATTTCCCTGCCCGGAGGCAACGGCTATGAACTGGCCAGGGCATTGGCCGACGTGGAACCAGACCTTAAGGTGCTTTTCGTCTCGGGAGAGGCCGGAGCCATGGCCAGTCAATACCAGGATTCTCCGTGGAAGGAATTGCAGACATTAACCCGCCCGTTCGAGGCAGCCGATCTGTTGCGCCGAATCAAATCTATCTGAATTAAGGACGAAGGCGGCGAATGGAGTCTTCTGAGAAAACGGGCCGGAATGTCCTCCACGGGCGCGAACTCTTACCGTTGCTGTTTGCGCTGCTGGTGTCGCTCATTGAGATCCTCTCCTATCAAGCGTGGACAGCGTTCGGCAGTCGAAGCGAGCAGCTTGGTATCACCCAGCGGGTCGTAAAGGGAACCAATGACCTCCTGTCCATCCGATCGGTGCGGTTGTGAAAGAGGTGCTGCTTGCAAATTGGCGCCCTGAAGCATCATAAGCTGGACAACCAACCGACGGCGACGCGCATTTTGATAGTGGAGGATAATCCGGGGGACGCTTACCTGCTCGAAAAGGCCCTGTAACAGCTTGAGATGAACTATGAGCTGACGCGCTACGTCGATAGCGAACAGGCTTCGCAAGCAGTAACCACCGACGACGGTCTCGTGCCGGATCTGATCCTGCTCGATCTCAATCTGCCGCGGCTGGAAGGCTTTGATGTCCTGCGATCCGTGCGCAGCAGCCCGCGAATGGCCGGCGCGCCAGTGGGCATTCTAACTTCTTCAGATGCCGCTAAAGACCGGCACCGGGTCGCTCCCATAGGTGCGGAGCGGTATATCCACAAACCCCCGACCTTGGAGGATAAGTCGAAACCGGTTAACGTCCACCGGGGAAAGTGACGCAATTCTCACGGCAGAGTCCGGGTTGCCGCATTAGTACCAATCGGTGGCTCTGCGCGCCGGAAACATGCGATGTGCCGGCAAACGTCGAAGGGTCCCCCACTCCGCTCTCCAAAGCAACCCTGGACGAGTCCCACGCAACGGGGTGTTGGCGCAGGCATTGAGCACAGATGTAACGCCCATGGATCGGCCACATCGGCCGCGTGTGCGCTCGCTTACACCAGAGTCTTGCAATCCGCTCGGACATGTCACCTCCAAAGGAAGTCTCGCGAGAAATAGCTGGCGAATGGGGCCGTGTACACGCCACGGCCAAACCGCTCCTCCGAATGAGGTCTCACGGCCGGATCGAGGACCTCGACTAGCTGTTGTGGCTATGCGTGACCGGCCCCATTTCCAGACCCAATCTGCGATGCAATCTTCGGGCCAGATCAAAGTCTCTCGCCGAATAGCGTGTAAGGCATAGCCGACGACGCGAGCTCTTCGTTCCGGGGCGCCGCCGCCGGTGCCAATCGACGGAGATTCTCATAAGCGGAAAGAAGCAACGATCTTGCCACGGATTCTGAGCAGTTCAGTACCTTCGCAATTTGCCAACAGTCCATCTGGTGATATTTGTGCATGAGCACCGCGGCCCGTTGCTTGGCGGGCATGCAAGCCACCACTCGGCCCACGTCGAGAACGTCGGGCAACTGTTCTGGGGCCGGCGCACTCATCGGATTCCGCGGCTCCCTCAACGCCAGATCCGTAGCAATACGAAACAAAGTGATGGCGGACAGACCCACCGGGCCAGTCCTTGCGCCGGAGCGATAAAATCGCAGGAACACCTCCACCGCCAGGTCCTCGGCAACCGTTCCGTCCTGCAGCATGCGGTACAGAAAGTGGATCACGGCCGCCCGATGCCTGTGCAGCAGCCCTGTGAAGCTCCAGTTTTGATTTTCATCAGGGCTTGCCAACCGCTCATTGCGGGCCTGGAGCCAGGATCCTGCATTCCGCTTCAATATCTTACTCCGATTGCGCTGGTAAAGGGCTGATGACCCGCGGGTGGGAGACGCGGCCTCCGCATCAGCCCAATGGCCAGACGAAGCACGATTAGGCAACCTTAGTTCCAGAGTCGAAAATCAGCCAGAAAGACCGCGGATGCCTGAGATTCATGGCTAGACGATGGCCAAATGAACGCCCTGGAAGCACGGGTGTGCAGAAGCTTCCCCGGTGTGCAGGTATTGTAGCGCGCGCGGGCCGCAGGGCGCGAAGCGGCTTCTCGAGTTTTGATCCCTTTTTCATCCGTCATTTCGCGCTAGAATGACGAAGAGCGAGGGGGGATTGGAAAATGTCTGCCCGAATCCTAGTGGTTGAAGACGACGCCAGCGAGAGGTCCGACCTGGCGGATATGGTTGCGGCTTTCGGCTTTCAGGTCGCCACAGCGGCAGACGGCCGCGAGGCTCTAGAAAAGCTGGCATCCTTCCCGGCGAACGCTATCTTGACAGACTTGATGATGCCGGGTGTGGACGGCGTCGAACTCCTGAAGGAACTGACCGCGCGCGGGGATCGCACTCCCACGATCGTGCTTACGGCCTTCGGGAGTATCGATCGGGCGATTTCGATTGTACATGACCTGAAGGCCTTCTGGTTTCTGGAAAAGCCCGTGCAGCCTGGAGTCATGCGGGCTCTTCTGGAGCGCGCGATCCAACAGAGCCAGCTCGTCGAGGAGACCGAGCGGCTGAGCCGGCAACTCAGCTATCAGGGCGTCTTGGGCGATATGGTAGGCGACTCTCCGCAAATGAAAGAAGTCTTCTCCTGGATCCGGCAAGTCGCCCCAACTAGCGCGTCGGTTCTGATTACCGGCGAAAGTGGAACAGGCAAGGAACTGGTCGCCCGCGCGATTCATCGCCTGAGCCCGCGCAGTGGCGGCCCATTTGTGGCTGTCAATTGCGCAGCCTTGCCGGAGAGCCTTGTGGAGAGCGAGCTGTTCGGCCATGAAAAAGGAGCCTTCACTGGTGCCGCGACGCGCAGCGCTGGATGTTTCGAACAAGCCCACAACGGGACTCTGTTGCTGGATGAAATCGGAGAGATGCCGATTGCCACGCAAGCCAAGTTGCTGCGCGTGATCGAGGAGTCGAAAGTACGTCGGCTGGGCGGCGCGAATGACATCCCCATCTCAGTGCGAGTTCTGGCGGCTACCAACCGCCCGCCCGAGAAGGCCATACAGGACAAACACCTTCGCGAGGATCTGTACTACCGTCTGAATGTGTTCCACATCTCACTCCCGCCTCTCCGCGAACGGAAGCAGGACATTCCGGAGATTGCGGCGGCTCTGATCGGCGATCTGAATCAAAAGCACGGCTGCCGGGTGACCCATGTCAGTCCCGCGGCGCTTGCCTGTCTCGATGCCAGTTCCTGGCCCGGCAATGTGCGTGAATTGCGAAACGTGATCGAGCGCGCGATCATCGTGGCGGGCCAGGGCGCCATCGAGCTTCGGCATCTCCCAGGAGCTTCGGTGCCGGAGCCGCCGGCAACGGTACTGCCCCAGACTCTGCAGGAAGAAGGCGTGTTTTCGGTTCGCGCCGGTGCCCCTATGCGCGAAGTGGAAGAGAACTATATCCGGCTGGTCTTGAAACAGTCGAACAACAATAAACGCAGGGCAGCGAAGGTTTTGGGCATTTGCCTGCGGACGCTCCATAGCAAGCTGCGCTCGTTTGAAGCTCAGAATTCACTGGGAGCCGGCGCCGGCTCTTGAGCGCGATGAGCGGCTCATTCTGCAGGAAGGGTAAAGAGAAAGGTGGCCCCGGCGCCGGGCGCCGATTCCGCCCAGATCCTTCCGCCATGCCGTTCCACGATTACCCGGGAAATCGCCAGACCCAGGCCTGGAGCCGCGGATTGCTGGCCATGCAGCCGCACGAATGGCTGGAAGATGCTTTTCAGATACGCTGCTTCCACTCCTGGGCCGTTGTCCCGAACGGCAAGGAGCCACTCGTCTGCCCGTCTTTCAACGGTGATTTGAATTTGAGGAGGGTCTGGGCCCCGATGTCGAAGCGCGTTATGTAGCAGGTTCTCGAAGACCTCCATCAACCGGTCCGGGTCTCCGGAGACGCGCGGCAGCTTGTCGTTCGTTACGCGCGCATCATTGGCGCGGAGTTCCTTGTCCAGCATGGCCAGCACAGTGCGAAAGAGCACATCCATGGGCGCGGGTTGGAACAACTCCTTCCGGATTTGAAGCGCGATCGCATAACTCGCGATGCCATCCGCCAGCAGATCGATTTTCTGTGCGCCGTCGACGATCAAGCCCAGGCGTTCTTCAAGGCCGGGCACCTGCGCCGCCTGGCGGCCCTTCAAAAGCAAATCCGTCGGCACCCGGATGGCGCGAAGAGCCGCCCTTAAATCGTGGGAGGCGTGGAGCAGGAATTCGCTGGCCTCATGCCCGTCCGTCCGTGACCCCGGTGTCCCTGACAACATGTTCAAAGCATACCTCCCGCTGTGGGCAGTTTCTACATTGTGGCGCCGCTGGGGCGGAACCACCGCCTTCATTCGTGTGGGGCGTGCACTAGCCATCGCGCCTCGCTTTACGTCCACAAGCCGGAAGAGACCCCAGTAGTCCAACCGGCGAAGAGCCGTTTTTCAACACCGCACCCCCGTCTGGTGGTCCTTTGCACCACCCTTGAGCAGCCCTTTAGCCTTATTTCAGCGAGTTTCTAGAGACGCTTCCCGGCGGACCGCTCTTGTGCTGAATTCAGGCTCTGCCCGGCGAAATCCGTGGGGCATGGTCCGTCCCGTTGCAGGATGGAAACGTTTCCCCAGCCTGCAGCTCAATTTCAGCGTCACATATCACGCACCGATAGCGTCCGCTCTCAGGACTTGTTTGACCGACTTCACTCATAATCGCATTATCTGTCGAACTGGACCTGCCGATCTGCCGGATGATGAGCACATCAGTTGCCAGCGGATGGCATCTAACAGGGTGTCTGTCGAACCTTTACCTACTGTTGCAGTCTCGCCTACGGTGCTGAGTTCCGCGAGGCCAAGGGATCTTCAAACAAGCGCGCTTGGCTATCCGCCGGATCTAGCAGAGTGCGGAAAAGGCATAAACATTGCTCATTCGGGCCACAGACTAAAGTCTGTGCCACCGGTTATCAATGACTTAGCGGCAGATGGTGGCACAGGCTTCAGCCTGTGAGGGCTTTTTTCAGCATCCTGTTAGACGGCGAATACAGCGTAATAGAGAAAGCCGTCGCATATGGTGGCGATCCGCTTCGCGCGTGGTCTCGGACTGTACGTTGGCATTCCCGATGCTGATAAAACACTGTGACAACGTCTCTTGAGAAAATTTCAACCAGATGCCTGACGGCGGCGCTCGTGGTGTCCTTGGCGATTGCCGTGGCGCCCGGCTTATGCGCGCAGACAAGCCTCACGGCTGACCGAGCTGAAGCGCCGGCCGCAATCCCTAAGCCCGAATATGTGCCCTTGACGGAACACGAGAGGCTGCGCCTGTACTTGAAAAGGCTGGTCAGTCCGGAGGCAGCCTTCCGCAGTGCGGTCGGCGCGGGCATCGACCAGGGGATGGACACTCCGAAGGAATGGGGCGAAGGAGCCGTGGGATACGGCCGGCGGTTCGGCAGCGCTTACGCGGAACACATCGTGCGCGAGACGCTGATGTTCGGCTCCTCCAGCGTGCTGCATGAGGACAATCACTATATTCGTTCCGGCGAGACGGGCTTCGGCAGGCGCTTGAAATACGCCCTGGAAAGCTCGCTCTTGGCCCGCCACGACGACGGCACGCGGCAGTTTTCGATCTCGAAGATAGGGTCGGCCCTGGGCGCCTCCTTCATCTGGCGCATCTGGCAGCCGCCGAGTACCAACAGCGTCGGCGATGCCATGGAGAACTTCGGAATAGCCATGGGAGTTTCGGCCGGATTCGATGTGGCGCGCGAGTTCCTGCCCGATCTATTTCATCGAAAGCGTGGATCGGATTGACATGGAAGACTCTCCTCCGGCCGCACGCCAAGGCGCTGGCGGTGGGCCTATTGGCGGTGATTGGCGAGACGATCGCGGACCTGCTGCAACCGTGGACCCTGAAGATTGTCTTCGATAACGTCCTGAAGTCCGGCTCTTTGAAGGGTCAGGGCTGGCTGAACCAGTTGATTCTGTCCACGGTGGGAACGAACCGGCTTGCAATCCTGAGATTCGCCGCCGTGGCCGCGCTGGTCATCGCCGTCGCCGGGGCGGTCTGTTCCTACTGGGAGAAATACTTGACCACCAGCGTGGGCCAGTGGGTGATGCACGACTTGCGCCGCACTCTGTATTCCCACGTACAACGCCTTTCGCTCTCCTACCACGACCACAAACAGACGGGCGACCTGATCAGCCGCGTCACCACCGACATCGATGCGATTCAGAGTTTCATCGCGTCGGGAGTGTTGGGGGTTTTCATCAACATTTTGACGCTGGCCGGGATGGTGGGAGTGATGTTCTACATCAACTGGCGCTTCACCTTAATTGCACTCTCCGTAGCGCCGGGTCTATTCGCGGTGGTCTATAGCTACACACGCCGCATCAAGAAGGCTTCGCGCGAAGTGCGCAAGAAGGAGGGTGAAATTGTTTCCGCCATACAGGAAGTTCTTACCTCGATTCGCGTGGTCAAGGCCTTTGCGCGGGAGGATTACGAGCAGCGGCGGCTGGAGGAAGAGAGCCTGGAGAGCGTCGAAATCTCTCTTCGCGCGCGTGGATTGAAAGCCAAGCTCTCTCCCCTGGTGGAAATCATCGTAGCCATCGGCACGAGTTTGGTATTGTGGTTCGGGGCCCGCATGGTGTTGCAAGGCGACCTCTCCGCTGGATCGCTGATCGTCTTCATCTTGTATCTGGGGAAGATGTACAAACCGATGCAGGAGCTTTCCAAGATGACCGATGCCTACGCCAAAGCGTCGGTAGGATACGAGCGCATCCGGGAAGTGCTGGCCACGGACCGGGAGGTGGCGGACTTGCCGAACGCCCGGCCGGCTCGGCGGTTTCGAGGCCGGGTCGAATTCGACAACGTCTCTTTCCATTACGAAGAGGGCTCGCCAGTGCTTGGCGGCGTGACGCTACGGATAGAACCGGGGCAAACAGCGGCGCTGGTGGGGCCGACCGGCGCCGGGAAGACCACCATCGTCAGCCTGATTCCCCGCTTCTACGATCCGGTTTCCGGTGTGGTGCGAATCGATGGGCAGGACGTGCGGGGTTTCACGCAGAAGTCGCTTCGGCAGCAGATCAGCTTCGTCTTGCAGGAGACGCTGCTGTTCCACGGTCCGATCTGGAACAATATCGCCTACGGAAAGCCGGGAGCCAGCCGCGCCGAAATCTACCGTGCGGCGGAACTGGCTAACGCGCATGAGTTCATCGACAAGATGCCGCAAGGCTACGACACCATAGTGGGAGAGCGCGGCGTCACGCTTTCAGGAGGCCAACGGCAGCGCATTGCCATCGCCCGCGCGGTGATTCGCGACAGCCCCATCCTGATCCTGGATGAGCCGAGTACCGGCCTGGACGCGGCATCCGAGAAGCTGGTGTTCGAAGCGCTCGACCGCCTGATGGAGGGCAAAACCTCCATCGTCATCGCGCACAGGCTGTCCACGATTCGCCGCGCGGACGCCATTTTCGTGGTGGAGGGCGGAACCATCCGCGAGAGCGGTACACACGAAGAACTCCTGCGATCCAGCGGCCTCTATGCAGAAATGTACGAATTGGGGTCCGGCAGGGAGGCCGAGTTCACAGGTCCGTGAGCGCGGTGATGCGAACCTCCAGCAGGCGGGTAAGCGCCTGGATCTCTTCGGGGGAATAGCCCGCGGCGCGGAATGCATCATGGATTTGTTGCGGAGACAGGCGGGCCAGAAGCTGGCCCAGCCATTTGGCGTCTGCGCGCGGCACATTCCGGCCGAGTCGCTCCAGATGGACGCGGCTAAAATACTCCTTGGGATTTACCAGGTAAACGAACATTGGCCGGCCGGGCGCTTGAAAAGCGACGGTATCGTTCCCGATTCGGCGGATAAACTTAGAGTGGCTGTAGGAGTTGAGGTTGTCTTTGGCATGATCGCGCGGCCAGGTCCGGCTGGCGGAACCGAAGCTGGCTCCCAGATCGCTCACCATGTAAATCCGCTGCGATCCATCCTTGTAAACCGAGTTGTTCTCGTCCTTGAGGTCCCAATTGTTGACGAGAGCCATGAGCACCCGTAACCCGTTCCACTCCCTCGAACGGGCGAAAGAGACTTTGTCCCATTGCCAGATACCGATTTTCTTTTCATCTTCCCTCTTTAAACGAACGTTGTGTACTTCGCCCCCTGGGCCGACCAGCTTTTGACCCCGATGCAAATGCGCGGGCATGCCTGCGACACGAATATCGGAGACAAAATAGTCTTCGTTAGCGTAATACCCCGCCGCCCAGACCAGGCGTGTGACCGCCGTCTCAGGCCGCGCTTCCAGACCCAGTTTTACTTTCCACTTGACCCCGTCAGGATCGCGCACCACGAATTTGGGATTAGTTCCGTCCAGGTCCTCTTTTTCGAAAGTAAACGGGCCGTGCGGCTCGTGCTCCTTTCCCCCCGGACCATAGTAGAGATCGCGCGTGGCCGAGTGCGTTGGGTCGCTCCAGAATACGGCGGAACCGCCAGTGTCGTTCTGCACCACAGGCGCTTGCCTGGGCCCGCCGGCGGCTCCAGCGGGGGGCACGGCCAGCGCCAGAACCGCCAGTAAGAAGCCGGGCCGCCGGGTGGATGGACTGTTCTTCACATCTAAGGTCATGATTCCTTCTCCTTCTTTGCTTGAACGGCGTAAGAACTGCAATGAGAAACAGCATGAAGCATGCCAGAGTGCTCCAAAAGGCACGAAGAGGGAAGCCGCAGTGAGATTGTTGATACAACCCGAGGACGGGGTGTTGCCGCTCGTCAAAGGGATTGCCGGGGCGAAGCAGCGCATTGAAATCGTCGTCTTCCGTTTCGATCAGGCGGAGATTGAACGGTCTTTGGCCAACGCCGTTAGCCGCGGTGTTTCGGTGCACGCGCTGATCGCCTCCACAAACCGCGCCGGCGAAGAGAACCTGCGACACCTGGAGTTACGGCTTTTGGCGGCGGGAGTCACTGTGGCTCGCACGGCCGACGATCTGCTCCGGTACCACGGCAAGCTGATGATCGTCGATCGGCGGGAGTTGTACCTGTTCGCGTTCAATCCGACTCACGCGGATATCGACCGCAGCCGCAGCTTCGGTGTGGTGACCAAGAGCCGGGATATCGTGCGCGAGGCAGTGCGGCTGTTCGAAGCCGATAGCCAGCGGATTCCGTACGAACCGGCGCTCGACCGGGTTTTAGTGAGTCCGGTAAACGCGCGAAAACAACTCGCCAGATTCATCCAGGAAACGAAAAAAGAATTGATCGTCTACGACCCGCGAGTCAGCGACCGGCCGATGATCCGGCTGCTTGAGGAACGCGCCAGGGCGGGCGTGAACGTCCGCATGATCGGGTGGCTGGCGGAGCCAGTCCCAGGCTTGGCGGTACGCAAATTGGCCAATCTGCGGCTGCACACTCGCACCATGGTGCGCGACGGCGGGATCGCTTTCATCGGCAGCCAGAGCCTGCGCGAAGCCGAGTTGGACGCCCGCCGCGAAGTGGGGCTGATCTTTCGGGATTCGCGGGCGGTGAACCGGCTGCTCCAGACCTTCGAAGATGACTGGGCACAAGCGGAGCGGGCAGGTGAGAATGCGCCGTCAACAGACGGCCCCACCGTGAAGATCGCCAAGAAGGTGGCCAAGGCAGTGGCCAAGGAAATACCGCCCGTGGCACCGATCGTGAACGGCGCGCTCCAGTCCGTCGTGGGAGAAGCCGAAGTGGACCTCGTCCAAAGGGAAGTGGAGGCAGTGGTCAAGGGCGCGGTAAAGGAAGCGGTAGAGGAGGCTGTGCGAGACGCGGTGGAAGAGGCGATAGAGAGAGCCACGGGAGAATAGGATGAGATGTGCGACAGCGATCCTGGCCGCGTGCTCCACCATGTCGCAGACGGCTGGCACTCCGGTGACGGTGAATCGGGGCGCCGTAATCCTCCAGGACTTCGCCCGGCGCGTCGGGGACTACGTGAAGGTGCACAAAACCGTCCAGTCGCAGGTCCATCGCCTGAAGCCGACCAAGTCGCCGGACGCCATCGAACAATACGAACACGGCCTGGCACGCGGCATTCGCGCAGCGCGGCGCGGATCCCGCCAGGGCGATACTTTTACTGCTGAAATCACGGCTGAATTCCGCAGGCTCATCGAGCTTACCATGCACGGGCCGCAGGCCGGTGCCATCCGCGAAAGCCTGAGACATGCCGAGCCCTTGGCCTCGCGCGCGCTCCGGGTGAACAGCGCATATCCAGCGGCCACTCCGCTGCAGTCCTCACCGCCCTCGTTGCTGATGAATCTGCCCCCGCTGCCGGCTGAGCTGGAATACCGAGTGGTGGGGCATAGTCTGATTTTGCGGGACATAGAGGCGAACCTCATCGTCGATTTCATCGTCAATGCGATCACGTAATCTTATGCGGCGCCTTATCCTACTTCTGCTGCTGTCGAGCGCGGCTCTAACTGCGCGGGCCGCGGATCTGTCGCTGCCTCTGAAACCAAATTCCGTGCGCCTGGCAGTGATCGGCGATAGCGGCACCGGCGAGAAGGAGCAGTTCGAAGTGGCCCAGCAGATGACCGCCTGCCACAACGCGTTTCCTTTCGCTTTCGTGGTCATGCTGGGCGACAACATTTACGGCGGCCACGAACCCTCCGATTTCAAACGAAAGTTCGAAGATCCGTACGCGCCATTGTTGGACGCCGGCGTGAAGTTCTATGCGTCGCTCGGTAACCACGATGTTACCAACGAGCGTTTTTACAAGCCGTTCAACATGGACGGCAAGCGTTACTACAGCTTCAAGCGAGGCAACGCGGAGTTTTTCGTGCTCGACAGTAATTACATGGACCCGGATCAGTTGGCGTGGCTCGAGAAGACGCTTACGGAGTCGAATGCGCGCTGGAAGATCTGCTACTTTCACCATCCGCTGTACTCCGATGGCAAGACGCACGGTCCCGATCTGGACCTACGGAAGCTAGTGGAACCTATCTTCGTGTCCCACGGGGTCAACGTGGTGCTGGCGGGTCACGAGCACTGTTACGAACGAGTCCAGCCGCAGAAGGGGATTTACTATTTCGTTCTGGGCAGCTCCGGCCAGTTGCGGTACCACAACCTCCAGCCCTCCGACGAAATCGCCAAGGGGTTCGACACCGACCGTGTCTTTGCACTGATGGAAATTGCGGGCGAGGAATTGTATTTTCAAACCGTTTCGCGTACCGGCGAGACGGTGGATACCGGTGTGCTGCCGGTTCAGATTCGCCAGACCCGCGAGAACACGCATTAAGACGACAGGCCAGGAGGAGGTTCTACACCCCGGTTGAGCTCGCGGCGCTCTCATCGGTAAATACCTTAATACCCTGGTTGGTCAGCGCAGTGAGTGCGACCCGTGGAGGATACCCCGCGGGTGCAGCGTGGCCATGCCTACCTCGATGTTATCGCTGCTGAAGAGATCGCCGTGCATGAATTAATCTCCACACGGTCAGGCGCCGTCCCAACCCTCCACATCCATCCTGTTGAAGGGATAAAACAGCTTGGAAACTTCCCTCTCCATTTAGATCGATGTTGAGCGCTTCACCGCACAACCTAACCAGCCTGGCTCTGTATCGTTCGAGTTGCTCTCAGAAGGTATTATGTCTAGGCGATTCACCAAATCGTGAGTAAAGCTGATGAGATTTTGGCCAGCCTTATTAATACCGATTAATACCGACGACGACAATCTTGCTTTCTGTGGACTCTCCGTCTGGAGGATCTTCATGTAGTCGGCCAGAGCCGCTCTGGTCCGGTCGGGAAGCTTGTGAGAGTGTACGGGTCGACTTTTCGGCCCAGTGGCTTGCAGAATCAGCCGATCGCCGTGGCGATTACGATCGGCAGGTACAATCCGCTTTCGTTTGGGAATTGCCAGCGGATGTTTGCGAAGCCACTCGAAGCCAAGATTGCCGTGATTTCCTCGCGCAGGACCGCACGATAGACCGAGGCGCCGTGGAAGTTGCTCCACCCGGAAGGCGTTTCACGGGTGATGTAGAGATGAAACGTATACCGGCGATCGTCCGCCCAATCCCATACTTGCAAGATGATCCGGCGCTGCCCTGAGTCCAAATAAAATACGGGACCTTGCACTGCCGGGCGTTCCCGGGCCAGCACATCGTAATCGCGAATGCTGGCGATTAGCGTTCCTCCCAGGCGGAGCTTGGCGCGCATTTGGCGCGCGCCTTCCGCCAGATCCGCATCGGAAAGAAGGTGGGGCAAAGCATTGTCCATCGAGATCACCGCGTCGAAACCACCCATCGGGAGCTCGTCGAGCTGTCGCACATCCGCCACGTAGAACGGCACGTTGAGCTCGCGCATGGCGGCTTCCGCACGTGCGCGCCGAACGGCGCCGGCGCTCAGATCCGAACCCGTGACGCGATAACCGAGTTTTGCTAGTCCCAGGGACTGGGTGCCGATTCCACAGGCGCAGTCGAGAACGTTTAGGCCCCCGTCGCTCCCGCTCTCGCGCTGAAGAATCGAGCTGATCGCTGCTGCCTGGCGCGTCATTGATGCGTCCCAGTTATCAAAAATGAGGTGGTAGTGCGACGCGAACTCGTCGTAGAAGCGGCTTACGGTATCGTCCGTCATCCACTCCAATATAGACGAGCCGGCCACCTTGACGCCTGACGCCAGTTCGGCGGAAGTGGAAGCCCAAAGGCCCGGTTAAGTCCCGTTGTGGGAAGCTTGGCTGCATGGTCCCCAAATCGCTGGGTTGGCCGTCGGACCTGACGGCACGCGAGATCGCACGCCTGGCGAAGCGGAATAGAGGCTGATCTCACGTCTTATCAGCCGGTCAATGGGCAGACCTTCCGGAACGCCGATTTCGAGTCTTTTGTCCGAGTGGCCGACCAACGGTTCGGAGCATGGCTGAGGGGGCCACTTCCAGGAGTAGCGCGTTTTGCGACCATGTGCCCACCCTTGGGCTGCGCCGCAAAGCCGATTTGAATGAAGCCGCCCGCGCGGCGGACGCTCCGCCTGGGTATTGGTAGCGGCGTAAATCGGATCACGCTATACCAAGCGAGATGGCCTGGCGAACGCGGCGCATCTGCGATGTCCGAAACGGATCGCTCCAAGTGCCATCGGCTTGGTGCAGCAGCTCCCACGCTTGTTGCCGGTAGTGGAGAGTGTACTGCCCGGAAAGCGGCGACTAGTCGGACAGCGCCGCAAAAGTCTTGTTGCATGGACGACTTCGGCCCCGCCGAATCCAGATCTGTTGGGTAGCAACGCGAAACAACTGGTGTTTGCCCCATCGTGTCGCTGATCGGTCGCGGGCGGAATCCCGGCGGTTCCTCGGCCGCCTGCGTCAGGGCAGGGATGCCGGATGCTTCCGTTACTGTTTAGTGGCTTCCTAATTCCAGATTGCGATGCTCGTTGCATTCGCGCTCGATGCGGGCAATCAGTGTCGAGATCTCCTCCGAGGTTGTCTCCTGAAAGCCGAACGTAAGCAACTGACGACGTTCGGCCTCCCATCTACGGTAAATCCCAGACACGATGCCCCCGGATTTCGTCACTGGAGCGGGGTCACCAAGTTTGCGCAGTTTCAATGCAATCCGCACCAAGGCGTCACGCAGATGCGCGTTGAATCGCGGCAGGAGGTCGCGGACATCTCCGAACTTCGCTAACGTGTTTTGCGCTTGTAGATCGATGATCAGGCGGCGCACTTCCGGAGATCGCTGGTCGTCCGGCATGTTCTTGAGGTACACCATCCTCTCGCGATACGGATTGTTGAGTGCGGCGCGGTATTCGAGTTCTGTGGCCTCGCTGTAGATTGAGCCGAATAGCCCGACATAGATCATCGACCGGTTCACTTTGTCGATCATCAACTCGCGCACCGGTGCGGATTCCGGCGGCCAGTCCTCCGCGTTCACTGGTTCAAGCATGGAATAAGCCTTAATGCTTTCCACCATCAACGCACGTTCGATTTCGAATTCCGATTGCTTGCTACTCAGGAAGACCTCGATAGCGTCCATCGATCAGAGCACCTTTCCCTCGCCGCCAAAGATCTGGTAACCCGACCAATAAATGGCATCCGTCGAAGTTAGGTTCCCGCTGATGCAGTCGCGCTGGGTCCAGGCTAGCGCTTGATTGGGCGGCATCTCAGCGAGGTATGCGTAATACTTCTGGAAGAACAATACAGCGGATTTCTGCTCCACCTCCCAGAGACAAGCTAGCACGGAATTCGCCCCGGCCCTGTGAAATTGCTGGGGGAAGCTGACCGCCCACCGTCCGGGTAACAGGAAGTTGTCGGCGGACCAGCAGGCTGATAACGTGAGATGCCGTAACTGGTCAAAGCGGCGGGAGGCTATCTCCGTGATGCTCAGCACTTCATGATTTGGCGGGTGAGGCGCCAGCACCAGGCCGGTAGCATCCGGGCGGTTGGGAACATGTACGCCGTGACAAGCAATGTGCGCGAAGGTGCACGATTGTAGTTCGGCCGCCACTGACTCGCGGTCAGCCGCTTCGTTTCTCAGATCGATCAGCGGAGCAGCGCCGGTCCAGGCGCGGAACGCCGGCAGTTCCTCGGCCGTCTGCGTCAAAGCAGGGAAGCCGGGTACTTCGGCGGACACTCCCACGAACAGTGCCTTCGCGGGTTTCGCGCGCCGGCGCCGCTCCGGCGCGCGCTCGGCAGCATGAATAGACAGCGCGAACCGCTCGACCAGGTACCGATCCTGGTACTTCAAGGCCGCGAACGGAAATCCGTGGAGGCTGTCGTCCGGGATGATGCGCAACGATTTCACGCGGCTCGAAAGCAAGTCCAGCGCGCTCCCGATCTGCAACGCAGCACCGAGATCGCGCGCGACGGCCGCGGATTCAGCCTGGAAATCGCCTCCAGTCCGCAGTCCCGTGATCCATTCGTGCCACGTCCTGACCAGCCCGCGTAGTTGCACGCGGGAGACCGGGCTGACGCCAAAACGCAAGCGAAAGCGGGTTCGAACGATCGCTAATACGCGGTCTGGCAGAACCAGGAACTTTAGTGTGGCCGTATCCGCGGGTTGGGCGAACTGCTCCAGGGCCGATGCGAGGAGAGACGCGTCCTCTCCCTTTCCGGAAATCTCCTCCTTGAAACGGTCGATCCGCTTGGAGAGCGCGTTCAGATGCCTGGCAAGCTGCAACCGGCGATAGAACCGCAGCGGTGGCAGGCTGGCGTCGGCCCGCTTCTTCGCCGCAATCAGCCCATCGATCTCCGCGGCCAGGTACTCTTCGTCCGTGGTCCACTTATTGAGGTTGAAGATGGCCTGATCTGCTGGCGCGAGAGTCGCAGTAATCTGATCCAACAGCGTTTCCGAGAGAAGTGCTAACTGAGCCTGTTCGGCGGGCAGCGCGTTCGTGCGCGCCAGACACCATCCCAACACGCGCTGCAGTTGCCATAATTCCGGCTTCATGCTGTGCGCCGAATAAATCGGCAGCAGTTTCCGCAGTGAGACCGCGGCGGTCTCATAATCCTGCTCGTAGTAGCAAAGCAGCGCCTCGAAGGCGTCCAGCCGGATTGCGACTAGCCTTGAATCGGAATGTTGAAAGGTCTGCCGCATTTCGCTGAGCGACGCGCGAGCGTTCGACACCTTTCCCCGGCCCAGTTGCCAGTGCGCTGCGAGTAGCCGGTCCTCAAAGAAGGCGAGAAAGTTGGCCGCTTGCGGAAGGTCGAGGCTGGACGGCAACGAAGCGCCTCCATCCGGATGCTCGTCGGGCTCGCCAAGCCAAATCTGCGCCACCGATCCGGCAATGGATAGGCCCTCGGCGAGCGACGCCAACCGGGCACGCCCGGCCGCCATTAAGGCACTCGCGCGGGCGATCGTCGCCGGGTCGTCTCGCGCCTGCGCGATGGAGATGGCGCGCTCCAGGTTGGCCTGGGCCTCCCGGGTCTTATTCAAGAAGATCAGCATCTGTGCCAGGTTCAGCCGCGCTCTGGATTCGGCGAGATCGAACCCGCGTTCCGAACAGACCTGCACGATCCGCTCTAAGCCCGCTTGTGCCGGCCCGAACTCGCCGCGGAGCAAACGAAGCTTGGCGAGAGTTTCACGCACCCGCACGTAGAGCGCGGGATCCCCGAATTCGTCGCTGGCGGCGATGAGTGAATCGAGCTCGTGCTGCGC
>JBEKPZ010000052.1:0-29713 GCA_049520215.1 Bryobacteraceae bacterium | reverse complement strand
GGATCAACCCGCGCGGGGTGAAGCGGAAGATGAGCAACTACCCGCTGCGCCCGCGCAAACGCCTACGCACCCGTCGCATCGAGTTCGCCAAGCGAATCAGGATCATTAAGTGAACAGTATTGCACCTAGCCCCTTTCCGTACCCGGGGTCCAGCTCAGTCACAAATCTCCCTAAAAAATCCTCCTCTCCCGCTATCCCCCAAATCCCTCAACCACCTACAGCCCCTCCCCACCCCCACCCGCGCCACCCCGCGGGGTCCCGCCAGCCACCTGCGTGCTATCGTGTGGCTAAGAAGACCTCTCGTCCGGAAACGGATCGCCGCGTCGCCCTATCGCCCCATCGCCCCATCGCCCTCTCGTAACATCGACGCTTTTTGTCGATGTTGGCGAGCGCAGCTCGCCCCTCGCCCGCCCATTGGCTTCGCTTGACAGAAAGAGGTAACTGCATGACAACAAAGAGACAAATCGCGGCAAATCGCCGCAACGCACGGCATTCTACCGGTCCGAAAACACCTCCGGGGAAGGCTGCCGCCTCCATGAACTCGCTGCGCCACGGCCTGCGCGCGAGCAAAACGATCCTGCCCGACGAAAAGCAGGAGGACTTCGACCGCATCCACGACGGCCTCCAAAATCTGTATCAGCCCCAAGCCAGGCTGAGCAATACCTCGTCGACCAGGCGGCCATCGCCCAGTGGAAGCTGGTGCGCGTGGAAGTCCTGGAAGCCGATTGCTACGCCGCGGGCCGGCCGCTCGAAGAACGCGCCGCCCTGGTCGACCGTCTTTCCCAAGTCCAGGGCCGCCTGGAACGCGCCTACTTCAAGGCCTACAAGGAGTTGGAGCGCATCAAGGCCGCCCGCCAGAAACGCCCGGAAGAATCCAAGCCGGACCCTTCAAAAGACCACCTGGCTCCCAAGTTCCAGGTAGGCTGGGTGAATCCCGAGACCGGCGAGCGCGACATCTTCTACCGGTCGGAGTACGGCAAGAAGGTGGACAAGTTCAGCGACGAATCGCCGTCTTCCGTTCCCCCGAACGATCCGCCAAGCAACGGCTGAAACCGTGTCGCCCCCTCGCCCCCTCCAACATCGACGCCTCTTGTCGATGTTGGCGAGCGCAGCTCGCCTGGGCCTTGCACGCGCCGATGATTCGGAATAGAATGTTCGGAACTCGCAACCAATTGAAACTTGCAGGCAAACGGAGGGAGTCTCGATGCAATTTCGAACGAAGATCGCATTTGTCATCGCTTTTATAGCGGTATCGCTCGCCGCCACCGCCCCGCTGTACGCCCAGAACAGAGCTTCCATCACCGGAACCGTTCGGGATTCCACAGGCGCGGTGCTTCCCAGCGCCCAGGTCGCGGTTACCGATGTCGCAACCGGCGTCACCCTGAAAACGGCCACCAACACAGAGGGCGACTATCTGGTCGCGGGCCTGCCGGAGTCCACCTACAACCTCAAGATCGCCGCCAGCGGATTCAAGACCTTTGAAGCCATCGGCGTCGTTCTGAGCGTGGGCCAGAAGGCGCGCATCGACGCCAGCCTTGAAGTCGGACAGGTCACCACCGAAGTCAGCGTGCAAGGCACGGCCGTGGCGCAGGTGGAAACCCAGTCTTCGGAGCTTTCCGGTGTGGTCACCGGAAAGGAGATCAGCCAGCTCGTCCTCAACGGCCGTAATTTCACGCAACTGATCACCCTGGTCCCCGGCGTCAGCAATCAGACCGGGCAGGATGAAGGCGTGGTCGGCGTCGCCGGCAACGTGTCCTACAGCGTCAATGGCGGCCGCGTCGAATACAACAATTGGGAGGTCGATGGCGGCGACAACATGGACAACGGCAGCAACGACACGCTTAACGTCTATCCCAACGTGGACGCCATAGCCGAGGTCAAGGTGCTGACGTCTAACTACGGCGCCCAATACGGCAGAAACGGATCGGCGACCATCGAGACGGTCACCAAATCGGGCACCAAGGACTTCCATGGAGACCTGTTTGAATTTCTCCGCAACGACGACTTCAATGCGCGGAACTACTTTTCCTACACTGCGCCGCTGGTGCCTGAATACAAGAAGAACGACTTCGGCGGCACCATCGGCGGTCCGGTGTTCATCCCGCATGTCTACAACACGGGCAAGGACAAGACGTTCTTTTTCTTCGCCGAGGAGTTTCGGAGAGAAATCGTTCCGGGCGGCATATTTACCGGGCAGGTCCCCTCCGCCGCGGAGCGTCAAGGTAATTTCTCCGACGTTTGTCCCGAGCCCGGCGGGAGCATGGCCGATTGTCCCATGAACCCGGCGACGGGAACGCCTTATCCGAACAACACCGTTCCGGTCGATCCCAACGCCAAGGATCTGCTGGCGCTCCTGCCGCTGCCCAACCTGGCCAACAATTACTACAGCGCCTCGCCCGCTCTTCCCACGCACTGGCGGCAGGAACTGTTCCGCATCGACCAGAACTTCAGCGAGAAGATGCGCGCGTTCTTCCGCTTTATTCACGATTCCTGGAATCAGACCCAGCCGACTCCCACTTGGGGCAACGGCGCGTCTTTCCCCACCGTTGGCACGAACTTCGTGGGGCCTGGCGTGAGCGTCGTGGCCAACCTGACGGCCAGTATCTCTCCCACTCTGTTGAATGAGGCGACTTTCAGCTACACCACCGACCACATCTTTTTGAACGCCGTCGGTCCCACCGCGCGTCCGGCCGACTTTAACATGACCGGCCTTTACAACAACGGATTCGGCGGACTCATGCCCGCCGTCGGCGTAGCGGGCGGCATCAACTACGATACCGGCGGTTTTTCGCTCGATACCGGCTATTTCCCCTGGAACAACGCCAATCCGACTTATACCTACAAGGACCAGGTGACCAAAATCGTTGGCGGACACAATCTCTATTTCGGCGCCTACGTGGTGACCGCCGAAAAGAACGAAATGAACAGTCCGTATATTCAGGGAATCCTGGGCTTCGACAACACCGATACGGCCATCAGTACGGGCAATGCTTTCGCCGATATGCTCACCGGCCAGATTGCGAGTTTCTATCAAGTCAATCTCAAGACCAAGTACTACAACAGGTACAAGGTCGTGGAGCCTTATTTTCAGGACGATTGGCATGTCTCGAAGAAACTCACTTTGAACCTGGGGCTGCGCCTGAGTATGTTTGGAACTTATCGCGAAAAGTATCATCAGGCGTACAACTTCGACCCCTCTGCATACAAGCTCTCCGCCGCCCCTCAGCTCGATATCGATGGATCGGTTACAGGGCAGTCTGGCGCGATTATCCCAGGCACTGGCAATCCCTATAACGGGATCGTGCAGTGCGGTGTGAACGGCGTCCCGGCGGGTTGCATGAAAGGCCATCTGTTCAATCCCGCGCCGCGTATCGGCTTCGCCTTCGACCCGTTCGGAAATGGCAAAACCTCCATTCGCGCCGGTTATGGCATATTCTACGAGCACACCAATGGCAACGAAGGAAACTCCGAGTCGCTGGAAGGCAGTGCCCCTTTGGTGCTGAGTTCCACGCAGTACAATATCTCCGGCTACACCAACATAGGCGGCGGCGGCGTAGCGTTCCCGCTGGGCGTCACATCGATTCCCACGCAGGCGATCTGGCCTTACGTGCAGCAATGGAATATCAATGTCCAGCACGAGCTCATGAAGGACACGGTCATGAGCGTGGCGTACGTGGGCAGCAAGGGCACGCACCTCTCGCTGCAGCGCGATATCAATCAACTCTATCCCATTTCTCCGTCGCAGAATCCTTATCCTGCAGGCCAGGCCATGCAAGGCCCGACCAACACAAATCCCGGCGATTGCGCCAACGGCACGGTGAATGGAGTGGCCCCCACGGGCGCCGCCCTAAACCAGTTCAACGTCGCCTGCGGCGGCGATCCGGACTTCTACCGCCCCTATCAAGGGTACGGTTCTATCACCTCTCTGGAGCCGCAGGCGAATTCCATCTACAACGCTCTCCAGGCTTCGGCCCACCGCCATGTGGGCCGGCTGAGCCTCGATGCGTCCTATACCTGGAGTCACTCGCTGGACGATTCCTCGGATCGCTACGACGGAAACTTCGTGAATGCGTACGACCTCGCCCTGACGCGCGCCAGTTCCAATTTCGACCAGCGCCAGATATTGAATGTCGGCTACGTCTACGATCTGCCGATCTTCACCAGCAAAGGCTTGGCCCACACCCTGTTCGGCGGCTGGCAGATTTCCGGAATCACCACCTTCCAAACCGGCACGCCGTTCAGCGTGGTCGATGGCCTGTATAACGCCGGTGTCGGAAATGGCACCGGAATCGGATCCTACCTCAATCAGGTTGGCAATCCCAATGCGGTGCCTACTCCGGCTTCCAGCCCCGTCGGCGTCTATGGGCCGCTGTTGTTCAATCCCGCGGCTTTCGCCGCTCCGCAAGGTCTCAGTTTCGGTACCGCCGGGCGCAATTCGTTGAGCAACCCGCGGCGCACTAACTTCGACATGGGCCTGTTCAAGCATTTCGCTTTCACCGAGGCGCGCGCCATCGAGTTCCGCGCGGAGGGCTATAACGTCTTCAATCACACACAGTGGAGCGGCGTAAACGGCGGCACCAGTTGCTTCGGCGACGCCAGCGGCAATTTCTCGGCGGGCGATCCGAGTTGCTATGACAACAACAACTTCCTCCGTGCGGCCGGCGCGCATAACCCGCGCATCCTGCAACTCGGCATGAAGCTCATTTTTTAGTGGGGCAGGCCCCCGGCCTGCGCGGGGCTCTCAGCCCCGCTCCGGAGGCCTGTTATTCTTTCCCTATGGACGAAGAGCAGCTTCGGCAGTTGTTCGAGCAGGTGCGCGCCGGCGCGGTGGATGTGGACAACGCTCTGCACCGCCTGCGCCACATGCCTTTCGAAGACCTGGGCTTCGCCAAGGTGGACCACCATCGCGCGTTGCGCCACGGTATGCCGGAGGTGATCTTCGGCAAAGGCAAGACCCCGGAGCAGATTATCGCCATTGCGGGGAGCCTGCTCGAGAACGCGCACAACGTGCTCATCACGCGCGCGGACGCGGAGACCGCCGCGCGCGTCGAGGCACGTTTCGAATCGGCGGAATATTTTCCGCTTTCCGGCGCCATCCGCTTCTGGCGCGACAAGACCGTGCGCGGCAAAGGCAAGATCGCCGTGGTGTGCGCCGGCACCAGCGATATCCCGGTGGCTGAGGAAGCCCGCGTCACCGCCGAAGTGATGGGCAACGAAGTGGATGCCATCCACGACGTCGGCGTGGCCGGTATCCATCGCCTGATGAGCCATGCGGCGCGCCTAACCGAAGCGCGCGTGGTGGTGGTCTGCGCCGGCATGGAAGGAGCCCTGCCCAGCGTGGTCGGCGGCCTGGTTTCCTGCCCGGTGATCGCGGTTCCTACCAGCATCGGCTACGGCGCCAGCTTTCACGGCCTGGCCGCGCTGCTGGGCATGCTCACGAGCTGCGCCAGCAATGTGGCCGTTGTCAACATCGATAACGGATTCGGCGCCGGGTATGTAGCCAGTCTGATCAACCGCGTGTAGGTCTGGTAGCACAGGCTTTAGCCTGTGGGAGGCTTGCGCTTATGCCAGTCCGTGCGGCTCTGGAATTCCTTACCCACCGCGAGCAGCGTATTCTCGCTGAACGGCACACCCGCAAGTTGCAGCGCCACCGGCAGATTGTCCGCAAATCCGCAGGGCAGCGCCAGCGCCGGCATGCCGGCCAGATTGCCTGCCGGAATCAGGGCCGTGAAGCCGGCGTCCTTCGGCCTGGCACGATCCGGACGATGGTCCAGCGGCTCGTCGATCTTGGGCGCCGTACCCAGGCGGGCCGGCGTCAGCAGCACATCCACGTCGCCGAACAGCTTGAAGATCGCTTCGCGCGCCAGCCTGCGGACGCGCATGGCTTTCAGATAAACGTGGGCGGAGATCTCCAGCCCGGCCTTCAATCCGGCGATCTGCTTCTGATCCGCCAACTCGTCCACCTTGCCGCTGGCGATCAGCGGCTCGAACACCGATGCCGCGTCCGCGGAGATAATGGCGTCGATCGTCGACCCATAGGGGAAATCGGGCAGCCTGGTTTCCACCATGGTCGCGCCCAGGCCGCGCATCGCTTCCAAAGCCTGCTGAAAGGCCGGGCGAGCGGCCTCATCCGGCCACTCGTTGAAATCCGCCGGCGCGAAACCGATGCGCAATTCGCTCATCTTGCGCGCGTATTGCGGAGTATAATAGAAGCTCTTGCCGGCCGATCCCGGATCGCGGCGGTCGCCGCCGGCAATGGTCTCCAGCACCAGGCCGCAGTCTTCTGCGGAACGGCAGAACGGCCCCAGCTTATCCAGGGTCCAGGAAAGCGGCATGGCGCCGTAGCGGCTCACCAGGCCGTAGGTCGGCCGCAGTGCGGTCACGCCGCAAAACGCCGCCGGCGTGAGGATGGAACCAGATGTCTCAGAGCCGATGGCGAACGGCGCCAGGCCGGCGGCCACCGCGATGGCGGAACCGCTCGACGAGCCGCCGGACCAGCGGGTGCGATCCCAAGGGTTCAGGCCCGGCCCGGTCAGCGAGGCGGACGCGTAGCGGTAGCCAGGCCCGCCCGCCAGTTCCACCATGGCCAGTTTGCCCACCAGCGGCGCGCCGGCGCTCTCCAGTTTGTGAACCACCGTGGCGTCGTGGTCGAAGACCTGCGCGGCGTAGGGGCGCGCGCCCCACGTAGTAATTTGGCCGGCCACACTCAGCAGGTCCTTGGCGCCATACGGGATGCCTACGAGCGGTCCGCGCAACTTGCCGCGCTTGCGCCACGCGTCGATCTCGGCATCCACGGCTTTCGCCTGGCGGATGGCCCGCTCGGTGAGGGGCAGCGCCAGCGCGTTGTAACGCGGACCGAGGGTTTCCAGGCGCCGCCCAAACGCGCGCGCCAGATTCACCGCGGTCACCTCCTTCGCCAGCAGCATGCGGCTCAGCTCGGCGATGCCGGCGAAGTAGATCTCGTTAGCCAGTTCCGCCATGACGCCTCACGCGGTGAAGTGGAAGGCCGGCTCCGTCTCGATAGGCGCCTTCACCTTGGCCCAAGCCGCGGCCAGAGTCTCACTGGTGCGCTGGTTCCGTTCCCGCGCGGCCTGCAATTCTCCGTCCGGCGTCGATGGCGTGGGCGCCGGCGTTTGCGCGGCCGCCGCCGTGGTCAAGATGGCGCCCGCCAGTTGGCGGCGAGTCATCCGGCTGGGCTTCATGTTGTGCAACTCAGTGCCTCCATAGCGGCCTTTTCCATCTGGGAGCGAGGCGCCGGCTGCCCGGTCCAGGTTTCGAACTGCCGCACCGCCTGCTCGATGAACATCTGCATGCCGCGAATCACGGTCTTGCCCTGCTCGCGGGCGCGCCGCGTCAGCTCGGTTTCGAGCGGATTGTAGACCATGTCGAACACCACGTCGGCGGGAATGCGGCCGTTGAAAAAGCATTCGTTCACGTGCGGGTACATTCCCAGCGGCGTGGCGTGGACCAGAGCGTCGAAATAGCGCTCCGGAAGCTGCTCGGCGAGCAGCGCCTCGGCGCCGCAAATCTTGGCCAGCGAACGCACGCGGTCGGCGTTGCGGCCCACCAGCGCGATGCGCGCGCCAGCGTCGGAGAGCGCACAAGCCGCGCTGCGCGCCGCGCCGCCATTTCCCACGATCAGCACCGAAGCGTGGTGCAGGCGCATCTGATTGGCCAACGGCACGGTGACGCCCGCCGCGTCCGTGTTGGTGCCGCGCCATTTGCCGGCCTTGCGCCACACCGTGTTCACCGCGCCGATGCGGCGCGCCAACGGGTCCACGATATCGAGGTAGCGCAGGATCTTCTGCTTGTGCGGAATCGTCACGCTGAAGCCCGCCACCGGCAGCCTCTCGGCCAGCCCAAAGAAATCGCGCATCTGCGCGGGCGCCACCAGGAAGGGCAGATACACCGCCTCCATGCGCCGGTATTGGAAGGCGCGGTTGTGCACGGCCGGAGAAATCGAGTGGCGCACCGGGTCGGCGACGACTCCGTAGATCTTGCTGGAGCGCGACAGCTTGTCCACGCGATAGACGTGCCGCAACTGCCGCGCGCAAACCTGCCCGGCCGCGGTTCCCTGCGTGGCCGTCGGAGCGGCGTAAGTATACATGCCGCCAAAAGCGGCCGAGAGCACGCGGCTGGGAAAGCCCAACTCGCCCATGGCCAGCACCACCAGCGGCGTTCGCGGGTGGGCTTTGGCCAGGGTCAGCACGCGCCCGTAGTCGGAGGGCTTGCGCGCCGTGGTCACGATCTTGTAGCCATCGGCCGGGATGTGCGTCATGCGGCTGAGCAGTGTATCGAGCTGCGGGGTGGCCTCGTAATTGTGGTAGGAGACGATCAAGCGCGCGCGTCCTCGGAAGAGGCTGAGTTTTGCGGCGGCCGGCTCGGCGCTTTCGATCTCCACGTCCACCGCCTGCGCACCGGCCGTGACGGCCACATCCAGCACGCGCATTTCTTCTTCGATGCTGCCGTTGAATTTGCCGCGGTTCTGGTGGCGGCGGCAGGTGGCCAGCACGATGCAGTCCGGATATTGTTCGAGGAACCCGTGAATGGCTTGGGCGCCGCGCTCGGGATGTTCCAGATAGTCCAGACGGAATTCCAGAAACGATTCGCCCGCCTCGGCTTCGCGCCGCGCGTGGTCCATCAACCGATCCAACTCCGGGAAACCCAGCGCGATGCAGATGCGCGGGAAGGGCCTCGCCTGTGCCATTTGGGAGTTCTTTAGCATACCACGGCAGGCTGCCCGGCTGGTCCGCGAACTGGCTAATTCAAATACTTCCGTACATCCGGAAACAGCAGCGCTTTAATCTCGGGTTTATCCAGATCGCTCTTAGTGACTACGGTGGCGCTCAGATCGATCAATCTCGGCGGATTGGCTCCGTGCAACTTGTCCACGAGCGTTTTGACCGCTTCATAGCCCATGCGGAAAGGGTCCTGCGCAACCAGCGCGTCGATGGAGCCGTCCTGCAGATCCCGCACCAGGTCGTCGCCGGCGTCGAACGCCACCAGCTTGACTTTCCCCGCGAGTCCGCGCGACTTCAGCGCCAGCGCGGCGCCCACCGAACCGGGCTCGGCGGAAGCAAAGATGCCGTCCAGATCCGGTTGGGCAGTCAGAAAGTTTTCGGCCGCGGCCATGGCTTTCGCACGGTCCGACATAGAGAACTGCCGCGCTACGATATGCAGGCCGGGAAACTCTTTCCGCAAAGCGTCTTCGAAACCGGCTTCCCGATCCAGCGTGGACTTACTCCCGGGAGCGTGCATCAGCATGGCGACTTGTCCCTTGCCATGCAGCAACTCTGCCAGTTTGCGCGCCGCCATCTGTCCGCCCTGGAAGTTATTGGTCGTGATGTAAGTCATGTAATTCGTGGAATCGACGCCCGAATCGAATACTGTGACCGGTATGTGAGCCGCGGCGGCGCGATCCAGGGAGGCATTCAGCGTGGTGCGGTCCTGCGCGGCGACCGCCAGGCCATCCACCTGCCGCGCGATCATGGAATCGACGATCTGTACCTGGCGCGCGTAGTCGGTTTCGGTGGATGGGCCGTTCCAAACCACGTCAACGTCCAACTTCTTGCCCGCGGCCATAGCCCCAGCCTGAACGGAAACCCAAAAGAGGTGTGACGTGGCCTTGGGGATGACGGCGATGGTTTTGCGTTGGGTGGCGTGGCAGCCGGCTAGCAGAAGCGACAGGAGCAGGAGAATCGCGGCTGAGCGGGCGAGGGGGCGAGCGGGCGAGGGGGCGAATTCAGTGGATCGACCACTTGCCAGGTTCTGCGAGCATGCGGACGAGTTGTCCGAGGATCTTGTCGTAAGTGTCGTCCAATTGGTCGAAGTCATCCTGCTCCAGGTAGCCGCAGCGGCGGGCGAATTCGAGCCAGACACGGGTCTCCTCTGCTTCGCCCTCGGCATCGCTTAGTTTACTAACAAAGTGGGCCTTTGTAACGGCGCTTACGCCAAGCCTCCGCGATACTGGCGCAGACCGATCGCGAGGAGCGGCGCATTTGGTCAACCATCGAGTATTTCTCCGCGCCCGGAAAGCGCTTCGATAGTTCGAAGATACGCATCGCAGCGTCGAATGCAGCCTGATATACACGCAACTCCCGAAAACTTCCGATGACGGCCATCGCCCCCTCGCCCACTCACCCCCTCGCCCGCTCAGCCTCTAACTCGCACACCACCCCCCATCGATCAGCACGTCCGTTCCCGTGATGAACCCGGCCTCCGGCGAGCAGAGATAGACGGCCAACTGGCCCACTTCCTCAACGCGGCCCCAACGGCCCATCGGGATTTTGGCGACAAACCGCGCGTTCAGTTCCGGGTTCTCGATCGTCGCGGTATTCAGTTCCGTGGCAAAGGGGCCCGGGCTGATGGCGTTGACCGTGATCCCTTCCGGCGCGAGTTCCAGCGCCAACGCGCGCGTGAGACCCAGGATGGCGCTCTTAGCGGCCGAATAGGCAGAGCGGCCCGGGATGGATACGTGCGCCATGGTGGAGGCTAGGTTGATCACGCGCCCGTAGCCGCTCCCTTGCATGTGCGGCACGAAGGCCCGGCACATCAAGAAAGTGCTGGTCAGGCTGGTGTCCAGCACACTCCGCCATTCGTCCAGCGTCAATTCGGTGAGTTGCTTGCGAATGATGATGCCGGCGTTGTTCACCACGATCTGGACGCGACCGCATGCTTCGGTCACTTCCTTCTCGAGGCGCAGCACCTGCTCTTCGCTGGTCACATCGGCCTGAAACACCTGTGCGCCGCTGCCGGTGCGCCACACCTCTTCGGCGGTCCGCTCCAGCGCTTCGCGATCGCGCGCCACCAGTGCGATGGATGCGCCTTCGCCGGCCAACGCCAGCGCCATGGCTTTGCCCAAACCGCGGCTGGCGCCGGTGATCAACGCCACCTTGCCCGCCAGTTTGCCGCTCAAGGCGTGCGTCCGCCGCCGGCGCCGTGCGACGCAGCTAGAATCTCATCGGCGACTTGCTGCGGCCGGTCGACGTTTCGAATGGTCAGCCGGCTGGCCTCGCCCGCGGTCTCGATGGCAAGGTCGCCGACGCCGAACATCCGCTGCATCACGGATTGGTCCACGCGGGCGTCCTGCACCTTCGGCAAAGAGATGTTCCGCGTGGTCTTAGCGAGCGCGCCGACTTCGTATCGCAGCTTGTCGCCTGCGATGGTGGCCTTGGTGAACCGCTGAGCAATGTGCCGCCGGATCGGCCAGATCAGCAGCAGCGCCGGCAGCGCCAGCACCCAGGGCTTGTTCCGCCATTCGTTGTCCGGCGGAATCATGGTGAAAAAGAGGATCGCGCCCGCCAGAATCAACAGCAAGACCACAGCATACCCGAGCTTGATGAACTTCATGGTGGGCCGGATCACCACATCTTCCATAACATTGCCTCCCCGAACGCGCTATTGTACCAGCACCTCGCCGGACGATTACTTGTCTTTCTTCAAGAGCGTCAAACCCTGCGGCAGCGTGAACATGCTGTCTTTCAAATCCCGATTGATTTCCACGCTCTCCGTGTACATCTCGAAGACCTTTTCGCCGTTGCGCTCGCGCCGGATGGCGAAGGGCCACATCACGCCGCCGCCCACGTCGCGATACTTACTGAAGATAGCCACGTCCTCGATCTTGCTGTTATCGATGGGATCTTTCCGGTAGTAAAGCTGCCGCAGGGGGAGCTTGGTCAGTCGGTCGAAGAATACGGTTACCGTGTCGTTGCTGGCGTCGGCAATCTCGACGATTTCCACGGGGCGGTTTTCGAAAAAATCGGCGCCGCGCGAATCGAAGACCATCCCCGGTTCGCCGAGACGCTGGCGCAGGATATAGAAGATGTTGTGCAACGTGGCTGTCTTGAACTGCTGGATCACCGCATCGGACAGGGGGCGGGCTCCCCGGAAGGTAACCTCGTAGCCCGTTCCATCCCCATACAGGATGACATCGTCTTGCTTTTTGCCGATGACATCCTCCGGCTTCCTGCCCCGCGCATCGCGCACTCGCACACCCAGGAACCCGGGCATGGGTGGATCGGGCCGCGGTAGATAATTCGTGTAGAGGGCTTCGGTCGCCATGCCATTCACCTTGTCGTTGTAAGAGCTGTAGATCCGCCCGGTTTCGACGCGGTTCTGCATGTTGAGGAACGCCTGGCCGCCCAGAGCTGCCACGGCTTCGTCCACGACTCGCTTGCCCTTCTGCTGGCTTGTTTCGGCGCGCGCGCCCACCCCGGCCACACCTGCCACCAGCAGCACCACCCACAGTGTTCTCATGGTTTCTTGCTCAGATCCTCCGGTTTCAATCCAGTGTTGAGCTTGACGGATTCGACGATGACATCCGCGTACTTATGCCCGTTCTGAATAATAGTGATGCGATTGGGAACTTCGATGCCGTCCACTTCCGCAAAGCCGTCATAGGTTTCATCGATGGTGGACGGAGGACCGTTCAGCGCTGGGGAAGAATATTGCACCTTCGCCGGCATTCCCGTTTTCTCGTCGATAAATAGCCGCACCGTGCTGCCCTGTCCGTCGGAAATTTGCAGCGCGCCCTCGCCGATCCAGCTCACCGTGCGGCCAGGCAGGCGATCGCTGAGCAGCATGGGAAAAAATAAGCGCAGCATCTTATCCTGGACCGGCTTCAACTGCGCGGGTGGCAATGGCATGCGCGCTTGCGGACTGGACATCCAGCCGCTCTTGCCATCGCCATACACAGAGACGCTCCCGACCGGCAACTGGGTATCCTCGCGGAAATCGGAGGGCGCCACCCAGCGGTCCGTGCGCTTCATGACGACGCCTCCCACCGAGGGGTCCACGTGCAACTCCGCCACTTCCAACATATCTTTAACGGCTGCCAGTTTCTCCGCGCCTCCGACGGCCTGTTGCGCGCGCGCCAGCAATTGCACGGCTTTCGCAACGTCCCCGGCGCCCGGCTGGGGCTTCGCCTCCGGCTTGGATTCGGGGATGGTCAAATCGATGGACGAAACCGGCAGGCCCAGCGTTGCGAGAGACTTCTGGAATTCGCCGGTCTTGCCGACTGCCACGATGGTCAGATCGGCCGGATGCACGTGCTCGCGCGCCACGCGCAGCACATCCGCTCGCGTAACCGCCTCCAGGCCTTTCTGATAGCGGTCGATGAAATCTTTGGGATAGCCGTAGTATTCGTAGTTGAGCAGGCGGCTCAATGTTTTCGTTTTGGTGTCGAAGGCGAACACCAGGCCGTTCAACGCCGATTGCCGCGCGGTCTCCAGCTCATCGGCGGTGACCTCGCTCGAGCGGATGCGCTCGATCTGCTCCTGGATGGCTTTCAGGGTGTCGGCGGTGGAAGCGGACTTGGTGCTGCCACCAATCTCGAACAGGCCCGGATGATCGTAGTTCGCGCCCCATTCGGCCGAGATCTCGTAGGCCAGCCCGAGTTGCGTGCGCACACGTTGCACCAGGCGGCTCTGGAAACCGCCGCCCAGGATATCGCCCAGCACTTCCAGCGCTGGAAAGTCCTTGTCGCTGAGCTGGCCGCCCAGATGGCCTTCGATGAAGAAGGTCTGCGTGACGTCGTCTTTATTCGCCAGGTAGATGCCGGGTTGAGCCTTCGCGCGGACTGGCGGGAAGGGCTGCACTTTGGGCTGCTCGTATGTCCAACCGCCAAACAGCTTCATCAGTTTCGCTTGCATTTCTGCGGTGGAGAAATCGCCCCACACCGCCATCAGCATGTTAGCCGGGAAGAAGTAACGTTTGTAGAAGGCGATCGCGTCGGCGCGCGTGATGTGGTCGAGTGTGGCATATTCGATCTGCCAGCCATAGGGCGTATCTTTGCCATACACGATGTCGGCGAATTCCCGCGCCGCGACGCCGTGCGCATCGTCGTTTCGCCGAGCGATGCCGCTGCGCATCTCCGACTTGGCCAAATCGATTTTGTCCTGGCGGAATTCCGGCTGCGTGAGCACGTCCTTGAAGATACCCAGCACTTCGTCGGTATTCTCTTTCAGCGCCGAAAGTGATACCGAACCGCTGGATTCGCCGATATCGCACTCCACCGAGGCGGCGATGTTTTCCAGTTCTTCGTCGAGTTGGTCGCCAGTCGTGCTATGGGTGCCGCCCGAACGCATGACGGCGCCGGTGATAGAAGCGATGCCGACCTTGTCCGCGGGTTCGAGCAGGTTACCCGTGCGTACCCGGACCGTTCCGCTGACAATCGGCAACTCGTGATCTTCGAGTAAGTACACCATCATCCCGTTCGGGAGGGTGTAAGCCGTTACTTCCGGGATGGGGATATGTTTGAGCGGCGGAAACTTCAAGTCTCTGTAAGCTGGCGGAGTATTCGGGATCGCCGCCGGTCCTAAGGGGGTCTGTCCGAGGGCCACCGCCGCCGAGAGGGTGGCCAAAAGCAGCAAGCTCCGTGGGGCGGGACTCCAGTCCTGCGGCCGACGTCCACGTCGGCCTGTTCGTGCCCGGATATGGCCGATTCTGTTGAAGGCGGGCCAGGCGGCCTGAGAGGCCGCCGCAGGCCGGGGGCCTGCCCCACAAGGGCTTTCATCATTAGTGGTGGGCCAGGGGGCCATCCTGCTCATTGCGCACCTCCCGCCGCCTGCTTCGGCGCGACCAGGTAAGCCACCGTGCGCTTCTCTGGGACGAAGCATTCTTTCGCCACGCGCTGCACGTCCTCGGCGGTAATGCGGTCCAACTCATCGAGCGAAGTAAACAACTTCCGCCAATCACCGTAGATCGCATGGTACGCGGTCAATAAGCCAGCCAGTCCCGGATTGCTATCCAATCGCCGGATCAGACCCGCCCGCGTCTTAGTCTTCACCCGCGCGAGTGTCACATCGTCCACCTTTTGCGATTTGAATTTCTCCAGCACGTCATACAGCGCCTTTTCATTCTCGGCGGTGGTGTGTCCGGCGGCGGGCGCCAGGGAAAATACAAACAGATTCGGGTACTTGCCACCGGGGAAGGTATCGTCCGCCCCCGCCTCCAGCGCGATCTGCTTGTCGCGCACCAGTTCCTTATAGAGCAGACCCGTCCGGCCGCTGGCGAGGATGCCGCTGATGACATCGAACACCGGGTCTTCCTTGCTGTACTGGTCCGGCCGCTTATAGCCCACGAACAGCATCGGTTGGCTGGGTGACTCGACTTCGGCCTGCTTGGGGCCTTCCTGGGGAGGCTCGGCGGTGTGCAGCAGCGGCGGCAGCAGATGCGCCTGCATCGGGCCGAAATATTTCTCCGCCAGGCGCCGCGTCTCGCCGGGATTCACATCGCCCACAATTCCCAGCGTGATATTGCCCGGAACATAATACTCATGGAAGAAGCGCCAGGCGTCGGCCCGTCGCAGATGGGTTACGTCGCTAGGCCAGCCAGCACCCATAACGCGGTAAGGGAACGCCGAAAAAGCCGTGGCCAGGAACGTTTGCATTAGCTTGCCCTGCGGATCGGACTCCACGCGCATGCGGTACTCTTCCATCACCACGTCGCGCTCCTTGTAGAATTCACGGAACACGGGCTGAATGAAACGCTGCGACTCCAGCAGGAACCATAACTCGATTCGATTGGAGGGCAGGCTGTAGTAATACTCAGTAGAGTCCCACGAGGTCTGCGCGTTCATGTTCTCGCCGCCATTCTGCTCGATGATGCGCGGGTAGAGATTCGGCTCCACGAACGAGTTGGCCTTTTCGTCGGCGGCCTTCAGCTCCGCCTCTAGCGCCGCGACCTTCCGCGGGTCGGCTTTGGCGCCCTTGTCCCGCTCGGCGTCGAGCCGGTCGTAGACCGCCTCCACCTGGTCGATGGCTTTCTTCTCCTCGGGCCAATTCTTGCTGCCGATGCTCTCGGTGCCCTTGAACGCCATGTGCTCGAACATATGCGCAATACCGGTGGCGCCCGAGGGATCGTCAACCGACCCGGCGTTCACGTAAGTGTGAAACGAGACCACCGGCGCCTCATGCCGCTCCACGACGATGAAGTGCAGGCCATTGGCGAGGGAAAACTCTGTGACTTTTTTCTCGAACTCATCCAGGTTCTGCGCCGGCATCAGCAGCGGCAGGAGAAAAACAAACGAGCGGTGTGCCCTCATGTTCTATCTATCGAAGTTAGCAGATTTGCGGCCTGAGAGGCCGCTGCAAGGCCGAGGTCCGCCCCACGTGCTATGCTGGCATGCGGATGTTCAGTCGCCAACGCCGCAAAGCCCGGTTTTTGTTCGGTTTGTCCGACATCCTGCTCACCGCCCTGGCATTCGAGGCCGCCTACCAGACCCGCAGCCTGCTCCACCTGGAGCGCGTTTTCTACATCATCCTTCCCACCAAGGCCCTGGTACTGGGCTTCTCGGTGGGCGTGTGGCTGCTTAGCGGCCTGTGGCTCGGCGTCTACGAAAGGTTGGATGCCGGCGACCCGCGCGTGATCCTGCGCGACTCGTTCCGTCAATGCGCGTACGGCGCCGTGGCCCTGATCCTGTTCGAATTCGTGCTGCGCCTCGACCTGAGCCGCCCCTTCCTGGTCCTGTTCGTGGTGTACGCGTGGGTGTTTCTGTTTCTGTTCCGCCTGTTTTCGGGCCGTCTGGCCGGCGCGATCCGGCGCGAATTCGGCGGCCCGCATTACGTGATGGTGGCCGGCACCAGCGAGCGCGCCCGTAAGCTGGGCGAGGCGCTGGAACGCTCCGCACATGACGGCATCCAACTGACGGGTTTTCTGGCGCCGGAGCCCGACACCGCGCCCGCCGAAATCCGTCTGGCATCCACTTACCCGGTCTACCCCATCGACAGATTGCCGCACCTGCTGCGCGACGGCGTCATCGATGAGATCATCTTCTCGGTCGCGAGCGAGACACTTGCGGGGCTTGAGGACGTTTTCCTGCTCTGCGACGAGGAGGGCGTGCGCACCCGCGTGGCGGTGGATTTCTTTCCCCACGTCAACAGCGATGTCTACCTGGAGCGCCTCGGATTCACGCCGCTGCTGACTTTCTCGGCCGCGCCGCACGATGAGATCCGGTTGCTGGTGAAGCGCGCGACCGACGTGGCCATCGCCGCCGCCGGCCTGGTGGTGCTGCTGCCCTTCATGCTGGCCGTGGCACTGCTGGTGCGGCTCACTTCTCCCGGACCGGCCATCTTCAAGCAAGTCCGCTGCGGATTGAACGGCCGCCGGTTTCTGTTTTACAAATTCCGGTCCATGTGCGCCGGCGCCGAGCAGATGAAGGCCGAGGTCATGCACCTGAGCACACGCAAGACGGCCACGAAAATCCCGGACGATCCGCGCCTCACGCGCGTGGGACGCTACCTGCGGAAATTCTCGATCGACGAATGGCCGCAGCTTTGGAACGTGCTGCGAGGCGACATGTCGCTGGTGGGACCCCGGCCCGCCGTTCCCGACGAGGTCGAGCAATATCAAACATGGCAGCGCCGCCGGCTGCGCATGCGCCCCGGACTTACCTGTCTGTGGGCGGTGTCCGGCCGCGACAATCTGGATTTCGAGACCTGGATGCGCATGGACATGCAGTACATCGATAACTGGTCGCTTACGCTGGATTGGAAAATCATTCTGCGCACCATTCCCCGCGTCGTTACCGGGCATGGAGCGAACTGAGAAAGCAGAAGACAGAAGGCAGAAGGCAGAAGTCGGAAGTCGGGAGGGGAAGCATGCATCTGTTACCTACACAAGACGAGGTCGTACGTGTCCTGCGCGATACCGGCGCTTTGCGCGACGGCCATTTTGAATATCCTAGCGGATTGCATTCCAACGAGTACCTGCAGGTTCCGCTGGCGATGCGCTACTACCAGCACGCCCGCATGCTGAGCGTGGGGTTGAGCCGTCTGCTGCGCGAGAATGCGGAGATCCGCGCGATCATCCCCGAGCTTTCGGTTGTCACATCGGCCAACGCCGGCTTGCCCGTAGCTTATGGCGTCTGCGAGGCATTGCGCGCCCGCCAGGTGTATTGGGCGGAGCGCGACGAGGCCGGTCAGCCGATGCGCTTCCGCCAGTACCTGGAGCAACACCCCGGCGAGCAGGTCGTGCTGGTGGACGATCTGCTGCGCTCCGGGCGCAACCTGCGAGAGATGCAGGTATTGCTCGAATCGCGCGGCGCGCGCGTGGTGGCGATGGCGGTCATCGTCTACCAGCCCACCCCCCGCACCCGCGATTTCGGCAACTTGCCCCTCTACTATCTGGCGAAGCTGAACGCCAGTTACTACGCCGACGCGGCGCACTGCGATCTTTGCAAAGAGGGCGCGCCGGTACAGAAGGTTTGGGTGTAAGTCACTACCCCGATCGCTGCTGGCGCTCCCGCGTCAGGCGCTCCGCCAGGAACACCTTGAGCAGAGACTGATATGGCACATCGCGCTGGTTTGCCAGCACTTTCAGATCCTCGATCATGGACACGGGGAGCCGCAGCGATATGGTCCTGAGTGACGGTTTGAGATGAACGAGCTTCCTGCGTTTTCCCGATGACCAGTCCAGGTACTCTGTGGAATCCGCGGTGGTCCAGAATTCTCTTTCGCGGTCCTCGCTGTTGAATTTAGGAAGCGCTTTCTTCTTCGTATCTGGCATAGAGCTTTCCTTCGTTTTGGTTCATGTCGCGGACCGAGATCACCCGTATCAGATCCCCCCGAATGGTGAAAGCCACAAACAATCGGCGGCCGACGCCCGTCTGGCCCAGTGCATAATATCGCTTCTCGCCTCTTGAATGCCGTGCGTCGCCGCGAACCACCAATGGCTCATGAAAAAAGACATCCTCAGCGTCCTCCGGGGTCACCCGGTGCCGGTCCCAGTTCTTCCCAAGAGTGGCCTCGTCCCAATCAAACCCCGTGTAACTGTCCAACCGGTCGACGGCCGCCACATCCTCAGCCTACACCCAACATATACAGATCCACGCCGGAGCCAGCTCGCACCTCGTGACAGGTGCGATAATCTCGATGCATGCCAAAATCCTGTTTCGCCATCCTCCTGCTTGCCATCTGCGCCTTCGCCGAGCCGCCCAATCTCCGCCTCGGTGATGACGTCCGGCCCGTGCGCTACCGCCTCGACCTCACCGTCGTTCCGCAACAAGACACCTTCACCGGCACAATCGAAATCGACATGCAGGTGCGCAAGGCTACGGATGCCGTCTGGCTGAATGCCCGCGATCTCACGATCGATGCCGCCCAACTGACCGCCGGCGGGCGCACCCAAGCCGCGAAGGTTGAAACCAGCGGCGGCCAGTTCGCCAGCTTCACGGCCGGCTCGGCGATCCCCGCGGGCCCGGCGCAACTGCGCATCGAGTATCACGGCGCTTTCAACAAGATCGGCAGCGACGGGCTGTTCAAGGAGCAGGACGCGGGCACGTGGTACGTTTACACGCAATTCGAATCGATCGACGCGCGCAGGGCTTTCCCCTGCTTCGACGAGCCCAGTTTCAAAACACCCTGGCAACTCACGCTGCATGTGAATCAGTCCGATGCCGCGGTGTCCAATACGCCCGTGCAGTCGGAGACCGGCGAGCCAGGCGGCCGCAAGAAAGTGGTCTTCGCCGAAACCAAGCCGCTGCCCAGTTACCTGGTGGCGCTGGGCGTGGGGCCTTTCGAGTTCGTGGACGCGGGCAAGATCGGCAAGAACCACACCGCGCTGCGCATGATCACCCCCAAAGGGAAAGCGGCGCAGGCGAAGTACGCGGCGGAGGTGACCGGGCCGCTGCTCACCCAACTCGAAGATTACTTCGGCGTGCCTTATCCTTACGAAAAGCTGGACATCCTCTCTGTTCCCCTGTTTGACGGCGCGATGGAGAATGCCGGACTGATTACCTGCGTGCAGAGCCTCATGCTGCGCGACCCGGCGCAGGATAGCATCAACCGCCAACGCGAATACGCGCTGGTCATTGCGCACGAGATGGCGCATCAATGGTTCGGCGACCTGGTGACCACCGCCTGGTGGGACGACATCTGGCTCAACGAAGCGTTCGCCTCCTGGATGGATTCCAAAATCATTCGCCATTGGAAGCCGGAGTGGAACACCGTGATCGACGAGCAGAACATACGCATGGGCGCCATGGGCGGCGATGGGCTGGTATCCGCGCGGAAGATCCGCCAGCCTATCGAAAGCAACGACGACATCGCCAACGCTTTCGACGGCATCACCTACAGCAAAGGCGAGGCAGTCATCGGCATGTTCGAGAGCTGGATGGGCGAGGATGCGTTCCAGCGCGGCGTCCAGCGATACCTCGGCCAATACGCGTGGCGCAACGCGACGGCGGGCGACTTTCTGGATTCGCTCTCGTCGGCTGGCGGCAAGCCAGTGGGGCGCGCGTTCTCCACGTTTCTGGATCAGGCAGGCGTGCCGCTGGTGTCGGTCAAGCTGAGCTGCGGCGCGGCGGGCGGAGCTACCCTGCATCTCAGCCAGAAGCGCGCGCTGCCTTTGGGATCGGCGGGTTCGACGGCGCAGGCCTGGCAGGTTCCGGTGTGCGTGCGCTACGGCGACGGCGACGCCACGCGTCGCGAATGCACGCTGCTGACCGAAGCTTCCATGGACTGGAAGCTCGCGGAGGCCAAAGGCTGCCCCGCATGGGTCGAGGCCAATGCCGATGGGAAGGGTTATTACCGCGCGCGCTATGAGGGCGATCTGCTGGACAAACTGCTCGCCGGTGGCGCCGCGCAGCTCTCGCCGGCCGAACGAGTCACGGCGCTGGGAGACGTGGAAGCGCTCACTGGAATGGGCGAAATCAAGACCGGAGAGGCGCTGGCGCTGGCAGTTGCATTCGCGAACGATCCAGTGCGCCAAGTCGTGGATTCGACGATCGACATCGTCTCGGGCGAACACGACTACATGGTTCCCAAAGAACTGCGGCCCAACTATGCCCGGTTGGTCGACCGGACGTTCGGGGCGCGGGCACGTCAACTAGGCTGGAAAGCTGAAGCTGGAGAGGGCGCTGAAACGCGCTTGACACGTCCGTCGATTGTGCCGCTGGTAGCGCTGTGGGGCGCCGATGGATCGCTGGCGGCCGAAGCCCGGCAACTGGCCGCCCAGTGGCTCGCGGACCGCAGTGCCGTCGATCCGGATGTGGTGGGGTCCGTGCTCAACGTGGCGGCGCGGACCGGCGACGAGGCGTTCTTCAAACAACTGTCGGCGGCATTGTCGCGCACCGAAGACCAGCATCAGCGGGACCTCATCCTGAGCGCTATGGGAGCTTTCCGCGATGCGCACATCGCGCGCGGCGCAATGGAGTTGGTGCTCAAGCCCGAATTCGATCTACGGGAGGCCAACGCGCTGCTTTTCGGACCGATTGGCGTGCCCGAGACCAGGTCTCTTCCCTTCGAGTTCGTGAAGGCCAACTATGATGCGATAGTCGCTAAGATACCTGCCGGATCGACATTCGGATTCGGCGAGTATTTGCCATTTGTGGGAGGGGCCTTCTGCGACGAGAAGTCAGGCGAAGAGGTGAGGGCGTTCTTCGAGCCGAAGGTGGATCGGTTCCCCGGCACCCGGCGCAATTTGGCGCAGGCGCTTGAGAGTATCCGAATCTGCACCGCGTATAAGGCGGCGCAGGAGGATAGCGTGGCCGAGTTCTTGAAGAAGTATTAAGAGGCCGAAAACCCACGGGCGGCCTGAGAGGCCGCCGCAGGCTGAGAGCCTGCCCCACGGTATTATGAGTAAATGACCAGCGACCCAGTCCCGTTGCCTTCTCTCACCGCCGACGCCGTTGTCGATCTGGAACGCCAGTATCTGCTCCAAAACTATAGCCGCTATCCGCTGGTGTTGCACCGCGGAAAGGGCTGCCACGTTTACGATGTGAATGGCGCGCGATATCTGGACTTCATCGCGGGCATCGGCGTCAATGCGCTGGGCCACGCGCATCCCCGCATCGTCAAGGTGATCCGCGAGCAGGCCGCGCTGCTGATCCACTCCTCGAACCTTTACTACCACCAATACCAGGGGCCTCTGGCCAAGAAGCTGGCCGAGACCAGCGGCCTGCAGCGTACCTTCTTCACCAACAGTGGCACCGAGGCCATGGAAGGCGCCATGAAGATGATCCGGTCGCACGGCAACAAGAGCGGGACTGGCAAGCACGAGATTATCTCGCTGGACAATTCCTTTCACGGCCGCACACTGGGCGCGCTCTCGATCACCGGCCAGGCCAAATACCGCCAGGATTTCGAGCCACTGCCGCCGGCCGTGCGATTCGTGCCCGCCAACGATGTGGAAGCGTTGGAAGCGGCTTTCAGCGATTCCACCGCCGGCATGGTGCTGGAGTTGATTCAGGGAGAAGGCGGCATCTATCCCATTTCGCCCGAATACCAGCGGAAAGCGCGCGAGTTGGCCGACCGCTACAACGCCCTGCTGGTGTTCGACGAGATCCAATGCGGCGTGGGCCGTCCGGGCACGTATTTCGCCTATCAGCGCACCAAGCCGCCGGTGCTGCCGGATGTCATCGTCGCGGCCAAGCCGCTGGCATGCGGACTTCCGCTGGGCGCCATCGTGGCCAACGAGAAGGCCGCCGCCACCATCGGGCCGGGCATGCACGGCTCGACGTTCGGCGGCAGCGCGCTGGCCTGCCGCGTGGCGCTCGAATTCTTCGATATTCTGGAAGGGTTGCTGCCCTCCATCCAGCAGGTGGGCGGCTACTTGCACGTGATGCTGAACGACCTGGCGCGCAAGCACAGTTTCGTGAAGGAAGTACGCGGCTTCGGCCTGATGATCGGCGTCGAGATGGAGATCCCCGGCAAGCAGATGGTGCTGGACGCCATGGCGGACGGCCTGCTGATCAACTGCACGCACGACACGGTACTGCGCTTCCTGCCGCCCTACATCATCACCGAGCGGGATGTGGACACGGCAGTGAAGGTCCTCGCCAAGATCTTCGCCAAACAGAAAGGATCGGCGGTATGAAACTCGCGTGGTGCTTGTGTGCGGCTTTGACTGTCCCGTTGGCGTCGCAGGCGCAATCCGGCTGGGTCGTACTTTTCGACGGCAAGACTATGGCGGGATGGGACGATCCGCGGCAAAAGGCGCCGCCCGGTGACGCCTGGACCATCGAGGACGGCTGCCTGAAGGCCAATCGCAGCCCGCATATTACCGAAGACCTGTTCACCAAGGATGTGTTCCGCGATTTCGAATTGGCGTGGGAGTGGAAGGTGGCGCCAGGCGCCAACAGCGGAGTTAAGTATCGCATCCAGGACCGCATATTCCTGGCGCGCTACCCGGGGCACCGCTTCGAGGATGTGGTCAATTTCTCCGTCCAGAACCGGCCGGCCGAACGGCCCGATCACGGGCAGGAATATGTGGTGGGCTTCGAATACCAGATGCTCGACAATACGCGCAACTCCGACGCGCGGGCCGGGACGAGCCATCAGGCGGGCGCGCTGTACGACATCGTGGGTCCGTCGCAGGACGTCACGCGGCCGGTGGGCGAGTTCAATGCGTCGCGCCTGGTGGTGAAGGGCAACCACGTCGAACACTGGTTGAACGGCGTGAAGGTGGTGGAGACCGAGCTCGATTCGGCGCTCGCGGCGGAACGCATCGCGCACCGTTGGGAGGCGGGTACGCCGGTGACCATCGATCTGACCAAACAGCCGCGCAAGGACTGTCCCATTTCGCTGCAGAACCACGGCGACGATACGTGGTTTCGTAATATCCGCATTCGCAGGCTGGAGTAGCATCCCGGCTCAGAACCGCAGCCGCGCTACTGCCCAGGAGCCTGCCGCAGGATCTCGTCGGCCACGTCCGCCACGGCGCGCATTTCGAGCACATCGTGCACACGAACCAGGTGCGCGCCGCCCAGGATCGCGGCCGTCACCGCGGCAGCCGTGGCGAACAGCGTCTCCCGTTCGGTCGGATGCGCCAGAAACGACTTGCGTGAAGGCCCCGTCAGGATGGGCAGGTCCAGGCTGGCCAACTCATGCAGGCGCGCCAGGATCGCCGAGTTCTGTTCCTTGCGTTTGCCGAAGCCCAGTCCCGGGTCCACCACGATGCGGGAGCGGTCGATGCCGGTGTGGCGCGCGCGGCTGACGGTGGCTTCCAGGTCGCGCACGATGTGTCCCATGACGTCGGGAAGCGGCGCCAGCTTGGCCCACGTTTCCGGACGGCCGCGCATGTGATTCAGGATCAGGCCGGCGTCGTGGTTGGAGACCACGCGCGCCAACTGCGCCTCAAACGTCAGGCCGGTGGGATCGTTGATAATCTCGGCGCCGTGCTCCAGGGCGCGCTCGGCCACCTCCGCCTTGTAGGTATCCACGGAGATCGGAATCGTCAGGGCGTCGCGCAGGCGCTTCAACACCGGAATGAGGCGCCGCAATTCCTCGGCGGCCGAGATGCGCGCCGATTCCGGCCGCGTGGACTCGGCCCCGATGTCGATGATGTCGGCGCCCTGCTCCTCCATCTGCAGTGCGCGCGCGAAGGCCCGGTCCGGATCCTGATACTTGCCGCCATCGGAGAAGGAATCCGGCGTCACATTCAACACGCCAAGAATGGCCGTGCGCTCGCCCAGCTTGATCTCGCGGGCCTTGAGTTTCCAGTAGAACAGCTTTCGCATAAGACGGAACCACGGAGGGCCGCAGTCTCTCACCAATGTCTCACGTTTGCGCTATCCGAATTCAAAGCCCGCGGTCGCGAAGACCTGGGAATCGTCGTGGTCGAGCGGGGGCGCGCCGGGCACGCCTCGCCGCACCATGCGCACCAGGCGGCGGAGCGGCGCGAATCCGCAAGCGCGTGCCAGCCGCACGGCTTCGGTGTTATGCGGCAGCAGGTCCCAGTAGACGGGTTTCTGCGGGTGCCGGGCCAGAAACCAGGCGAGCAGTTCCGCGGCGGTTCGCGGCTCGCGGCAGACACATGGACCGAAGTACGCGGCCTGCGATCCGGGACGCGCCATGGCATAGCCTTCGTCGGCAACCGCGGACGCCCCCAGCGGGGCCAGCATGGCGAGCAACTGCGAGCGATCGGCTCCGAACGTCTGGCGGTCGTGCGCGGACCACCGGTTTTGCCAACTCAGATCCGGCATGGCGGGAACGCCGGCCTGCGCGGCGGTCGATGCCCAACGTTCGATCCCGCACTCCGGTTCAAAACCCAGTTGACGATAGAGCGGCGCACCCGCCTCGGTGGCATCCAGCTTGATCCATTCCATCTGGCGCACGGTGAGGGCTTCAATCGCGTGCTCCATCAACTGGCGCGCGAAGCCGCGGCGGCGATAGGCGGGATCGGTGAGCACCATGCCGATCCAGGCCAGCCTGCGCTCATAACAGACCGCCGTAGCGGTCGCGGCGAGCGAACCGGCGGACTCCAAACCGAAACACGTTTCCGGCGCTAGTTGCAGCAGATTGTGCCAGTCGGTTTCAGTCTGATTCCAGCCCGCGGCTTCCTTGATGCGCATGGCCGCCGGGATATCCGCGGGCGTGAGCGCCCGCACCACGGCGGTCACCGCCGCGCCGTCAGATCCGCGCCTTCTTCGCGGGCGATCTCGGTGGCGTAGCCGGCGAGTTCGTTCAAACGCACCGTGACAAGGTCCTTCTCCAGGTCCTCGCCGCTCTCCACCATGCGCTTCAGGTGCATGGCGGCCAGGCGCGAGCACCACGCGTCGCTCATCTCGTGCTCCGTGCGGCGGCTCAATTCCAGCAGGTCCACGTGGGGCATGGCGATTTGTTTCTCGACCCGCGTATCATCGCTGCGCAGCGCGAATTTCACATCCACGGTGTCGCTGTGGCGCAGCGCAATGGCCGTCTGCAACCACTTGAACAGGACCTGCCACTTGCGCCCGAACGGGTCCGGCCCCACTTCAAACTGGCGAAAATTCAGCATCAAGGTTATCTTACTTCATTGGGGCCTTGCGCCCCAACCAACTATGGACGACTTTCAAAAGGAACTCGAAACCGGCCGCTCCATTGCGCGCCAAGCCGGCGAAATCGCCTTGCGTTATTACCGCACGGGCATCGCCTTCGAAGCCAAGCCCGACGATTCGCCGGTAACCCGCGCCGACCGGGAGTGCGAGCAGTTCATCGCGCGGGAACTGGAGCGGGCCTTCCCGGACGACGGTCTGCTCGGCGAGGAGGGCACCGAGAAGCCATCGCGCAGCGGCCGCCGCTGGATCATCGACCCCATTGACGGCACGCGCGATTTCGTGCGCGGCAATCCCGTGTGGTCCAACCTGATCGGGCTGGAAGCCGACGGCGAGGTAGTGGCCGGATTCGCGAACATGCCCGCGCTGGGCGAATTGTTCTCCGCCTCGCGCGGCGGCGGCGCATTCGTCAATGGCGAACGCATGCATGCCTCCAGCATCGCCAGCGTCTCCCAGGCCGCGCTGTGCTTCGATAGCTTGAACTCCGCCGCGCGCCAGCCGTTCGGCGGCCGGCTGCTCGACTGGATGCAGCCCTTCTGGGCCGTGCGCAGCATGGGCGGATGCCTGGACGCCCTGATGGTTTCGCGCGGCCAAGCCGAAATCTGGATCGAAACCGCCGGCAAGCCCTGGGACTTCGCGCCGCTCAAGATCATCGCCGAGGAGGCGGGCGCGCGCTTCTTCGACTTCGAAGGCAGGTCCACAATCTACGGCGGCAACTGCGTCGTCTGCACGCCGGGGCTGGAAGAGTCCGTGCGGCTGTTCCTTTTCCAGCGCCGCGACTGATGGATATGACGCGCAAGTGTTTGACTCCGGGTCTCGCGATGGTGGTGGTGTGGATTGCCGCCATCAAGATGGCGGTCCATTTCTATGCCGGTCACAATTACGGCCACTTCGTTGACGAACTCTACTATCTGGCGTGCGGCCGGCATCTGGCCTGGGGCTATGTGGATCAGCCTCCGCTTATCGCGCTGATCGCCGCAGTCACCCGCGTGCTGGTTGGCGAATCGCTGCGGGCCATCCGCTTCCTGCCTGCCGTGGCGGGCGGCGCGATGGTGCTGCTCACCGGCCTGATGGCGTGTGAACTCGGCGGGGGCCGATTCGCGCAGGGTCTTGCAGCCCTGGCGGTACTGGTGGCGCCCGGCTTTCTGGCAATCGACAGCCTGTTCTCGATGAACGCCTTCGAACCGCCTTTCTGGATGGGTTGTGCGTACATGGTCATGCGCATCGTCAGGACCGGCAATCAAAAGCTGTGGCTCTGGTTCGGCTTGGTGGCCGGCATCGGGCTGGAAAACAAGCACTCCATGCTGATCTTCGGCTGCGGGATTGTGGTTGGCCTGCTCGCCACACCCGAACGCCGCCAACTCCGCTCGCCTTGGCTCTGGATTGCCGGTGCGCTCGCGCTGCTGATCTTTCTGCCCAACCTGCTGTGGAACGTGCAGCATCATTTCCCATTTCTGGAGTTGCAGGCGAACATCCGGCGCGCGCACCGCGATGTCGATTTGCGGCCGCTGGCATTCCTCGGCCAGGAGATCCTGACGATGCTTCCGGTCGCGCTTCCCGTTTGGGTGGCCGGGCTCTGGTATTTCCTGTTCAGCGAAAAGGGGAAGCCGTTTCGCCTGCTCGGGTGGGCCTGGCTCTTCACCATGGCCGTGATCATGATTATGAACCCGCGCGTTTACTACCCGTGGCCGGCCTTCCCGATGTTGTTTGCCGCGGGCGGAGTGCTCTGGGAGTCCTGGCTGGCTTCGCCACGCCTGCAATGGATCAAGCCCGCGTGGGTCACCCTGATGCTGGTCGCCGGTGCGATACTGGCTCCCTTCGTGGTGCCGGTGCTGCCGGTTGAGACGTACATCCGCTACTCACAGGCGCTCGGTTTCCAGCCGCCCAAGCTCGAGACGCACAAACTCGGACCGCTGCCGCAGATCTATGCCGACCAATTCGGCTGGGAAGAGATGGCGGCCGCCGTGGCGAAGGTGTACAACGGCCTGCCGCCGGAGGTGCGTCCCAGGACCGCGATCTTCGGGCAGAACTACGGCCAGGCCGGCGCGGTGGATCTGTTCGGTTCGAAATACGGACTGCCGAAGGCCATCAGCGGGCACCAGACTTACTTCCTCTGGGGACCGCGCGACTATACGGGCGAAAGCATGATCGTCATGGATGGGCGGCAAGCGGACCTCGAGAGCAAGTTCACCGCGGTCGAGAAGGTGGCCTACTTCGAGCATCCCTATTCCATGCCTTATGAGCACTTCGATATCTTCTACTGCCGCGGTTTGAAGTGGCCGCTCAGGGAGATTTGGCCGACGGTAAAAAACTGGGACTGAGAAAGAGGAGAGCAGCCGTCAGCAAGAGCGCCACGCCGGCGATCCATGCGCAAGCCGTCAGGTCGCGGGGGCCGGTCCATCTTAAGGTAATCTCGCAGTTGCCTTCGCACTCCGGCCGGATCAGGATCAGTCCGAGCCCATCGGCCGATACGGCCCGCGCCTGGCCATTGGCGGCGGCCTTCCAACCGGCGAACCAGGCTATTTGCACCGAAACCAGATCGTCGCGCCGCAGCGTCGCGCGAATGCGGGCCGTGCTGGGCCCCGACCACTCAAAGGCGGCCGCGGGCCGGGAATCGTCCTCGATGGCGTCCACATACTTGACCACTTCGGCGCGCGCGGCTTCGTGCCAGTCGGGTATGCGCGCATTTTCTCCGGGCCGCAGCACGTGGGCCAGCGACGTACCGCGCTGAGGCACGCCATAGATGGTTTCGCCGTGCTCGCGATGGAGCACCGGCAGCAGCGGGGCAAAGCGCTCCGGAGCCTTGATGTCCCTGTACTCCTCGGTACTCTCCGGCCCGCTGGCGACCAGCGCATGCGCGCCCAACGCTTCGAGGTAAACCACCGCTAACTTGGTCACTTCCGGGTTGTAGGCCGGATTCACTACGTACGGCAGAACCCGCAGGACCGGCATGGACGTACCCTGATCGCAGCAGCCATCCACCTGCGGGGTGTCGGTGAAGGCGTCCAGCCAGAAGCGATCCGAACCAGTGGCATAAACACGCTGCCCATGCAGGTGGGTATCCAACCATTGCGCGCTGGCGTACTCGGAGCGGGTGGCCGGGTCGACCGCTTGGATGTCGGCGCGCGCCCCCGCACGGTAGTTCCGGATCTGCACCGCGATTGCCGCGATCGCCACCACCAGCAGCACTGGCTTCAGCCACCGGGGACTGTGGTTGTAAATCCACCAGGCCAGCCCGCCAAGCAGCAGGCAAGTCGGTATCTCCATTTCCAGTTGCAGCCGGCCCACTTGCGGCAGCAGTTCGAACGTCTGGGGATGCGCGGTGAGCACCATCGCCGCCAACAGTCCGCAATACAGGAAGCCGAAGCGCGCGAACAGCGGCAGACGGCTGTACCGCAACAGGTAGCCCAATGCCGCCGCGGCAATCAGCGCGCCCGGCAACAGGAGGGGCGTTTTGTGCAAGGCGAACCAGAAACCAGTGTGCATGGGGCCGACATTTCCTACGACGGTAGCCAGGCTCGAGGGCGGCACGCCGTAGCAGGCGATGGCGTAGGCGAGGCCGGATGCTCCCGCGGCGACCGCCCACCCGCGCGCCCAGCGGCCGGCAGGTTGCACGGCGATCCAGCAGAATACGGCCAAGCCGGTCGCCATAGTGCCGGGCACATTGGTGAGAAACAAAGTGGCGATGGCCAGCGCGGCGAGCGCGAAGGATCGCCGTGTTCGTCTTTCGAGCGCATGCTGCAAAGCCAGGATGACCAGCGGCAATAGGGCCATTGACGTCACATGCGGGCCTTCGCCGTAGACCGTCAGGACCTGCAGCCTCCGGCAATAAAACCAGCCGCCAACGTCCCTGGCCACGTCGGGCATCAGCAGGGCCGATGGCGAGAATAGCGAGTAAGCGAGCCCTGCCAGAAACGCCGCGCCGCGACTGGCCCCCAGCCGCATGGCCATCAGGAAGAGTGT
>JBEKPZ010000051.1:0-29903 GCA_049520215.1 Bryobacteraceae bacterium | reverse complement strand
TTTTGGGCCGTGCGCCGTCCCCCGCCAGCGCCGTGAATCCGCAGATTCCCCCCGAACTGGACCGCATCATCGACAAGGCGCTGGAGAAGGACCACGACCTGCGTTATCAGCATGCGGCGGACATGCGCGCGGATCTGAAGCGGTTGAAGCGGGATACGGATTCGAGCCAGCCGCGCCTGGTCACCGCGCCCGCCACCCCTGCCGTTCCGGTTCAGCATACGTTCCGCTGGGCCTATGCGGCAGGCGCCGTGGCGATCGTTGCGGGAGCGGCCGTATTCTGGCTCACCCGTCCGCTGCCGCCCCCGCGAATAACCGGCATGGTCCGGATCACCAACGATGGCCGGCCAAAGTATGGACCACTGCTCACCGACGGTTCACGGCTGTTTTTCAATTCCGGCTCCACCGCGACGGAAGCCTATCAGGTATCGGTGAAAGGAGGCGAGTCAGTCGCTCTATCCGTGCCAATGAAGGATGCAATAACAGTGGACATTTCTCCGGACCGTACGGAGTTGTTGCTGTGCCGGCATCCGAGCTTCTTTGCGCCTTGTGAGCTTTGGGCCGCGCCATTGCTGGGCGGCCCCGCGCGGAGGCTGGGCGATCTCGCCGCGCAGAACGCGGCAGCGGCCTGGTCCCCGGATGGCCGGCAGATAGTTTATGCGAGACATGGAGAATTGCATATCGCGCGCAGCGACGGCACGGAAGTTCGCAAGCTGGCGACGCTCACCGGTGCTCCTTTTTTTCTGCGGTGGTCGCCGGACGGGAGCCGAGTCCGCCTCTCCATTATGGCGGGCGGTAAGACATCGCTTTGGGAAGCACGGGTTGACGGAAACCGTGCGTACCCGCTGCTTCCCGGCTGGAATCCATCATTGTCTGCGAGTTGCGGTAAGTGGACTCCGGATGGGAAGTATTTCGTCTTCCTGACGAGCGAGAAGGTGCCCACGGGAGCTGAATGGAAAGCAGCGTTGGGAATCGTCAGCCTCTGGGCGCTGCGCGAGAAAGTGGCATTGTTCGAGTGGCCCAGGCGCGGACCGTTCCAGTTGACCAACGGCCCGCTGGCGGTATTTTTCCCCTCTCCAAGCGCCGACGGAAAACGGTTGTTTGTCGCTGGTTACCAGGCGCGCAACGAATTTCTCCGTTACGATCTGAACTCCGGTCAACTCTTTCCCAAGTTCGGTGACATATCGGGGACGGACCTTGAATTCTCCAAGGATGAAAGATGGGTTGTGTACGTTTCTGTGCCGGATCTATCGCTTTGGCGTAGCGCAGTTGACGGCAGTCAGCGCCTGGAATTGACTTCACCCCCCATGCAGACCGCCATGCCTCACTGGTCTCCGGATGGGAAGCAGATTGCATTCTCAGCGGCGCGCGAGGCAGACCCGGCGCGGATTTATGTGGTATCCATGGATGGCGGCGCCCTCCAGCAGGTGACCAACGGAGAGAGCGGGAAGGAGGGCGACTTCGACCCGTCCTGGTCGCCGGACGGAGCCTCGCTGGCTTTCGGCGGTTACTCCACGAAGACGGACCCGGCGCCAATTCACGTGGTGGACCTGCAGTCGAGGCGCTTCTCAGCCCTGCCGGGTTCGGAGGGGATGTGGTTTCCCCGCTGGTCGCCCGACGGGCGTTTCATCGCAGGTCTCTCCAGGTCTGGTCCGAGGACCGTGCTCTACGACTTTCAGATCCGGAAGCAATCCGAGCTTTCGAGCGTAATGAGCGGTTGGCCAGGCTGGTCCCCGGAGGGTGATTTCCTGTTCTACAGGACTTTCGGTAATGACGCTTCCTGGTGGCGTGTGCGCATACGCGACCGGAAGACAGAGCGCATCCCGATCCCGAAGAACATACGGGTGACTGACTGGTTCGCACCGGCTTTCAACAATTCCCTCATCACTGCGCACCGCGTCGGCACCGACGAAATCTATGCCCTCGATTGGGACTCGCCGTGAGGCTGTACGATGAAGGGTACGTATGACTCCCGAACGGTGGCAGCGCGTCAAGGCTCTGTTCGAGCGGGCTCTCGACCAACCTCCCGCCGCGCGCGACGCCTTCCTCCCCGAAGCGGGTGAAAGCCCCAGCATAGTAGCTGAGGTGCGCAAGCTGCTTGCGGGCGATGCCCAGGCGGGGAGCTTCCTCGCCGATGCCACCTCCGCGGAGTCCCTTGCCGCGCCGCTCCTGTCACCCGGCGACCTGGTGAGCGGACACTACCGCATCGTGAGCCTGCTGGGGCAGGGCGGCATGGGTATCGTCTACCAGGCCGACGACCTGGTGCTGTCGCGCCCGGTGGCGCTGAAGTTTCTTCCCGGCGGTTTGTCCGGAACTCCGCAAGGACTGGAACGGCTGAAGCGGGAGGCGCGCGCCGCCGCCGCTCTGAATCACCCCAATATCTGCGTGGTCTACGAAATCGGCGAGCATCAGGGGCAGCCCTTTATCGCCATGGAGCTTCTGGAAGGGCACACGCTCAAGCACCGCATCGGGACTCAGCCGTTGCAGACCGGCGAGCTGCTGGATTGGGCCGTGCAAATCGCCGACGGGCTGGAGGCGGCGCACCAGGCGGGGATCGTGCATCGCGACATCAAGCCGGCCAACATCTTCATCACCACACGCGGGCAGCCCAAGATTCTCGACTTCGGCCTGGCCAAGGTTGCCGCGCCGATGGCGCGCGCCGCCGCCGCGTCGGACCCCACCAGCCTGCCCACCGTGGAGTACCCCACGACCCCCGGCGTGGTGGTCGGGACCGTTCCCTACATGTCGCCGGAGCAGGCGCGCGGCGAAGAACTGGATGCGCGCACGGATCTGTTCAGCTTCGGCGTGGTGCTCTACGAGATGGCCACCGGACGCCAGCCCTTCGGCGGCAAAACCATGGCGGTGATATTCGACGCCATCTTGAACCGCGCGCCGGAACCGCCGCTTCACCTCAATCCGGCGCTGCCGACGGCCGTGGAGCGCGTCATCGCCAGAGCGCTCGAAAAGGACCGCGACCGGCGTTACCAGTCGGCCGCCGTCCTGCGCACGGACTTGAAGGGCGTGATCGCCAGTCCCGGTCTCCACCCGTCCGGCATCGCTGTGGCAAGACAACTGCGGAGGCCCCCGGCTTGGTGGATCGCCTTTGCCGCCATCCTATTTTTGGCGGGTGTTTGGGTTGTCGGGAGATTCATCGCCGGGCATGTCGAAACTCGTCCGGCTGTGCCCGCAACGGCGCCTGCCAGCATCCTGGCGGTGCTTCCTTTTCGCGGTGGGGAGAACGGAGCTTCGCAGGACTATTTCGCCGACGGCATGACCCAGGCGCTGATCACCCGCCTCGCCAATTTGCGAAATCTACGCGTCGTGTCGTTCGCCTCCGAAGCCGGCGGGTACAGAGAAACCGCCGCCTGGACCGCAATTCGCAAGAACCAATCCATCAACGGGGTTCTGACCGGAACCATTCAACGGGCCGGCGGCCGCATCCGGGTCGACGCGCAGTTGATCGATCCCAAGACCCGGGCGGTACATTGGGCTAACAGCTATGAGCGCAGCATCGAAGACGTTCTGTCTCTGGAATCGGCGGTCGCCGAAGCCATCGCCGGCGAGATCCAGGTTAGCGTCACCGCCGGCGATCGGGAACGCCTCCGGCAGCGGCGCCCGGCCAACCCGCAAGCCTTGGACGCATATCTGCGCGGCCGATACTTCTGGAACCGGCGCACGGAGGACGGACTGAGGCGCGCCGCGCAATACTTTCAACAGGCGATTGCCGCCGATCCCATTGATGCGCTGGCCTACGCGGGGTTGGCGGATTCCTACGCTCTGTTGGGGTCCATCGGCACGGACGGCATGCTTCCCACCAAGGCTATGCCGCTCGCCAAGGCCGCCGCGCAGAAGGCCATCGAACTGGAGCCGGGCTTGGCCGACGGGCACATCTCTCTGGCTTACGTGATGCTGTCTTACGACTGGGATCTGCCCGGCGCGGCTCGCGAGTTTTCCCGCGCTTTGGATCTGAACCCGAACTCCGCTACGGCGCACCACTGGTACAGTCACTACTTCATGGCCGCCGCCGACCTCCCCAAAGCTACGGAACAGATGCGCCAGGCGCTGCAACTCGAGCCGCTATCTCCGAGCATCAACATAGGCATTGGCTGGTGTCTCTACTACTCCCGGCAGTACGACCAGGCCATCGAGCAATTCCGTTCGGTGGTGGAGATTGATCCCACCCTCCCACTGGCGCACCAGACCCTGGGGATGGCCTATCAGCAGAAGGGCGCGCTGCACCAGGCCATCGACGAGTACAAGCGTGCGGCGGCGCTGTCGGGCAACAATCCGGCTTCGATAGCCTCGCTGGCGAGCGCCGAGGCCGCGGCAGGAAGGCTCGCAGAAGCCAGGCGGGAGTTGGGCCGGCTGGAAGAGATGTCGCGCACCCGTTACGTTCCGGCCTTTTACTTTGCGACAATTCATTATGCGATGGGCGATATGGCGAAGGCATTCCAGTGGGGTTGGAAAGCGGCGGGGGAGCGCTGCGACTACCTGATGTATCTGCGTGTCGAGCCGCGCGTTGGCAAACTGGCGGGCAACCCGGATTTCATCCGCGCTATGGCAAGCCTCCATTGATGCGCCGTTTTCTCCAGATCGCCGTGCTGGCCTGCGGGGCCATTGACGCATGCTGGGCGGCGCGATGCACCACCGTGCTCGATCCTGCCATTCTGCGCGAATACGACAACTACGTGGCTGCCGCGGAGCGGGCCATGCCCAGCCGGTTCGATTCGGGCGAACTGTCGTGGGTGCCGGCGCGCGCATCCGGACAGGCCGCCGCTTCGCTCGCAGCCGGCAAACTGGTTCGATCCAACATCAGCGATGCCGCCCTGAACCAGCGCATCGCCGGACAAAACGGAGCGGTGATCCACTGGATCGGCGCCATCCGCATTCCCGGTGCGAGCCTCGCCGATCTCAGATCCGTGCTCGAAGATTACGGCAGCTACGATCGCATCTACCGGCCGCTAGTCTTTGCCTGCCAGAGCAAACGGACGGCGGATGGGCCCGACGCCGTTTACGATGTCATTATGGGGCTGCGTAGCGCGTTCCGCTTCGTCTCTCTCTTTCCGCAGCACTATGCGTTTCAGGTGACCGGGCGTATCGGCTACAGCGGCGCGGACCCGGGCGGCGCGACCGTGTTGCGCGTCCACCTGGGGGCCAGCGAAATTCGCGAGTCCGACAGTGGCGAGCCAGGGCACAGCGACTTCCTCGAGCCGTATCACGACCACGGGATCATGTGGGCGCTCAACGCCTACTGGCGCGCGCGCCGCCGCGGACCGGATATCTACCTGGAGTTCGAGAGCATCACCCTGGCGCGGTCCGTGCAGGCGTTTGCCTGCACGCTCGGCTTCATTCCGGTTCCTAAAGCGGCCGTATCGGCAGCCATGGAGTCGCTGCCGCAGGACACCCTCACCGTGATTCTCGAGGCGACCAGGTCGGAATGCGAGCGGAGAGCCTCGCGGCCGTCCCGGAGCGTGTCAGGCCAATGAGTACGGCACGGCTCTCCGACTCTTTGGCCAGGCTTGGACTGCGCCTTGTCGCGCGGCCATTGTTCCGCATCCGCATTCTCGGCAGTGAACACATTCCGTCCCATGGGCCGGCTATGCTGGTTTCCAATCACCTCACTTACCTGGATGGATTCCTGATCGGCTCCTGCTTGCGCCCGGTGCTCCGATTCCTGGTGTGGAAGCCCTACTATGATCACAAACTGCTCACCTGGGGTTTCCGGCTGGCCAAAGCCATCCCCGTCTGGACCAAGCCTCACAGCGCCGGGCAGGCCATTCGGCGGGCCCGCGCCGCATTGGCTCGCGGCCAGGTTCTCTGCGTTTTCGCCGAGGGCTCCATCAGCCGGACCGGGGATCTGCTTCCGTTCCAGCGCGGGTTGGAAGCCGTCGTCCGGGGTCTGGATGTGCCCGTGATTCCGGTGCATCTCGGCGGATTGTGGGAAAGCGTGTACAGCTTCGAGGGCGGACGGTGCTTCTGGAAGCGGCCGCGCACTTTAAGGCAGCCAGTGGTCATCTCGTTTGGCGCTCCCATGCCGTCATCGTCGACGGCACATGAAGTTGAGCAGGCGGTGGTGCGACTCAGTGCCAAGGCTGAAATCACCACTGCTTCGACGTCAAAATCATGAGCGGCGTTTCCGCGTTGCTTCGGCGTAGCGCAGACGATCGTTGTTTGTCGTTTGCGCACCTTGCTCGAACTCGGCTGGCCACGAAAAACGATGGCCTGCCCCACTGCCCCACAGCTAATCTGCTGCACAGTTTCCGCTAGCAGGATGCTGAAAAAGGCTCTCACAGGCTGAAGCCTGTGCCACCAAGTGCCGCTAAGTCATTGATAACTAGCATAAGGAAAGGCTTCCCGCACGTCGTAGTCCTCCGGTACCAGCCTATCGCCCGCCTATCCTATCTATAGGCAGCATTGTGTCCCCACCAGCGCGGACTGAGGATATATGTATCGGAGAAGATCTGCTTTTCGGGGAGGCGGATCTGCCTACATCGTATGTCGCCTCCTTGCATAATGGCCGACCTTGAGCAGACTCGCTTTCCGCGAGCCGAAGGAACCGTCGCGAGACACCGCTCCAAAGCGTCCTATCTTTTGTGCCTCGCGGGCGTCCTGACCTACTTGACCTTGGCCGCGTCCGCGCAAGCCCAACAATACACTTTCCGCTATTACGGAACGGAGGAAGGCCTCACGAACCTGGCGGTCAAGGTACTCTTTCAAGATCGCACCGGCTTCCTATGGGCTGCCACGGAAAACGGCGTGTTCCGCTACGATGGCCAGCGCTTCCGGCGTTACGGGCCGGCCGAGGGTCTCCCCCGCGAGATAATCGTAAGTCTGGGCGAAGCGCCGGACGGGCGTCTGCTGGCGGGCTGCCGGTCGGGGCTCTACTGCCTGCGCGGGGAGCGCTTCGAGAATCTGCCTCTGCCTGGCGCCGGTACTGTAAACACTTATAGCGGGATTCAATCCGATGGCAAAGGTCGAACCTACATCGCCACCGGGCGCGGCCTGGTGGTGGCGACCAATGCGATCGGAGGAGATAAGCCGGCTTTCCGCCTGCTGCCCACGCCAGAGCGAGCGGGCGGTGCCGATGCCCACGGGGTGTTCATTGAGAGCGGCGTCGTGTGGTACGGCTGCGGCGCCCGTCTGTGCCGGATGACAGCAGATGGCGTTACTGTTTTTGGCGAGCCGGAGGGCCTTCCCTCTGGACGGTGGACGTGCATCCGCCGGGATGGCCGCGGCGATCTCTGGTTAAGCGACAAACGACGGTTTGCCGTACTCAGGCGGGGAAGCGCGCTCTTCGACGCATCGGGCGCAATATTTCCACCCACTGCCGGCGGCGGTCAGTTGACGGTGGACGCCGAAGGTAAACTATTAGTCCCCACGATCCAGGGTCTGATTGTCGTCGATGGCCAGCGCCGCATGGAAGTCGGCAAGCGAGAGGGGCTATTAGCGCCAGTTTATTCGGTATTGCAGGATCGGGAGGGCTCCATTTGGCTGGGTCTGGCAGGCCGCGGCCTGGCTAGGTGGCAGGGTTATGGCGAATGGGAGGGTTTCGCTCCGGACACTGGACTGGAGAGCGAGTTGATCTACGAGATCTTACCGCTTAGCGATGGTTCGTTGTGGGTCGGTACCGAAAACGGCCTGTTTCGGGGCCGCAAGACCGGTGACCGGTGGGTGTGGAGCAGACACCCGGCGGTTGGCAAGATTCCTGTGCACGCCGTGCGTTTGGATCGCGGCGGAAACCTGTGGCTCGGCACGGAGGGCTACGGTGTCGGCCGCCTCGACGCGCGCACCGGCAGGCTCGAATGGTTCCGAAAGGACCGCGGACTTGCAGGCGAATACCCCGCTTCCCTGGTGGTGGACCGGTCGCAGCGCGTCTGGGCGGCAACCGAACTCGGTCTGTTTGTGGCGCAGCCTTCCCAGAAGCGATTCGAACATGTTGACGGCGTTCCGTCGGTGCGCTGCTGGGCGGTGGCCGAGACGCCTGACGGGGAAATCCTGGCCGGGACGGCCAACGGCTTGTTCTGGCTATCGGGAGGCAGATGGCGCCGCATCTCGATGGCGGATGGGCTGCGGCACGATTTGATCCTGGCGATCAACGCGTCCAAGCCGCACGAAATCTGGGTGGGCTACTGGTTCTCCGGCACCGTAACCCGGATTCGGGTTGACGGAGAGCGCCTCTCGATGACCCACTACGGCCGCGAGGCCGGTCTGCGGGGAGAGCTGACTTACTTCCTCGGTTTCGATGCCCGCGGCCAGCTCTGGGCGGGCACCGATCAGGGCGTGAAATCCTGGGATGGAGAACATTGGAAGCAATACGACCAAAACGACGGGCTGATTTGGAACGATTGCGACCTCGGCGCCTTCGCGGCCGGGCCCGATGGCGCGGTTTGGCTTGGCACCAGCAGCGGCCTCTCGCGTTTCAAACCGAGCCGCGTCAAACGCCAGGCGCAGCCTCCGTCCGCGGTATTTACGAGACTCATATTGGGTCATACCACGCTCGAGAACGGCCGCTACGTCTCGATGGAACACACAGCGAACTCCCTGGCGGTGCAATACTCCGCGTTCACCTTCGCCCATGAAAGTTCGCTCCTCTTCCGTTATCGGCTGCAGCCGCTCTTCAGGGAATGGCGGGAAACCACGCTCCGGGAACTGCAGTTTCCAGAATTGCCCGCCAACGACTACCGGCTGGAGGTGCAAGCGCGGGACGGTTCGGGCGAGTGGAGTGCGCAGCCTGCCGTGTTCGCCTTCAGAATCCGGACGCCCTGGTGGCAATCCTGGTGGTGTCAGGCCCTCATGACCGCAGTGGTCTTTGTGCTCCTTTGGATGGCTTGGCGCTGGCGGGTATTTCATCTGGTGCGGCGCCAAAGGGAGTTGGAACGGGCAGTCGCCGACCGCACGCAGGAACTGCGGAAGGAGAAACACGAACTGCTGCTGGTCCGGGAAATCCTGCGTGAGAAGGCCATCAAGGACGGCCTGACCGGATTGTTCAACCGGAACGCTTTCTTCGAGATTTTGGAGAAGGAATTCGAGAGGGCCAGGCGTGAGACCCGAACGCTTGCGCTGATCATGGCGGACGTTGATCTATTCAAGACAGTCAACGACACACACGGGCACTTAGCCGGAGATGCCGTTCTCCAGGAGTGCGCCAGCCGTATTCAGCGGTCGGTGCGGTCCTACGACACCGTCGGGCGATACGGAGGAGAGGAACTAACGATCCTGATAGCGGGATGCGAGCCGGAAGAAGTTGCCGAGCGGGCGGAGACGATGCGGCAATCGATCGCGCAACGCCTCTTTGCCACGCCGGCGGGCGATGTCTCGGTGACCTGCAGCTTCGGCGTGGGCACCACCACCGGCACGGAAACAAGTGTGCAAGATCTGGTAGCGGCGGCCGATCGCGCGCTCTATGCCGCCAAGGAACGCGGCCGCAACTGCGTGGTTTTGCTGAGTGGGGGCCATCTCGGCACGCGCCCACTCACGCCCATCGGCGCTGCGCTGAGCGCGTAACCCCGTGGTTCGGTATGCCGGAAACTCATGGTCGGGATCGAGCACGCCCGTTGGCGCGCGAGAAGGCATCTCGCAGGATGGAGTGTCCGGCCCACCTGAGAAGTGCCTTGCCGGTTCCAAGGAACAAGAGGGACTAGTGTAGTGCGTCGCGCAGATCGACGATTATGTGCACACCGTGGGGCAGGCTATTCAGCCCGCGGACCCGCTCTCTAGCGGGTCCAGCCGCCTGAAAGGCGGCTGCGGCCAAGATTGGCCGCCCCACCGGCCGCGGGCGGATTGCCGCACCCGCTCAAGCCATGTGACCGTCGATTAGCAGGACCGGGTTCGTTCGCGGTTCTTTGGCGTTGGGCGCGCCAGTGACGCCGGGCACCAGCGGCGCCTGCTCCATTGCCGGTCCGCGACCCGCGTGCTGGGGTATGTGGATGGTGAAGGTCGAACCTCTGCCGGGTTCACTAGCGACGGTGATGGCGCCGCCCATGAGTTGGCAAAATCCTTGGCTGATGGAAAGTCCCAGGCCCGTTCCCCCGTAGTGACGAGCCGTCGAGGCATCTACCTGCGAGAAGGGCCGGAACAGTTTGTGGAACTGATCCGGGGCAATTCCGATGCCGGTGTCCGAGACGCGCCATTCGATTGACTCCGCGCCATTGGCGGTTACCGGGACGACCTCCACACGAATGTTGCCGTTTTTGGTGAATTTACAGGCGTTGCTCAACAGGTTGTAAAGGCTCTGCCGGAACTTCGTTACATCCACATACATCGGGGGAAGGTTGGGAGCGCAGTGCACACTCAGCGTGTTGCCGTTCTTCCGCGCCAGCGGCGCCATGGCGGACGTCGCGTCCTCCAGGATCTGGGTGGGCAAGGCGTGCTCCCACAGCAGTTCCGTTTTTCCGGCTTCGACCTTGGATAGATCCAGCACCTGGTTGATCAGGCTTTCCAGGTGCTTGGCCGCCGCGGTGATGCGCGTCAGGTCCGCAGCCGGCCCTTGCTCGTGCTTGACCTCGGCATCCTCGCGCAACATTTCGCTATAGCCGATGATGGCGTTCAGTGGAGTACGCAGCTCGTGGCTCATGTTGGCCAGAAAGGTGCTCTTGGCGCGGCTGGATTCCTCGGCAGCCTTCTTCGCGGCGAGCAGATCATCCTGCACGCGGCGGCCCGCCGCGATCTCGCCGCGCAGTTCCGCCTCACGGAGTAGCACCCGAAAGGTTGCTGTGCCGGCCGCGATCAACATCGCAGCGATGATAAGGATAATCGCACTCAGCCAGGTTTGCAGCCAGTACCCGGTCTCCGCCACACCTTGAGAGAAGCGTACTTCCAGGGGCGTCAGTTCGCGGTTGATACGTTCGGTTTCAGCTAGAGTCTCGTTGACGACATCCTGTTTCACGGTGTGCGACAAGATGCGTTGGTGCAATCGCTCGGCATCTGTCTCGAGCGCTATAATATGCCGTTCCGCTTCCGCCCAAATCGCTATGGCTTTGGCCGGCTGCGGTTGCGAGCCGAGATGGCGGTAGAGCCAGATCATCCGGCCTCGGTCTCTCTCGTCGATACCGGCTTCGGCAATAGCATGGTTGAGGATGGCCGGATCATAGAGCGGCAGGTCCATTTGCTGGCGGGCCCTACGACACGCTAACGGTATCGCAATGGCGGCTCGAAACCGTTCATAGTCGGCGTCGGAGCGCGTTTGCGTGTACCGCATCAGGTTCAGAATGGCATCCTTTTGACCCTTGGACCATAATGCCTCCGCCTGCGTGTAGCCGCGCGCCGCGGACAACATTTCCATGCACATAATGGCAACGAATGCGAAACTGGCAATGACTACGAGCCAAGCCCCACAAATCATTGCCAAACGAATCTTGTTTGGACCAGCGGTTCGGCGATGGCTTTCCTCTTCGTGGCGGCACACAGCCCCGGTTTGCGGCGTTTGACGATCCGACATGGTAGTCGCTCCAGGGTATGGCGTGACGCTCAACTCCGAGTCTTGAACGTCAAGGACGCCCGGCTGCAAATGCCTCGACCCCGAGCATGCCCTTCTGGCTCAAAGCATACATACTGGCCCGTAAAGAGGGTCATATTCAAGAGAGCCGGGTCCGAATATAGCAAGATGATACCGTGAGTTACGGCCGAAGGCTAGATGAACTTTGGTTATGGGCGGGCAGCGGCGCTATCAACGCGCGGGTTCGTAGAACTTCCAGTTCGACACGAACCCCGTATTGAGCGGCTGCTTGGTCAGACTGGCGCGCACCATCTCCACCGGAATCGCGTTCATTTTCAGAATCGCGTCGTGGAAATCACGATCGGACATTTTCCCCGCGCCCACCAACTCCTGGTGCAGCGCGCGAAACTGCAGCGCGCCCAGCATATACGCGACCTGATACAGCGGCCCATAGTAGCCCGACTCGAACGAGCGGCGCACTTCGCCGGCCGCGTTTTCGCGCTCGAATCCGACGCGGTTCACCAGAAAGTCCACGCACTCCTGCGCGGTCATTTTGCCCAAGTGAAAGCTCAGCGAGAAGATGATGCGCGCGCAGCGGTGCATGCGCCAGAACAGGGCCCCGATGCGATCTTCCGGCGTCTTGGTGAAGCCCTGGTCCCATAGCAGCATTTCCCAATGCAGCGCCCAACCCTCCACCGAAAACGGCGTGTCGAAGATGCGGCGATACGGCCGGTAGCGTTCGTCCATGAATTCCTGCAGGAAATGGCCGGGGATCACTTCGTGAAACGCGGTGGCGCGCGAGAAGTGTTTATTGTTGCCGCGCATGCCCATGAGCTTCTGCTCCTCGGTCATGCTCTCAACCGGATACGAAACGCTCAGCACCGAGCCGCCGGTGAAGAACGGATTGATGCGCTGCCGCTCCGGCGTCATCATCTCCATGCGCCAGGTCTGCGCTGCTAGCGGAGGCACCGTCACCAGGTTGTGCGCCCCGACGAAATCGATGGCTTCTTCGACCAGCCCCAGGATGAAGGCCGGCTGCTGTCCCGGCGGTACGTAATCGGATTTCACGTGCTCCAGCGCCTTCTTCCAATCGTCGCCATACCCCAGTTCGCGCGAGGCGCGCAGCATCTCGGCGTCGCACCAGGCGAACTCGCGGTTGGCAATCTCGACGATCTCCTCGGGCGTGTAGGGAATCATCTCGTAGGCCAGTTCGCTCACCAGCATGTCGCGACCCACCGCATCGCCGACGATGGTGTCGCGGTCGCCCGGCTTGATCCCGGCCAGCTTCTCGCGAATCAGGATGGCATACTTCTCCATGGCGGCCGCGCTCTTCTGATATGGCTCGGTCACCCACCAGGTGAATAGCGGATCGTAGCCGTTGTAGAATTCGAACCAGCCTTTCATCGTGTCGCGCAGGCGGTCCACCGTGCGCGCCGCGCGGAATGCGGCTGTTTTCGCGACCTTGATCTCCGCCCCTTTGGCCGGCTCGTTAATGCGCTTGGAGAGATCCTCCATCTGCTTGGAGATCTGTTCCAGTGTGGACGCGGCCGCCGACGGGTCCAGCGGATCGACACGCTGCCGGGCCTCCTTCAGTTCGATGATGGCGGGCGCGAATGGGACCAGTTCCGCGATCTCCGCCGAACGCTTCCGGTTCAGGTCGAGCTGCCGAATTTCGTGGTCCAGCTTATTGCGGAAGAGAAGATAGTCGATGCGGCCTTCCTGCGGCAGGCCGTCGAACTGGATCTGTGCGAGCGCGGCCCGCCACGCTTCGTAGAACTGGCGCATGACCCGCTCCGTGATGGGAGAGAGTTGCACATCGTAGTACCGGCTCAGGCTCCACAGGTCGCTGGAATATCTTTCCAGCAACGGTCCCAGATCGGCCGGCGCCGGACCCATGATCTCGCGCACGTCGGGAGCCCGGTACGGTGTGGGCGGTGGACGGCGGGTGGGCTGGGCGCACACGAGCGCGGCGGCCGTGAGCAGGGTGGCGATGGTTCTGGCTGCTTGGCTATTCATCCTATAGATGTTGATAGCACGATATCGCCGCTGGAGGGCGGGATTTATCCCGCGCGGGGCTTTAGCCCCGCGTCTGGCGAGTACGGTATCCGAATAAGAAGAGGCCGACGTGGACGTCGGCCGCAGGCGTGGACGCCCGCCCCACAGGACTGGACTCACGTCCCGCCTAAGGATTAACCGTGATTCTGCACACCGAAAAGTTGACAATGCTGCTGGTGGTAGACGAGGCAATAGCCTGCACGCGGGCCAAATAGGTCCCAGGTGCAACCGCCGCTCCAGCGCCGGTTTTTCCGTTCCAGGTTACGCTCTCTCCCGGCGCCAGGACCATTTTATAACCGTGCAGCGTCCGGATCACATCCACGGTGGGCGTGACATCGCTATCCTGGATGATCTCCACCAAGGTGAAGGAGTTGGCCGCGATTGCGTACTTGATGCTCGTCGACTGGCCCGCCGAGATCGAGATTGTGTTTGGCGTGGCAACCGGCTGGTACAGAATCGGAGGCGTTGTCGCGGGAACGTATGGGTACGGGGTGTACGTGTCGCCCAACAGGATGACGTTGTTGGTATTCGGCGGTCCCAGACCCGCTTGCGATGCATAGCCCAGATAAATCACGGAGTTTTGCGCAAACTCCATGACATTCAGCCCCACCCGGTCCACTGCCACGGGATTCAGGCCTGCCAGCACCACGTTCGTGGCCACCGGGTTTCCGCCCGTGGGGCCTTCGCCGTCCATCCCCCAAACGCCGTCGATCACGGCGAAATCGATGGGCCGAATCATGTTGAGATCGATGATCGACTGATTGATGCTGCGAAGATGCAAGTCGTGGCGCGGAAGATCTGTCTCGACCGGTGGGGCATAAGCTGTCTCGGAAGCCAGGCCCACCAGGTTTTTCATGGAAAGCGTGACTACCGCTTCCTGGTGGGTCTTCATTTTGCCTACGCTGATAAAGAAAGTATTCGGCTGCAGCAACAGCGACGGAACCCACATCTGCTGATAGGCGGAGCCGCCGCCCGGAACCGGGGTCAAAACATAGGTCCCCGTCACCAGGTTCACCAGTTGCACTTGCGGATAAGCCTTCTTGGTAAAGATCGCCCCGTAACCGCACGGACCCCAGTACGGCTGGTTTCCAGGGAGTGGAGCTTCGATAAGCTGAATCTGGGTCGCTCCGGCCGCGATGCACAAATCCACGACGGCCTGCACCACCTGCGGATCGGTCGTGGCGCCGGAGGAGGACGGCTTGGGAACCACCAGATTCGGCTTGATCAACACCGTTTGCCCGGCAAGGCTGGTGGGAAACTGCCCGCTGGCGGACAAAGCCACCGACGCCGCGGTATACGGATCGCTGGAATAGCCCACGCCTACCTGGTAAGTGGTTGCGCTTTGCGCTTTGGCGCCGGCCAGCAAGGCTGAGTTGGCCGCCAGCAGCCCTATGAACGACCGCCGGTCCATCCCGGAAACCGCGGGCCTGGCGCTTTTCTTGCCTGGATCGGTCTCGTCAACGCGATACTTGCACATCTACGTTCCCCCCTGTCCTGCCTATGATAGCTGGCCCTGTGCATAAACTACAAGCTGTTTCCAGTACCCAGTACCTAGTTGCCCGGCGTGGCGCAGACGATCGTTGTTTGTCGTCTGCGCACCGTGCCCGAACTCGGCAGGCTACGAAAAACGATGGCCTGCCCCACAGCTAATACGCTGGGCACCGGAGCACCCATTACCCTCCCGGCACCTGCTATACTGGACAGCGGATGGTTTTTAACCACCCCGCACTGCGGACATCCTGTTTACCAACCGGCCGCCAAGCACCGGCCGTTATCCCCTGTTTGCGTTTTGCAGCTCTTGGAGGTACCCACACACCAACTCAATGAAATCCAGTGTGCAAATCAGCCGAGGCATCGAAAGCCTGTTCGGCACCCGCGATGAAAACATCCGGTTGATCGAATCGGGCCTCAAAGTGAACACCCAACTCATCGACAACCTGTTGGAAATCGAAGGCGAAGCCGAAGCCGTTTCTCGCGCCGCAACCATTCTTGAAGATTATGTGGCGCTCGTCCGCGAAGGGCACGTCTTCAATAACGGCGACCTGAACAGCTACCTTCGCGTGGTCACCGAAGACCCCGAGGTTAGTTTCCGCGCCCTGGTCCAAAGCGGCCGCCAGCGCAATTTCGGCAAGAAGATGCTGGCGCCCAAAACCCCGAATCAGCGCCGCTACCTGGAAGCCATCGAGCGCAACGACCTGGTCCTCGGCGTCGGTCCGGCCGGCACCGGCAAAACCTACCTGGCTGTGGCCATGGCGGTTTCCGCGCTGCTTTCGAAGCGGGTCTCGCGCATCATTCTCACGCGCCCCGCCGTGGAAGCCGGCGAACGCCTGGGCTTCCTCCCCGGCACCTTGCAGGAAAAGGTCGATCCCTACCTGCGCCCGCTCTACGACGCCTTGTTCGACATGATGGAATCCGAGAAGGTCGACAAACTGCTGGAGCGCAACACTATCGAGGTGGCGCCCATCGCCTTCATGCGCGGCCGCACGCTCAACGATAGTTTCATCATCCTCGACGAAGCCCAGAACAGCACCACCGAGCAGATGAAGATGGTGCTCACCCGCACCGGCTTCAACTCCAAAATGGTGGTCAACGGCGACATTACCCAGATCGATCTTCCGCCGGGCAAGCGCAGCGGCCTCATTGACGCGCTGGAGGTGCTGCGCGGCGTGGAAGGCATCAGCTTCGTGCAGTTCGATGAGCGCGACGTTGTCCGTCACAACCTGGTGCAGCGCATCGTGAAGGCTTACGAGCGCTATAACGAAGCGGTGGGCGCCGGACGCCAGCTTAGCTTGAAACTGACCGAACCACCCGCCGAAGCGGCTCCCGATACATGTCTGCCTCCGACGACAATATAGTTTTGTTCCGCCGCGCCCCGGCGGAACTGAGCCGCCGCAACCTGGAACGCTTCGCCCGAACTTTGCGCGGCGAAGTCGCCAAAGGCGCCGGCTTCACCTGCCTCATCGCCGGCGACGCCGCACTCCGCCGCCTCAACCGCGACTTCCTCGGCAAGGACTATCCCACCGACGTCCTCTCGTTCCCGAATGCCCAATCTACCGCATTCCTCGGCGAAATCGCCATCTCCGCCGCCCGCGCCCGCGCTCAAGCCGCCGCAATCGGCCACTCTCTCGAAAATGAAATCCGCATCCTGATGCTGCACGGCCTCCTCCACCTGCTGGGAATGGATCATGAAACCGACCGCGGCCAAATGCAGCGCGCCGAAGCCCGCTGGCACAAGCGCCTCGCCCTGCCGGAGGGCCTAATCGAAAGGAGGGCGGGCTTTAGCCCGCGCGGGACTTTAGTCCCGCGGCTCCGCGCATGACCCTAGCCCTAACCCTCGTCATCATCTTCCTGGCCCTCCTCCTGGGCCTGGTCACCTTCGTCCAAGTGCTCTACCTCGAGAGCCTCCGCCTGCGCACCCGCGATTTCCCCGCCATCAAATTCTTCAAGGAAACTCTCGAAGACAAAATCGGCTTCCCCACCGAAGACGGCGCCGGATCCTTCACCTTGATCAAACACACCGCCATTCTCCTGATCGCCGTCCTCTACTTCCTGGTCTTCGCCGACGGTCAGGCCTGGACTTGGCCCGAAGCGCTCGAAACCGCCGTCTCCTCCTGGCTCACCATGATCGTGATGGCCTACGTGCTCCCGCAGGTGCTCTACCGCCGCACCGGAGCGCAATGGCTCGCCCCACTCGTGCCCCTCATCCGCGCCGTGGGCCTGGTCGCCAAACCGTTCGTCGCGGTGCTCGCCTTCTTCCAGTCGCTGGTCGAGATCGCCGACAATACCAGCGGCGACGAAGAGCCGCCCACCCAGGCCGAAAACATCGAGGCGCTGATCTCCGCCGGCACCGAGGAAGGCCTCATCGAAGAAGAGGACCGCAAACTCATCCAGTCCGTGGTCGAGTTCGGCGACAAGGTGGTGCGCGAGGTTATGACGCCGCGCCCCAATATCGTAGCCATCTCCGCGGACGCGACCCTCGAACAACTGCGCCAGCTCGTTATCGACGAACAGTATTCGCGCATCCCGGTCTACGAAGGAACCATCGATCAGTTCATCGGCTTTGTGCATGTGCGCGACATGTTCGAGCTGGATGAAGACCAGCGCGTCAACCGCACCGTCCGCGAGATCATCCGGCCCATCCGCGCCGTGCCCGAAACCAAGCCGGTCAACGACCTCATGCGCGAGATGCAGCAGGACAACACCCACATGGTCATCGTGGTCGACGAGTACGGCAACACTGCCGGCCTGGCCAGCATGGAGGATCTCGTCGAAGTCATCCTGGGCGAAATCCGCGACGAGCACGAGCCCGATTCCGACGTGCAAGAAGACGGCCAGGGCGGCTACATTGTCTCCGGCAGCTTCGACGTAGCGCGCCTAAGCGATCTGCTCGATTTTCACCCGGAGGAAGATCTCGAATCCACCACCGTCGGCGGGCTGGTTACGGAATGGCTCGGCCGCGTGCCGCACTTGGGCGAATCGGTCGAGCGCAACGGCATCCACATCGATATCCTGGCCAGCGACGAATTGCGCGTGGCCCAGGTGCGCGTGCGACGTTCGATTGTGGGGCAGGCTGGCAGCCTGCAGCCGATTGATAATCGGCCCACTTCATTATGAAATCCGGTTTCGTCTCCATCCTCGGCCGCCCCAACGCCGGCAAGTCCACGCTGCTGAACCAGCTCATCGGCGCCAAAATCGCCATCGTCGCCAACAAACCCCAAACTACCCGCACCTCCATCCAAGGCGTGCTCACCCTCCCCGATGCCCAGATCGTGTTCCTCGACACGCCCGGCATCCACAAAGCCGATTCGCTGCTCACCAAGCGCATGATGGATACCGTGCGCGCCGCGCTCGGCGAACGCGACCTGCTGCTGCTCGTCGTGGATGTCTCGCGCAAGTTCGGCGTCGAAGACCGCCACGCCATCGATCTCATCCGCAAGGCGGATACCCTCACCCTGCTGCTCCTCAACAAGGTCGACCTGCTGCACAAGGACAAGGGCGCCCTGCTGCCCCTGATCGAGCAATACCGCGCGCTGCACGACTTCGCCGGCTACATCCCCATCTCGGCGCGCTCGGGCGATGGCGTCGCCGAATTGCGCCAGGGCATTATCGAGCGCCTCCCCGAAGGCCCGGCCTACTTTCCGCCGGACCACATCACCGACCAGCCCGACCGTTTCCTCGCCGCCGAGCTGATCCGCGAGAAAATCCTGCAAGCCACGCGCGAGGAAGTGCCGCACTCCGTGGCCGTCTCGGTTGAGTCCTGGGAAGATACCCCCCAACTCATTCGCATCTACGCCACGATCTATGTCGAGCGCAGTGGACAGAAGGGCATTATCATCGGCGCGGGCGGCGCCATGCTGAAAAACATCGGCACTCTGGCGCGTCACGAGATGGAGCGCCTCTTCGGCCGTCACATCTATCTCGATCTTCATATCAAGGTGCAACCTAACTGGCGCCAGAAGGCCGGCTTCCTCGCGGCCCTCGACTGGCGTACAATGGCCGGAGCAGATGAAAATTAAAACGTTAGTCTCCTTACTCATAATCCTGGTGCTGGCCGCGGGCGTTTGGGCCGTCGATAAGCACCCTTCCGACGATCAACTCTACGATCTGGTCAGGCGCAAGCTGGCCGACGACGTTGTGGTCAAGGGCGGCGCCATGGAGGTCGAAGTCAAGGACGGCGTCGTTACTTTGCGCGGCAAAGTAGAATACGAACAGCAAAAGCTCAAGGCGGAGAAGGTCGCGCGTAAAGTCCCCGGCGTGAAGCACGTCAACAACGAACTGATCGTGGTGGGTAAAGGCAACCCCCGTTGATCAGCTCCCACAAATTGTGGGGCGGCCAATCTTGGCCGCAGCCGGCTTTCAGCCGGCTCTTCTTCCTTCTGGTCATCTTCCCCCTCCTCGCCCAAGACCTCCCCGACCTCCAAGTCGAAAAAGTAGCCCACGGCTACCGCTTCACCCAAGGCCCCGCCTGGTCCCACGACGGCTACCTCCTGTTCAGCGATATCCCCAGTGGCAAGCTTCTGAAACACGTGCCCGATGGAGCCACCGAAGTCTACCGCGAGGCGTCCAAAGGCGCAGCCGGCAACGCCTTCGACCAGCAAGGCCGCTTGTACACCTGCGAAACGCACGCTCGCCGCGTGACCCGCACCGACAAAAAGGGCAGCATCGAGGTGCTGGCCGATAAATGGGACGGCAAGCGCCTCAACGCGCCCAACGGTATCGTCGTGAGCAAGTCCGGTCATGTGTACTTCACCGATCCGGCATTCGGCAGCCAGCAGGACGCGCGTGAGCTCGATTTTTACGGCGTCTACCACATCGCGCCCAAAGGCCAATTGTCCGTGATCGCCAAACCCGCCGGCCGCCCCCATGGAATCGCCGTGTCGCCCAACGGGCGCATTCTCTACGTCGCCAACTCCGACGAGCGCAACATCCGCGCTTACGACGTAGACCACGAGGGCGAAGTCTCCAATGAGCGCGTGGCAATTTCCAAAATCGACGGCATTCCAGCCGGTATCCGCACCGACGATAAGGGCAATCTGTACGTCGCCGCCAAAGGCATCGCCGTCTACAGCCCGGAAGGCCAACTGCTGACGACCATCCCGCTCGCCGAGACGCCCTCCAATTTCGCCTTCGCAGACCCCGATTTCCAGACCCTCTACGTCACCGCCAGAACGTCCTTGTATCGAGTCAGGCCGCCCCTCCTCTCCAATGCCCGATAACCGCCGCTATCCCCAACGCCCCGTCCTGGGCATCGGCGCGCTCATCTTCGAACGCGGCAGAATCCTTCTCGTCGAACGCGGCAAAGAACCGTTAAAGGGTTACTGGTCCCTCCCCGGCGGGGTCCTCGAAATCGGCGAAACGCTGGAACAAGGCATCGTTCGCGAAGTGCGTGAAGAGACCGGCCTGGAAGTCGAGCCGCTCAAGATGCTCGAAATCTTCGAGCGCATCATCCGTGACTCCCAAGGCGCCCCCGAATATCACTACGTTCTGATCGACTACATCTGCCGCGTCACCGGCGGTTCCCTCCGCGCCGCCGACGATGCCAGCCGCGTCGCCTGGGTCCCACGCCGCCTCCTATCCACTTACCAAATAACTACCGGCACTCTACCCGTCATCGAGAAAGGCTTCCGCCAGCGCCGCAGGCACACCTAGCGAGTCCTTTTGACACACTTGTTCGTGGGGCAGGCCCTCGGCCTGCGGCGGCCTCTCAGGCCGCCTCTTGGTTGTCAATGGGCCTTTCCCTCAACTCTTAACTGCCTCTCGGTTCGCGGCCTTCCGGCGATGGGCCGGGCATCTCAGACACACAGATATGGAACATCGCGTGCTGAACTTTATCTTTTACCGATGAAAAAACTCCTGCCCCTCGCCCTACTTCCCCTGGCCCTGGCTGCTCAGCACGTGCCCGGCAGGTTCTACGCCGCCCCTCCCGATCGCCCCGCCCTCGCGAAACCGCTGCCACCCGGCACGCAACTTCCCCTTCCAGCCGGTCTCCTCTGGGAAATCGGGCCGCTCAGCGACGCGGAGCGCCTGCCGCGCCCGCGTTTTGGCGCGCGCCAGATCGGGTTGCGCCGTCCCGTCCCCGCCGCCGCGCTCGCGTCCGCAACCGCAACAGCCCTGCCGGACGGGCGTCGCGTCGTCCGTGTCGCCCTTGGCTCCGAAGGCGCCGAAGGATTGCGCGTCCATTTCGAGGATTTTTCGGCCGGTACAGGCCAGGTGTGGGTGTATGCCGGCCCCTCGTCCGGCGCTCCCAAACCCGCCGCCGCCGGCCCCTACACCGGCCGCGGACCGCTTGGCACGGGCGATTTTTGGTCCTCCACCGTTGCCTCCAGTTCCGTAATTGTCGAGTTTGACGTCCCCGCCGGCGCGTCGTCTCAGGGCTTGCCGTTTCGCATTAGCGCCGTCAGCCATCAATGGAGCCAGGTACTTCCGCGGATGGGCACGCGAGACACGGCCGCCTCTTGCGAGCTCGATATTAGTTGCTACCCGAGCTACCTCCAGTACGCCGGTGGCGTGTCGCTGTACGACTTCGTAGCCTACACCGGGGGCGCCTATGTGTGTACCGGCGCCATGGTCAACACCACGGGCCAGATCCCCGAGCCCTACATGCTTACGGCCAACCATTGCATCTCGAACGCCGCGGAGGCCCAGAGCGCCGAGTTCTATTTCGACTACCAGACCAGCTCCTGCAATGGCCCTCCGCCCAACTTTGGACTCCTGGGACCGGAAGCCGTGGGAGCAACCTACCTTGCCGGTGCGGCGGTCTCAGAGGGCGATTACACGTTGCTTCAACTGAGCAGCCCCCCAACTTCCTACTACTTCGGCTGGTCCGCCACCGATCCGCCGATTGGGAGCCAAGTGGTGGGAATCCATCATCCCGAAGCGTCCTGGACCCGCATCAGCTTCGGCACCCGTGCGCCCGACCAGACTGTGGACGTCTCCGGCACCCTGGCGCCGGCCAACCTGTACGACACGGTCGACTTCACCCAAGGCATTGTCGAGCCCGGCTCTTCGGGCTCGCCGCTATTGAACGCGGACGGCGACATCGTGGGCACGCTGACCGCCGCGCCCGCTCCGGGACCCGGGCAATCTGTCTGCGATATCCAGCCCTTTTACGCGACATACGGCCGCTTCTCCACAGCCTATGCCGTGCTGCAGGGCTATTTGAACGTCAACCCGGCGCCCGCCTTTACCGTCGCCCCTCAAGGTCTGCAGTTCACCCAGTCAAATGGTGTTCCAGGTCCGGACCAGCAGATCACCATTACCACGCAGAGTCTCTCGCCCGTCGCATATACCATGGTGACGGCCGATGGCTGGCTCTTACCCGGGCAGAACGGCACTACCGGTCAAGTTTCCGCCGCCTCTCCCGTCGTGCTTGGACTTCAAGTCTACAACGCGCCTCTCACTTTCAGTGGAACCTATAAGTCATCCGTAACCGTTACGGTCGGTACCGGCGCGCCCGTTACGATTCCTGTCACCGTCACCGTCGCCAACACGCAGTCGAATGTTCTGGCCAGCCTGGATTCCGGCGCTCAATTCCTCGACATTCTTTCTGTCCCCGACAATAGTGGCGGCGCCGATTGGATTTTCAACATGAACCTTACCGAGGTTGCCGGGGTCGGCACACAACTGACCGCATTCAAGGTGGGCGGAGTAGATTACTCCAGCATGATTCCCGCGCTTTTTGGCGGCTCCACGATCCTGCCGGCGCAGTCTGTCAACGCCGTGGCTCGCCTCAGCACTAACGACGGCATCCCGACCTTTCCCAGCTTGACGCAGGTCGAGTTTGATGGAGTCGATGCCGCTACCGGTGTGGCCTGGAGTCGGGTTATAACCGGCGTCACTTTCGAGGGGACTCTCCCCACCGACCTCCTGGAGATCTCCATTCCCCAAGTCGTGCGGCGCAACGCGTCTTCGCCAGACTGCCCCTTCCGGCAGCATTTCGTATTCCAGGCGGTGGGAGTTTCCCCGGTGACACTCGCTTTAACGCAGGGCCTGGTTCTCGGCAACAGTCCGTATACGCCAGTCGCTGGCCTCGTGGGATCGACCTATATTCCAGCAGGAGGAACTCTGCAAAGCGACTACTGCTGGCCCGACAACGGAGGGGGGTCTGTCAACGGTGGATCCGGAGTTGTCCAGGGAACCGACCCTACCCTCACTATCCTCGACGCATACTTCACGGCATTTCTCTATCCGGCGGATTCCGCAGTTACTAATCTGGCCGCTACTCCGTCCATCCTCAATCTGACCGCGGCTAACACGGAGCCGGTCGAAGTATCCGTCGACCCCGGCTCGCCGTCCGCCCCCTGGGACGCGTCTGTCTTCTACGCGCAGCCCCCCAATTCGTGGCTCAGCGTGACACCACTGGCTGGCGCGGGACCCGGCACGGTGAAGATCGCCGTCAATCCGGCCGGATTAGCCTCCGGGGTTTACCTCGCCAACCTGATCGTCGAATCGCAGAATGCCATTCCCCAGTATCTGAACATCCCCGTAACCCTGACGGTCCCGGCCACTGAGATCGCCGCGGTCAATGGCGCGTCTTTCACTTGGGGCGCCGCGCCCGGGATGATCGTCAGCCTGTTCAGCTCCGCCATACCACTGGCTACGGGCACCGGGCTTGCAGAATCCGTTCCGCTGCCCACCAGCCTCCAAGGCACCACGGTCACCGTCAATGGCCGGGCCGCGCCACTCTACTACGTCTCCCCCACCCAGGTGAACGCGCAGATCCCTTACGAGGTCCCGCCCGGCACGGCCACGCTGACTGTCCGTAACTCCGACGGCCAGACCGCCAGCCAGCAGATCTATGTCAACCCCGTCGCCCCCGGCGTCTTTCTCAGCGGTGACGGCAAACACATCGCGCCCAACGTTTCCGTGAAGGCCGGCGACTATGCCACACTCTATCTGACCGGACAAGGCTTCGTTTCGCCCACCGTGGCCACCGGAGCGGCGCCTCCGCCGCCTTCCCAGATACCGGTCACCCAACTTCCGCAGCCGTTAGCCAATGTGGCGGTCTTAGTCAACGGCGTCGCAGCCCAGATCACGTTTGCCGGGATTCCCTATTACCTGGCAGGAGTCACCCAGGTCAACTTCATCGTCCCGCCCGGTACGCCCGCCGGCGATCAACCGGTGACTGTCACCCTGGCCGGCGTGCCCAGCAACACCGTGTATCTCAATATCGGCTACTAAGGCTTTCCGCAGAATGGCGCTACCTGTGGGGCAGGCCATCGTTTTTCGTGGCCTGCCGAGTTCGAGGAAGGTGCGCAGACGACAAACAACGATCGTCAGCGCCACGCCGGGCAAAGGAACCGTTCAGTTAATCTGTTAGGTCGATCCGAAGTTTTCTGGAAAAGCAGTTCGTCGATGTCATTCAATGGAACGAGCCGGAAGACGGCATCCTGGCGGTCCGCCACCCCATGGCCGACATGGAGATTCAGACCGGCGGACAGTTGACTGTGCGGGAATCGCAGATGGCCGCGTTTGTGAACGGAGGCAAGATCGCGGACGTGTTCGGGCCCGGCCTGTACACCCTTAACACCCGCAACCTGCCCTTGCTGACCGATCTGTTCAACTGGGACAAACAGTTTGAATCTCCGTTCAAGTCCGACGTGTATTTCTTTTCCACGCGCCTGCAGATGGACCAACGGTGGGGCACGCCCACGCCCATTACGTTTCGCGAAAAGGAGTTTGGTGCGGCACGCCTGCGCGCATACGGGATCTACTCGTATCGCATTGCCGATCCGCAGGTCTTCTTCACCAACGTGTGCGGAACGCGGGAGGTGTACAGCGTCGCCGACCTGGAAGGCCAGCTTCGCGACACCGTTGTCGCCCGCATTACCGACGTCATCGCGCCAGCCGAAGTAGCCTTTCTCGACATGGCGGCGCACCAGGCGGAGCTGGCCGACAAAGTTGCCGCGCTATTCCGCACCTCATGCGCCGCACTGGGACTGGCTCTCCATTCCTTTGTGATCGAGAACCTTTCGCTGGCCGAGGAGTTGCAGAAGGTGCTGGACCAGCGCATCGGGATGAACATGGCAGGCGACCTGGGCCGCTACACCCAATTCCAGGCCGCCCAGGCCCTTCGCGACGCAGCAGCTAACCCCGGCGGCGCGGCCGGCGCGGTCGTGGGACTGGGCGCGGGTGTGGCCATGGGACAAGTTATGATGAACGCCACGAAGTTGGCGGCAGCCGCTCCAGTCCCGTCGAGCGCTGCCAGATTCCGTTTGGAATGCGGCCAGCCGGTTCCTCAACAAGCCAGGTTCTGCCCGGCTTGCGGCAAGGCCCAGGCATAAGGTCGCCCCATGGATTGCCCCAACTGCGGCGCTGCCATGCAACTCGACAAAGGTATGGACTCGTGGAGTTGTATTTAATGTAAGACCGTCTACCACAGCGAGGCGAACGACGAGGGTGTGCACGTGCTTAGCGACACCTCCGGCTTCATCTGCCCGCTGTGCTCCATCCCGCTGGCGCAGGCGGCCATGGATGCACACAAGCTGTTTTGCTGCACCCGGTGCCGTGGAATTCTCATTGCGGTTCCGGTCTTTGTGTCCCTGCTGGACCAGTTGCGCGCGAAACAGGCCGGGGCATGGACCATCGCGCATCCGGCCGACCCCAGCGAACTGCGGCGGCAGATCAAGTGCCCGCACTGCGGCCGCCAAATGGATACGCACTTCTACGGTGGTCCGGGCAACGTGGTGATAGACGACTGCGCGGCCTGCGAATTGAACTGGCTGGACAAAGGCGAGCTGACGCGCATCGTCCGCGCCCCTGAAGAGCTTACCTAATTCTCACAGGCTGAAGCCTGTGCCACCAACTGCCGCAAAGTCATTGACAAGCGGTGGCACAGACTTTAGTCTGTGGTCCCCAATGAGTTGCGCGGATTCTTAGTCATAGTGGGGCGGGCTCGCAGCCTGCGGCGGTCAGGCCGCCCCTTCACCCCATCACCACCACAGCCTTCCCCAAAATCTTTCGCTCTGCCAACTCGCGCAAGCCCGCCGCCGCATCTTCCAGCCGGAAGGTCTTGCCCACCACCGGATGGATCTGTCCACCCAAATACATGGCGGTCAGCACCTCATGCGTGTGCGAGAGAAACTCCGGATGCTGCGCCACGTACTGCCCCCAATGCACGCCCACAATCGAGATGTCCTTCAGCAGGATGCGGTTTGCCGGCACGCTGGGGATGCGCCCGCTGGCGAATCCGATCACCAGCATGCGTCCCTCGCCGGCCATGCACCGCGTCGACAGGTCGAACACCTCGCCGCCCACCGGATCGTAGACCACGTCCACGCCGCGTCCGCCGGTGATTTCCTTGACCCGCTCGACCCATCCTGGGTCGGTATACGCCAAAGCGTGATCGGCGCCTTGCGCCAGGCAAAAGTCCAGCTTTCGCTCGCTCCCTGCGGTGGCGATCACCTGCGCCCCGTAGGCCTTGCCGATCTGAATCGCCGACATGCCCACGCCGCTCGCGCCCGCATGCACCAGCAGCCATTCGCGGTGCGCCAGGCCGGCGCGGCGATGCAGCGCGAAGTACGACGTATGGTACACCACCGGCATGGCGGCGGCTTCGGGGAAATCCATTCCCGCGATCAAGTGAAACGTGCGGCTCGCCGCCGCCAGCGAGTATTCTGCGAATGCGCCATTGTGCGTCATGGCCGTCACCGGATCGCCCGGGAATACGTGCTTTACCTCGGCGCCCACCGCATCCACAATGCCGGAAACTTCGGCGCCGGGTGTGAATGGAAACGGCGGCCGGATCTGGTACTTCCCTTGAATCTGCAGAATGTCGAAAAAGTTCAGCGCCGCCGCGTGATTGCGGATGCGCACCTCATTCGGGCCGGGTTCCGGTACCGGAATGTCGTCGAGCGTCATCTGCTCCGGCTCGCAGAACGCGTGTACTTGCCAGGACTTCATGCGAACGAAACGGTAGCATACGGCTCACCGCCGCGGCAACTGGTGAGCTATTGCCATCCCCCAAGAATTGCGCCCATCGCCAGGTAGCAAACAAGCTGATAGCCAGTGTCGATGAAGAATAAGGTCCGGTTCTTGTGGCCGAACAGCGCTGCAGTCAACTGCACCGTCATGGTGAATCCCAGCCACACAAGGAATCCGAGCTTCAGCCCGCCGGCCACGCCGCCCGACTGGATGCGGACCACCAGCAAGCACAGGGCAAAGGCGCTCAACAGCGTGGCCCCGAAGCTGGCCGCATACACGGTGCCCATCCCCTTTTTCAGCTCCTGGCTCTGCTTCGGATCGTGCATGTCGATGCCGCGGCACTTGGCCCAGGCCGGGCCAAAGAGGGCCCGCGAATACCACGCGAATCCCACCAGCATGCTGGCAATTCCTGCCGCGAGGATGCCCAGATAGTTGATCGCATTCCAACGCATAGGGATACCAGCCTATCGCTTGGCGCGGGGCGGTGCAACACCCTACGGATGGACTGCGCCCATGCACAATTCCGCCCAATTCCGCCCAATCCCGCACAATTGGACCGCAACCCATCACCCAACCCCGCCGCGTCGTATACTCAACCTTATGAATCGCCGCCAATTCCTCTACACCAGCGCCGCGGGCTTGGCCCTGTCCGCCACCGGCTACGCAAGCGGCAAGCCCAGGCGCGTCGGGGTGATCGGCCCCGGCTGGTACGGCAAGACCGATCTGTTCCGGCTGATTCAGGTGGCGCCGGTCGACGTGGTCTCGCTCTGCGACGTCGACAAGCAGATGCTGGCGCGCGCCGCCGATCTCACCGCCACCCGTCAGGCATCCGGCGCCAAACCGCGCACCTTCACCGACTATCGCGAGATGCTCGCCCAGAAAGACCTCGACATCGTGCTCATCGCCACGCCCGATCACTGGCATGCGCTGGCCATGATCGCGGCCGTCGAAGCGGGCGCCGACGTCTACGTGCAGAAGCCCGTCAGCGTCGACATTCGCGAAGGCCAGGCCATGCTGGCCGCCGCGCGCAAGCACCAGCGCGTGGTGCAGGTCGGCACGCAGCGCCGCAGCACGCCCCATATCGTCGAAGCGCGCGACCGCTTTATCAAGGAAGGCAAACTGGGCAAGATCGGCCTCGTCGAGATGTGCTGCTACTATCACATGCGCGCCACCGAGAATCCGCCGGACACCGCTCCGCCGCCCTATCTCGATTACGAAATGTGGACCGGTCCCGCGCCCATGCGCCCATACAATCGCCTGGTGCATCCGCGCGGCTGGCGTGCGTTCATGGAATACGGCAACGGCATCGTGGGCGATATGTGCGTCCACATGTTCGACATGGTGCGCTGGATGATGGGCCTCGGTTGGCCCAGGCGCGTCTCTTCGGAGGGCGGCATCCTGATCGACAAGCAGTCCAAGGCAAACATCTCCGACACCCAGACGGCCACGTTCGACTACGATGACCTGAAGGTCGTATGGCAGCATCGCACCTGGGGCGCGGCGCCCGATCCCGATCCCAAGTATGCCTGGAGCTCGACCTTCTATGGCGACAAGGGCACGCTGAAAGTAAGCGTGTTCAGTTATGATTTTGTGCCCGAGGGCGGCAAAGGCGCGGTTCATCGCGACGTCACCTATGAGCTCGAGGAATACGCGGTCGACAAGACCGAGCCAGACCTGGAACGGCATGTGGCGCCTGCCATCCGGCATCACATGCTGGACTTCCTTGCGGCCATCGAAGCGCGCTCGAAGCCCGTGGCCGATATCGAAGAGGGCCACATCTCGACGGCAAGCTGCATCCTCGCCAACATGTCCATGAAGCTCGGCCGCACGCTGGCTTGGGACCCGCAGGCGGGGCGCATCGTAGGCGACGAAGCCGCCAACCGCTTGCTAGCCCGGCCATACCGCTCTCCGTGGGTGCATCCCGTGTGACCCGCACCGCCGCCCTCCTCGCGTTGATGATCGCCGGGTTCGCGTGCGCGCAGTCGCCCTGCACCGTGGCGCGCCCCACGGCGACCTTGCAGGTGCCACACGTGTCCGGCGAACCGGCGCTCTCCGCCGACCCATCTCTGCCCGTGTGGCGCAATGCGGGCGCAGCCGCCATTTCGCAGGATTGCAGCCGCCAGATCGACTATCCAGCGCTCCGCACCGAGGTGCGATCGTTCTGGACTGGCGCTTATCTCTATCTGCTCTTCAGTTGTCCGTACACCGAGTTGAATGTCTTCCTGCCCGCGCTGGGCGGCGGTCCGCGCGACAAGCTCTGGGATCGCGATGTGGTCGAAATGTTCCTCGGAGACGACTGGACCAACATCCGTCACTATCGCGAGTTCGAGATCGCCCCGACAGGCGACTGGATCGATCTGGCCATCGACCTTGATCGCCAAAGCGATGACCAATCCTGGCGCTCCGGATGGACCACCGCTGCACGCATCGACGAGGCGGCACACGTCTGGTATGCCGCCGCGCGCATCCCGCTTAGCGCGGTCAGTAGTGCCCCCGTCAAGCCGGGCACGAAATGGCGCGCGAATCTGTATCGCATCGAGGGTCAGGGGCCGGATCGACGGCGGCATTTCCTCTGCTGGCAGCCCACCTGCGTGGTCAATCGCGATCCGAATCATGTGCCGGAGAACTTCGGCACGTTGCTCTTCACCGGTGGCGCGGATTCGCTCGTGGCCGGCCGCCAGCGGTTCGAAGCCCGCTGCGGCGGCTGCCACGGTGCCGACGGCATGGGCGGTGAGCGCGCTCCCGCTATCGGTAGCGTAGACCGCGCCCGCCTTCGTTCGGACGACGCTGTGCGCAGCTTGATCCGCGACGGCATTCCCGACGCAGGCATGCCGGCATTCCGCCTGCCGGAATCGGAGCTTTCCGACTTGGTCGCGTTTGTGCGTTCGCGGGTAACGCCGGCCAGGGACAGCATGCCGCCGGGCGATCCCGACGTGGGCCAGTCGTTCTTCTTCGGCGCTGGCGGCTGCGCGCAGTGCCATATGCTGAACGGCCG
>JBEKPZ010000050.1:0-30098 GCA_049520215.1 Bryobacteraceae bacterium | reverse complement strand
ACGTCGCGCCGTCCCGCCTTGCTGATCACATTGATGGTGGACGCCTGCTGTTTCAGCACGCGAAGAAAGTATAAAGGCGCTTGTGCCGTGGCGGTCACGGTGACCGTCCGGTAATTGGGGAAGGAAGTGGAGTCCACCACGACGCTGGCGCTGGCGCCCGAGGAGCGCCAATATCCCGCGGGAAAGTTCCCGCTGAAGAAGCTCTGGGCAGTGTTCACGGCGCTGGACGTCTGTCCGGCAGAAGTGGAGCCCTGGCTCAGGGCGCGCGCGCCGGCCAATGCCGCGGAGTCCGCGGCAGCCGCCAGTTTGGACTTGACCACGTACAGCGTGGCCACGTCGAATCCGAGGCCGATCAACGGCAGTGTGACGGCCATCGTCAACGTGGTTAAGACGATTGCGACACCGCGCGATCGCTTCTTGCGGTTGTTGAAAGTTTGCATGAAAGCCTCTCCTTCCGTCCTAAAATACGACGCGATTAAATGCGCCCAGATTGGTGATGAATCCCACCACGCCCAAATCTTTGAATGCGAAATCGCCTTCCGCCATGTAGGCCAGGCCGCCTGTCCCGATGGTGATCACCGACGAGACGTTGTCCGCCTGGGCCCCGGGATCGGTCGAATAGTTCGCCACACTTCCGTTGCTGCCGATGGAGGCGGGGCTCCCAAATGGACTGGTGTAGAGCGTATTGTTGCCAATTACGATACGATCCACCAGCACGATGTGGCCGCCGTTGATGCAGCCGCAGGAAGCCGGCAGGCTCTCAAAAGCGGACAGCACCAACACGCCGTTGCCAGTTGCGCTTCCGGTGACGTTGCCGCTGTTGGCCTGCAGGCTCAAGCCATTCGCCAGGTCGTTGGCGACCAGGTTCTGATTGGCCTGCTGCGAAAAGTCCACGCCCTTCGCCATCATGTGACCAGCGTCGCGGGTCAGTTGGTTCACCTGATAGCTGCGGAGGACGGCCATACCCACGGTGAGCATGCCGAGTATGATGGGCACGAAGAAAAAAGCCGCGACCAGCACGAACTCCATGTATACGTTGCCTTTTTCGTTGCGTTTGCGCCTCATGGTCTGAACTCCTCTCATTGCGGACATATAGGGTATCCTTACGGGCACACTGGCGGCGAGGGATTGGTTATCGGCGGGCAGCCCGCCAGTGGGCACGATTCCATGACATCGGATGAGCTGGCGTTGATCGCGATGGGGCTGGCGCTTTTGAGAATACCGATCGGCGTATAGTTGTAGCCCCCCACGGAGACCTGCACGACGTCGCCTCCCGTGCCGGTGCTTGCCGCCCCCGTGACCGCGTTGAAGTAACTGACCGAGATCTTGCAGGCTCCGTTCGCGCCGTTCAGCAGGCCCAACGAGCTTTGCTGCACCACCTGCACGATCGAGTCGGTCAAGTACGACTGGCCCGTTGCCAGCCGGGTGGTAACCGCGAATCGCACCCCGGCCTCCGCAGCCTGTTGCAGGGTCGCCTTGGTGAAGAGCGCGAGTGACAAATCGACAACCAGAAACAGGAGCCCGAGCAGCGGCAATAGAATGGCGGCGGATTCCACCAGAGCATTGCCTCGCTGAGAATCGTTTCTCTTCCGACTGACGCCTGTCTTCATTTCCATCCATCCTTCCCGTCTGAACGAGTGTAACTGAACTTTTTGACGGATGTAAATGAATTTTGGGCGTGTCAGGTAACATAGGCACTATCCGTACCGGTCCGTTGGACATCCGGCGCTAACTATAGTTATCGAGGTCGTGTTAACCAAACAGGACTTCACCTTCGTATCGAGTCAGGAGTCGCCAGTCACAAAGGAAAGTGTGGGGCAGACCTTGTGGGGCGGGCGGCCACGCCTGCGGCGGGTCTCCAGACCCGCCCTTCTTTTTCCAATACGTCACAGTGGGTTTCGACCGCCGCGCGTCCGCCGCAGACGCCCCTCGCACGGGCCGGCGTGGACGTTTCTGCAAGAGGCGCCCCACCCATCGATGCTGCGAATTGCGCGGCTGAAGCCCCGCGCGGGATAAATCCCACCCTCCAGGACATTGCGTTTCTGCTCCTGGTGACGCGCGCCGTCAGCGGGTGCAGCAGATCTGCGTGGATAGGATGCGGTCGCGGGCGAAGAAGTTTTCGTGCGAGAGCTGCTTATAAATAGATCCGGCGACTCCGGCGGCGATAGGGCCGTTGATGCGGAAGCCGCCCGTGAGCAGCACCACGACCACCAATTGATGCCGCTCCACATCGTTGAAAGAGCCGAACCATCCCAGGTGATTGAGCGCGCGGGAATCGTGGCAAGTTCCGGTCTTGCCGAGGATAGGTTCCGTCTGGTCGACTCCGGCGCGGTGGGCGGTGCCAAAGTCCACGGCGCCGCGCATCCCCACTTTGACGTCGGCGATCCAGGGCGCGATATCCAGGTGGCGTTTCACGCGCGGCTCGAAATGGTCGATCTCCTCCTGGTTCTTGGGATATTGGAGGTGGTAAAGCGTTCCCCCGTTGGCGATGGCCGAAACGAGGGCGGCGAGTTCCAGGGGCGTCAACTGGATGCCTTCGCCGTACGCTGTCATCATGCCCACGCTGCCGTGGGGCGGCGGGGCGCCCGGCAGCAGACCGGGCCGTTCGCCGGGGATCTGCCATCCGGCCTTTTCGCCGAGGCCGAAGAGTGTGGCATAGTGCACGACGCGCTCGTAGCCCAGGCGGTCGCCGAGGATCTTAAAATAGGGATTATTGGAGTGCGCCAGCGCGTTGCTCAAGTCCAGGCTGGTGCGGCGGGTGAGGCGCACCGGCGTGTCACGTTCGATCAACCGTTCATTGAGAGCGGCGAAAGCGGTGACCAGCTTGATGGTGGAGCAGGGCGTAAAGCCGCTGTCGAGCGCGGTCTTCTGATTGACCATGGTGAGGATGCGCCCGGTCTGCGGATCGACCACCACCACCGTGCCGTTGTAGGGTCCCAGCGCGTCGACCGCCGCGCGCCGCACTTCCAGATCGTCGCCATCCACGTTATCGCCCGCCGTGGGATCGAAATGGGTAACGGCGGTCTTAACCCGCAAAGACCGGGGACCGGGGGCCGGGGCCTGGGGTTTAGCCTTGGCGGCCGGCTGCGCCTTGCGCTTCTTGGCGCTGCGCACCGCAAACGTGGACGTGGGCAGCAGGCAGAGGACCATCGCGAGTGTAAGGCCGCGCAGCATATCGGTTTAAGGCTTAGAGCCGCTATTATCAACCATTGGTACTAGGAAGGTCAAGCATTATGGACAGTTCGGTTCTGCCGGGAGGGAGCCGGCGCGCCGGCATCCTGCGCATCCACCACCGCCACCGCGGCGATATTCACGATATCGTTGACCTGGGCGCCGCGCTGCAGCACGTGCACCGGGCGCGACATCCCCATCAGGATGGGGCCAATCGGTTCGGCCCCGGCAATGCGCCCCAGCAGCTTGTAGGCGATGTTGCCGGCTTCCAGGTTGGGGAAGATCAGCACGTTGGCGCCGCCCTTCAAAGTGCTGAAGGGGAATGTCTCTTCCAAAATCTCGGGCACTACGGCGGTGTCCGCCTGCATCTCCCCGTCCACCATCAGGGCCGGTTCGCGCAACCGCACCAACTCCACGGCCTTGCGCACCTTCTCGGCCAGCGGATGACGCGAGCTGCCGAAATTGGAGAAGGAGAGCATGGCCACGCGGGGCTCCACATCGAAGCGCCGCGCCATCTCCGCGGTATTCACCGCAATCTCGGCCAGATCCTCAGCGGTGGGTTCGATATTGACCGTGGCGTCCGCCAGGAAATAGATCTCGCGCTTGGGCGTGATCATCACGTAGACGCCGGAAACCCTGCGCATGCCGTGGCGCACCTCGATGATTTGCAGGGCGGGCCGGATCATGTCCGGATAATGCTGGGTGAGGCCGCCGACCAGAGCGTCGGCGTCGCCCAGGCGCACCATCATGGCGCCGAAAACATTGCGGTCGAGAATCAGTTGGTCGGCTTCCCGGCGCGTGATTCCCTTGCGCTGGCGAAGGCTGTACATTTCCTCGGCGTATGCCGGCAGCCGCTCGGACTTGGCTGGATCGACGATCTGCAGGCCGTCCAGGTGCAAATGCAGGTCGTCCATCACCGCTCGAATTTTCGTCTCGTCTCCGAGCAGAACGGGGAAGGCGATCTTCTCATCCAGGAGGATCTGGCAGGCGCGCAGGATCTTGGGTTCCTCGCCTTCGGGGAAGACCACGCGCTTGGGCTGGCGCCGGGCTTTGTGGATCATCACCCGCATCACTTCATGGGCCCGGCCCAGGCGGCGCTCCAGTTGTTCGCGGTATTCGTTGATGTCAATGGGCGCCTGCGCCACGCCGGTCTCCATGGCGGCTTGGGCCACCGCCGCCGCCTCCCAGATCAGCACGCGCGAGTCGAACGGCTTGGGGATGATGTACTGGCGGCCGAATTCCAGACGTTCCACGCCGTAGGCGCGGCGCACGTTGTCCGGCACATCTTCGCGCGCCAGCGCCGCCAGGGCGCGCGTGGCGGCCAGCTTCATCTCGTCGTTGACCATGGTGGCGCGCACGTCCAGCGCGCCGCGGAAGATGAACGGGAACCCCAGGACGTTGTTGACCTGGTTGGGAAAGTCCGAACGTCCGGTGGCCACGATGGCGTCCGGCCGGGCGGCCACTGCCACGTCGTAGGGAATCTCCGGGTCCGGATTCGCCAGCGCGAAGATCACCGGATCGTGCGCCATGGTCTTCAGCATTTCGGGCGTGACACAATTGCCGCTGGACAAGCCGAAGAACACGTCCGCGCCCACAAAAGCGTCGGCCAGCGTGCGTTTGTCGGTCTCGGCCGCGAAGAGTTCCTTGTAGGCATTCATGCCGGCCTTGCGGCCCTTATAAATGATCCCCTTGGTATCGCACATGAGGATGTTCTCGCGGCGTACGCCCAGGTTCACATAGTGCCGCGCGCAGGAAATGCCGCTGGCGCCCGCGCCGTTGAAAACCACGTGCACCTGGTCGATGCGTTTCCCAACCAGGTCCAGGGCGTTCAGCAGCGCTGCGCCCGAGATGATGGCGGTGCCATGCTGATCGTCGTGGAATACGGGGATCTTCATGGTGCGCCGGCATTCTTCTTCGATGTAGAAGCACTCCGGTGCCTTGATATCTTCCAGATTGATGCCGCCGAAGGTGGGCTCCAGCAATTGGCAGGTGCGGATGATCTCGTCGGCGTTCTCGGTGGCTAGTTCGATATCGAAAACATCGATATCGGCGAAGCGTTTGAACAGCACGGCCTTGCCCTCCATGACGGGCTTGCCGGCGGCTGCGCCGATGTTGCCCAGTCCGAGGACCGCGGTGCCGTTGCTGACGACCGCCACCAGGTTGCCTTTGGCGGTGTATTTGTAAACCAGGCTGGGGTCGCGGGCGATTTCCAGGCAGGGCACCGCGACGCCGGGGGTGTAAGCCAGGCTCAGGTCGCGCTGCGTGAGGCAAGGCTTGGTGGGGACCACCGCCAGTTTCCCGGCGGGCGAAGAGGAGTGATAGTCGAGAGCTTCTTGGGATTGGATCTTCATGCCAGGCTCCTTACGCTACAGGCATATTATAGTGTTTTATCCTGAAGTGTGAAATGGGGGTGCCGAAACGCCCGAAACGTGGGGCAGGCGCCCTCGCCTGCGGACCGGCGCCCTCGCCGGTCCACCGGCCGTAGGCCGGCAGCGGCTAATTAAGCCCCCGGGAGGCTGCACCCAAACAAATGCGACAAGAAAATCGGCACAATCGTGACGCTCGCGCGATCACGCGCCGCGCCATGCTGCAATCGTCGGCTGCGGCTGTTGCTGCCCGCATCCTGCGCGGCCAGCCCGTAACAGTCGAACGTGTCCCGCAGTTAACCGTCACACCTTCCGGAGAACTCGCGGAACGGCTGGCGATGACCGCCCGCCGTTTTGTCAGCGGGAAAACGCCCGCCTTCACGCCCGAATTCGTGCTGGCGGACGTGGCGCTGAAACCACCGCGCCGGTTCAGCGATTACAGCGGCGATGCGTCCGGGCGTTATATCGGCGCCTTGGCTGTCTGGCCGGTGCCGGAGAAGAACAACGAACTGCCATCGCTGGTGCATTCGCTTCTCCAATATCAGAGGAGCGACGGACGCTTCGGCGACCCTTCCCTGGTATTTACCGCTGACGCCATCGGGCCCGAGCACATGGCGCTGCTGTGGGGCAATGGACGGCTGCTGGTCGGCCTGCTGGAGTACAACCGCACGCATCCCCAGCCGGAGATACTGGAATCCGCGCGCCGGCTCGGGGACTTTTTGACCAACGTGCAGCGGCAAACCGCTCTACCCGAAGTGCAGAAGCGATTGGCGGGGCAGGGGGCCTCGGGATTTATCTGCTTCACCCAGTTGATTGAAGGCCTGGTGCTGTTGGCGGCGGCGACCAAGGACCCCAAGTACCTGGGAAACGCGGCTTCGATCATTCCGTTGCTGGAGCCGCGCGGAATCCAGCATGCGCACGGCTACCTGACCACACTGCGCGGCGAGGCGATGCTCTCTGCGGCCACCGGGCAGGCGGAACAGCTTCGCGATGTCGAAGAGAAATACCGGGATCTGATCGGCTCTCCGGATTACACCGTCTACGGCAGCGTGCTCGAGTATTTCGGCTGGCAGACGCCGGGAGACAAAAGGAAGCTGGTTGCGGCTTCCGGCGCGGACCCGCGGGACGAAGGCTGCGGCCACGCCGACTTCCTGCGCCTGAGCCTGCAACTATGGCGGGCCACTGGAAACTTAGACTATCTGGAGCGCGCCGAGCGCTGTCTGCTGAACGGCTTGCTTCCCAACCAATTCCCAAGCGGCGACTTCGGGAGCCGGGTCACCTTCGAGCGCGGCTTCAAGCCCGCCGCGAATGTGGACCGCGCCTGGTGGTGCTGCACCATGCACGGCTACCGGGCGTTTCCGGACGTATTGAACTCGATCGTTACGGCTAGCGGCAGAACGCTCCGGGTTAACCTCTTTCAAGATTGCGATTGGTCCGACGGCGAAATCGGTCTGTCACTGGCACAAGGAGCGATAGTCCAGCGGCCACAGCCGGCGGCGTTTTTCACCGTATCTGTCCGGAAGGCCGACGGCAAGCCGCGGATACTGGCTCTGCGCCAGCCCTCGTGGTCCAGGCCCATCGTGCTGGCCTTGAACGGCAAGCCGATCGAGGCGAAGGCAGCGGGCGGGTACGCGCAGGTGGAGCGAGTCTGGCAGGCGGGGGACAAAATCGAAGTGCAGTTCCCCTCCCTTCTGCGCCTGGTTCTGCGAGACGGGCGCGTGGTTCCACCCAATGCGTTGGGAGATCAAGCCGTGGAGGCGGCGCTGCACTGGGGCCCGTGGCTGATGGGCGTCGACGAACATCACGATGCCCTGTTCTTCGGCGAACCCTGGGAGGACAACCTGATCTTCCTTCCGCAGTCGCCGGCGGTCGTCTCGCTGCGGAGCCTGCCGCAACTGGACGTCAGTTATACGCACGGCGGATTCACTGGAGTCGAGCACGTCACACTGCGCCCCATTTCCGAGATGGCACGCCACGAGCAGGCCATCTTCGCAGTCTGGCTGCGCTACCGTGCGGCTCGTAATGGAGATTCCGGAGTATAGTTTAGGTGTAAGTGCAGTGTCCAAGAAATAACCGTACAGCAGATTCGCTGTGGGGCAGGCCATCGTTTTTCGTGGCCTGCCGAGTTCGAGCACTGGAGGTAAATTCGATGGTCCGACGCACTCTTCTTTCTTCGCTTGCCTGTTTCGTCGCCGCAGTTGCGCAACCCCTACCCAGTTCGCACGCCCAACTGAGGCCCCGGCTAGGAGGCGACAGGGACCGCCCGGTGCAGTTGATCCTCTTCGACGGCCCGGCAGCCACTCAGACGTATCCCACCAGCATCAATAACAGCGGCACCGTTACCGGGTTTTACGCCGATGCGAACGGGGGCCATGGTTTTCTTCGCGGCATGGACGGCAGCTTTGTAACCTTCGACGCTCCTGGGTCGCAGAACATTTACCCCAGCAGCATCAACGCCGCTGGCGCAGTGGCCGGCAACTATTCCGACACCAGCCAACACGGCTTCCTGCGGACTCCGGGTGGCGATTGGATCACCTTCGACGTGCCCGGAACGTTCCCGTCCTCCTCGGGAAACCCTATCGGCATCAACGATTCCGGCATCATCGCCGGTCCTTACTTCGATGGGAGTGTAATGCATGGATTTCTAAGAACCGCGGTTGGCTCGCTCATCACGATCGATGCTCCCGCATCGACGTACACCTACGCGACGGGCATCAACAAGGATGGCACGGTTACAGGCATATACGCGGATGTCAATTACAACTCGCACGGCTTCGTTCGGGGTATTGGGGGCGAGTGGCGCAGTTTCGACGTGCCGGGTAACAACTTCGGCTTTTTCCCGCCCGCGTTGAGCATCAATAATAGCGACATAGTGGTGGGCTCGTATTTCCAAGGAAACACTGAGGGCTTTCTCTGGCAACTGGGCAGCTCACTTACCACGTTCGATGTTGCCGGAGCGACCGGCACCCAGCCGAGCGGCGTCAACTCCAACGGCACCGTTGTCGGGTCTTACCAGGATGCAAGCTTTACGTACCACGGCTTTGCTCGGACCCCTGCCGGAGTCGTGTACACATTTAGCATTCCCGGCGCGATCGCAACCTTCGCGGTCGGCATCAATGACAGCGGCGTGATCGCGGGATCTTATCAAGGTGCATCCTACGAGAGCCACGGATTTCTGTTAATCCTGTGAGCCAACTCCAGCCACGGTCAGGTCGCGCTCGCGTCGGCGATTCGCGAAACCCCCATTCAGAACGCCCCTTTCGCACCGATCGCCCACAAATGATGCTGGGTGCGCACCAGCAGCAAGCCGCCGGAAATTGCCGGACTGGCCATAAGGGGCTCGCCCATTTCGTTCTTCTGCAATAACTCGAAATGCGGGCCGGCTTTGACCACGAAGACGTCGCCATCTTCGCTCGGCAGGTAGATCTTGCCGTCGGAAGCGACTGGCGAACCGCTGAATCCGGACCCCTGGTGCGGAATGCGTTCGCGGTAGATCTCAGCCCCGGTTGCCAGGCTGTAGCAATCGAAGACCCCTGCGTTGCCCAGCACGTAGAGATAGCCGCCGTAAATGAGCGGAGTCGGCATGTAGGGGCCGCGCTGCTGCTTCTGCCACGCCACCCAGCGCATATCGCCGGTGATGTCGCCGGAGGCTCCGGTGCGAATGGCGAAGATCGGTGCTTCCGGCCTGCGCCCGCTGGCCACTACGATCAGGCCATCGGCGAAGACCGGCGTGGGCGCGGTGATCTTGGAGCTTCCGCCCAGACGCCACAGTTCTTTGCCCGTCGATGGATCGTATCCCCGGACGAAATTCGAACCGTTGGTAACCAGTTCGGTTCGCGCGGTCCCCCGATAGACCGCCGGCGTACCCCAGGACGGCAGTTCGTCACGCTCGGCTTTCCAAACCGTGCGGCCCGTCTGGCTGTCGAAAGCCTCCAGGAACGAGCCTTTCTGCTGGTCGCACTGTACAATCACTTTGTCCTCATAGAGGATCGGCGAACTGGCCGTGCCCCACTCGTACTCCGGCAGGTCGTAAGCACCCACGTTGAGTTTTCCCAGATCGCGCTTCCACAGCAGTTTGCCAGCCAGATCGAACGCATAGAGGCCCTGCGACCCAAAGAAGGCGATTACCACTTTCCCGTCGGTTGCCGGCGTGGAGTTGGCGTAGGTGGCCTTCATATGGCGCTTTTCTTTCGGCACGCCCTCGTAGGCTGTGCGCTCCCACACGATCTTGCCGCTCTGGCGGTCGAGGCAGATCACCTTCCACTGCTGCGGGCTGACGTCGTCGGAAGCATCGCCCTCGCCGTACAGGCCGCGTTTGAAGGAGGCGTCCGGCCGGCTGCTGACGGCGGTGGTGACGAAGACCTGATCTCCCCAGACGATAGAACTCGAATGCGCGAGCCCCGGCACGGCAGCGGTCCATTGGATGTGGGTTCCGCGCGCGGCGTCCCATTTCACGGGAAGATTCTGGTGGTCGGCGACGCCGGAAGCCGCGGGTCCGCGGAACGAAGGCCAGTTCTGCGCGGAGGCGCCGGAGATCAGCGCCAGGAGCAACGCCCGGGAAACGAACGGTCATGGCACGATGATCGCACGGTTGGGGCAGTTGGAGGGCGGCCGATCTTGGCCGCAGCCGCCTTTTCAGGCTCCTGCACCTATCGCTTTTCGGCTCAAAACGACGAGTATGTGAATCCGGCTGGTTCGGTGGGGAACCGCCCCCTGCGTAACGGTTCAGCTTCGGTAAAAATCAAACGACGGCGAAAAGCAATCGGGCTATCTCGCAGCAAAATCGGCTTCATCAGTTGCAAGTCGTCAGCGAATATTGGTGTATCGAGGAAACGGCATTCATCTTCCACCCAAAACGGTATAGTCAATCCCCATCGCCGTGCTAGATGCTCTCCTATAGCGCCAACATACGCATCAAGAGGCTGCCTACCAGAGACTGGCGGTGGGGCATCTATCATCGTTTGCAACTGTTCTGTGTGTCCGTAATGAAGGTAGAACTCGTCCAAGAATTCCGCTATCGCAATCCGTTCTTCCTCACCCGCCAGCAAGATACGTTCAATAGCCTCCTTAAGACTTTGAGGGCGCATCGAGTTTCCTTGCGAGTTCGGTGACTTGAAGCACACGTTCTGGTGTAATTTGTTCGTTCGGGTAATAATGTTTCAATAGCGACAGCAGATCTTCTGCGGAAGTTCGATGTAGGCGAACTGCCAGATGCTTGATATCGTCTACGTCGGCAGCGTAGAGACGAAAGGCCAGTAGTTTCATCGCTAAGACGTATTCCGGTTTTGCCAACAAAACTCGCAATCCGAACTGCCCTTCGGACGGATACATCTTGAACAATGAAAAATCCCTGTGCTTGGAAAGATAAATGCTGGCCTGTTCATTGAGCCAGTTTGGAGGTAAGTGTAGTTCTTTTCCTACTTCCTGCGCCGCTTGCATGACTTGCCCGTGGCCACTAGTTACCAAGGAGTCTACATCTTGCGTTGCTCTCCGAAAATCGAAGCCCAGTACTATCGCAGCGCCCCCGAACACATCGACTTCTCCAGTTACCCGGCGATCACGAAGAATTTCTCCCAATCGCGTGAACGCCTTGTGTATCTGTTCTTTCTCCATTTGCTCGGTTCTTCAAGGAGTAACACATGTCAGTCACGATAACGCGCGCCAAAACCCGTCCGATCAATTCCTTCTATTGCCAATGGGACTTGCGTCTTCGAGGTTTTTCAGGCCATAGCGTGACTACCCAATTATTTTACCACCAGGGCAGGCGTTCAACGGGTGGATCTGGTGCCATCAACTATATTAATGCCGCTTTTGGCCGGCTTCCGGACGAATCACTTCGCTGCCCAGGCGCGGAAGCGCCCGCTCACATGCAGCATCGAGAGCAGATAAAGCGTCCCATCGAAATAGCGCTCTTTTCCCGAAGGGATGGGCGAATCCCACAACGCCTTAACGAACTCTTTGGCACGCGGATTGGTCGCGGCCAGGCTGGCCACGGCGTTGGTGGCAATCAAGCCCGCACTGTGCGCCGCGTTCAGTGGCTCGCCCGCCAGCGTGTAGAGGCTGCCGTAGGTCTCCATGCCCTTCGACGCGAAGAAGGCCTGCAGGCGGTCGCTCAGTTCCCGCTCGCGCTCGTCTTTCGCCCACCACGCCAGTCCACCGACCAGTTCATCGCCGTACGCCACGCATCGTAGCGGAAATTGGAGGCGCCGGCGTTCCGTCTGAAGCTGTACGGCGTGCCGTCGAAGTTGGCACAGTCCGGCGCCAGGCCGGTTACCGGATTGGTCGCCTTCTGGAAGAAATCGCGGCTGGCCGTGGCCGCTTCGGCCCAGAACTTACGGTCAGCCGCCGGTCCCCATTGCGCCCACAACTCGTAGAAAGCGGGCAGGTGGTAAGACGGGTCGGTGAAGCCATTCCGGTCCAACCCCGGCACGAACCGCACCATCCTGGCCTTCTCATCGAACATGTTGCCGCATGCATACGGCCCCCGCCTGGTCCGGCCGCGCACAACCTCGCGATGCAACATGTCGGTCAGCAGCCGGTCGGCCTCCGCCCGGTAATTGTAGATCCCAGCGCCGTTGCCCCAGCGCCCGGAGGCGAAGTACAGCGCCATGATGTAATACTCTTCGCCGTCCGGGGCCGGCGTCTCGTCGTTCGGCGTGCCATCCGTCTTCATCGACCACGAGAAGAAACCGCGCGCCGGATGGTCCGCTCCGGCGTGATACATATACGTCTTCGACCAGTTCCAGAGCGCGTCGAACTCGGCCTTCTTGCCCATTTGGACGGCGATCGTCATGCCGTACGACATGCCTTCGGTGCGCACGTCGTGGTGCGCCACGTCGGTCACATAGGCGAGTTCGCCGTTCGCGTTGCTCCCGGCGGCATAGTAGATCGCCTCGGTTTGCGGATCGCCGTGGAATAGTTGCTGGAAGGCGGCGTCGAGCTTCTTCGCCACTTTCTTCTTCGGCACGCCGGCCTCTGCGAACAGGTTCCGATTATGGCCCGTGACGACGGCGCCCGCGTGCTGTCCCTGTGCAAGGAAAGGGACACAACCGAGTAGAAGAAGCTTCAGCATCGGCCAAACTCCTCCACGGCCTCGTACAAAGCCACCACGTTTTCGGTAGGGGTATTGGATTGCAAGTTGTGGCAGGGCGCCACCACATAGCCTTTCGACTGGCGGAAGATCCGGATGTTCTCGCCGACCTCGCGGCGCACGTCTTCGCGGCTGCCGAACGGGAGCGTGTGCTGGTTGTCGACACCGCCGTGGAATACGACGCTTGCGCCAAAGTCGCGAGCCAGTGCTTCCCGCTGCATACCTTTCGATCGCCACTGGATAGGGTTCAGGACATCGATGCCGATCCGCAGCAAGTCGGGCAGCAAAGGCCGAATCGCGCCATCGTCGTGATGAAAGACCAGCTTTCCGGCCGCGTGCGCGATTTCGGCCATTTGGGCCAGCCACGGCAGAATGAAGCGCCGGATCGCGCGGGGGCTCATCAGCAGCGATTCCTGCGTGCCCAGGTCCTCGGCGACATAGACGAAGTCAAACAGGTCGCCGGCGGCCTCGATGCTGTTGCACACGATGGCTTCGAACAAGGCGTGGATGCGGCCCATCAGCGCGTCGGCGAAATCCGGATTGGCCACGACATCCTCGAGCGCACGCTCCATGCCGCGCAGACGGCAATACAGATAGAAAGGTTCGTAGGCCACGCCGAGCACGGGATACTCGGGATGATACTGGGCGCACTCGGCGCGCAGGCCCGCATAGTCGAAATCGCGCGCATCCGGCCAGGGGCAGGAATCGATAGCGGAGATGGTTTCGGCGTTGGCGAGCGGCGCTTTGGCGATCTCCTCATACACGCCCAGGCCGTCGCCGTATTCGATCGGGCGGGTTTCGATGCCGAACAGGCTGAAGAGCGACGGCAGGTGCCACGTGTCCTCTTTCGCTCGCGGGTGGCGGGCTCCCAGAAACACGCATTTGTCGATACCCAGCCGCTGCCACAGCGCGCGGTCGGAAGCGCAGCCGAGGTCGCGCTTGAGCCGATCGGTGATTTCCGCGGTGCCCCAGTAATCGCAGGGAACCCGATCGGGACGCTCGCCCCGAAACATTGCCATCCAGCGTTCGCGAGGTGTCATGAGTTGGCCAGTGGCGTGCCAGTTTATTGTAGTTCAATCGGGTCCCAATTAACCGTTGCGCCGCGAGCGCCGCGCCATTTGCAACGCGACTGTTGCCGAGCCGCGACCGTAAGGGAGCAGTTTTCCGCCGCCCGTATCTACAATTGCTCTTTTCACCCGCGCTGCTACCGCAAGCCGCCAATATCACCGTGACCGTCGGCGGAGTGAGCGTGCCGGTCCTGTATCACGGCGCGGCGCCGGGCTTCGCTGGCCGGACAAGGTAACGCGAACATCGTGACGACATCCGCCACGACTACCGGCGCGCCTTCGCGGGCGTAGGCCAGGGGGCATTCGCGTCAAGCAGGTTCTTAAACAGCATGCGTCACACATTCCCCGATGCGCTGTTCTATCTCGACCAGAGCGTCCGCGATGGCCGTCTCACCCGTCATAGCCGAGCGCACATTGCGCCAGAGGATATCTTCGATATGCGGGTAATAGGGCAGCTTCGGCGGGATGATGAGGTCGTGCTCGATGGCGCGTGCCAGCAGCGCCATGCGGTCAGCCTCGTCGCCCTGCGCCGCTTGCTGTTGCTGCTCCATCACCCGCCGCCGCACGGGTACCGACCCGTGCCGCGCCTCCAGCGCCTGTTGCTCCGGCGCCGTCAGGAAGCGCAGCAACTCGCGCGCCGGCTCCTTCTCGACACCAGACTGCGTGAGCGCGAACGTATGGCTGCCGGCGTAGCAGCAGACTCGTCCGGTGGGTCCGGCGGGCATGCGCGCCAGGCGGAAACGGTCGCGCACCGCCGATGACGTCTCCCGGTACGAGCCGTAGTAGCCTGGCCAGTCGCACACCATCGTCGCATTCCCCGCGCGGAAGAATTGGTGGACCTCGTCGTAGTGCCACCCGGCGACCGCCTCCGGCACTGCACCGCTCGCATAGAGTTCGCGCAGCACTCCCAGCGCCTAGCGCCCGCCTTCGTTGTCGACCTCCGCCACCAGCGACGGCGGAAAAATCCGCGCTCCGGCGGACTCCGCGAGTTCGAAGAAGGTTCCGAACAGGCCCGATTCCAAGCCGGTGAATACGAACCCGTAAGGTTGCGGCGCCCGCGTAGTCCGCCGCGCCAGTGCGACCAGTTCGTCCCAACTCGTGGGCGGCGTTTCGATCAGGTCCGTGCGGTAGTGCAGCAGGCGCAGATCGATGTTGCGCGGGATGCCGTAGAGCGCGCCGCCGATCTCGGCCATGCGGAGTAACGAAGGAAAGAAGTCGGCCGTGTCGAAGCCCTCCAGCGGCGCAAGGAATCGCTGCTGTGAGGGCGCATACTTGGTATGCGTGCTGACCAGGTCGTAAGGCACATGATCCAGCGCGGCCAGGTGCGCGTTCAACTCCGGATGGGTACCGGTGAACTCGACCTCAACTGTCACGCCGGCGGCCTGCTCGAATTGCGGGATGCGCGCGTACAAACGGTCGTACATGCCGCCGGAGATCAGCGCGATCTTTAGATCAGACCCCATTTTGGGCGGCGCCGTCACTGCGGGTGGTAGTTCGGATATGCGGGCCGCTTGGGATGCGCCACGGGATTCTTCTCCAGTTCCCGCATGACCACTTCCACAGCCCTCTCCAGTTGCGGATCGTGTCCCGCGCGCACGGCCTCCGGATCGAGTTCGACCTCGATGTCCGGCTGGATGCCGCGGTTCTCCACCTCCCACTCGCCCTTGTCCGGATTCCACACGCCGGAACTGGGCGCGGAAACAAATCCGCCGTCCATCAGCTCGGGAGCGAAGGCCCGGCCCACCAGCCCTCCCCAAGTCCGCTTGCCAATCAGTTGGCCCACGCCCGCGCGGTGAAAATACCAGGGCATGGCGTCGCCGCCCGAGCCGGCAAATTCGTTGATGATCATCACCTTCGGACCGAAAATGGCGCCTTGCGGCTGCATTTCGTCGGCGCCGTCCCGCGTGCTCACCACGCTCATCAGCCCGCGCTTCAGGTATTCGATGATGTCGGTAGCCAGCGCGCCGCCACCATTGAATCGCTCGTCGATGATGGCCGCCTCCTTGCCAACCTGCGCGAAGAAGTAACGATTGAAATTCGTGAGCCCCGCCATGGACGTGTTCGGCATATAAATGTAGGCGACCCTGCCGTGCGTCAACTGGTCCACCTTGCGCCGGTTGTCTTCGATCCATGCCAGATTACGCAAGCCGCCTTCATCGGCCACCGGGACCACGGTCACTTCGCGGGTGTTTGCGCCGGAAGCATCCGGCCCCACCTTGAGCACCACCGATTTGCCTGCCGTGCCCTCAAAGAAGCTGTAGACATTGTCGGCGCCGCGCACTTCGCGGCCTCCCACGGCCAACAGGTAGTCGCCGGCAGCCACGTTCACACCCGGCTGCGTGAGCGGGGCTTTCATTTCCGGATTCCAGTTCTCGCCGTTATAGACCCGCGCGATGCGATAGCGGCCGTTCTCGATCCTGTAGTCGGCGCCGAGCAGACCGGTCTCCACGCGCTTCACGTCGGGAAAATCGCCGCCCCCTGCAAATAGATGGCCGATTGTTAGCTCGCCCAGCATTTCAGAAAACAGATAATTCAGGTCGGCCCTCGATTGGATGTTGTCCAGATACGGCGCGTAGCGTTTTTCCGTGGCCGCCAGGTCGAGGCCGTGGAATCTGGGATCGTAGAAGAAATCGCGTTCGATGCGCCACGCCTCGCGATACATCTGTTTCCACTCCTCCCGCGGGTTCACGCGAACCTCGATGCCGTCGGTCTTCAGCGTTTTCTCGCTATCGCCCGCGGGTGGCGGCGGAGGAGCCGGGCTGGAACCTGTGGCCATGGGCTTCGGCGCCGCAATCGCCCATTTCTCGCCCTGCTGGTACAGCATCTTCTCGCCGTCTTGCGAGATCTCGAATGAGCGCACGCCGCCGATGGCTACGTCTGACTTGCGGGTCTTCAGATCGAAGCGATGTACGGTCACCGCGGCATTTTCGCCTGCTCCGGGCGGCGGCGCTTCCAGCGCAAACAGCACGCCGGCCTTCCCCGCCTGCAGGTCGACGTACCGCCGCGCCGGCAGCGGAAGCGCCAGGATGCGCTGGCCGATGTTGTCGAAGTCGATTTTGACTACGACTTTAGGCTTGTCCTCTTTCTTGGCCTCGTCTTTCTTGGCCTCGTCCTTCTTGGCATCGTCTTTCTTGGCCTCGTCCTTCTTCTCGTCGGATTTCTTTTCGTCCGCGGCCTTCTCGTCATCGCTTTCGGGCGCGAGAGGCGAAGTCACGTCCTTGGCCAGCACCGCCAGATACACGCTGCGCGACACCGGGCGGATGGCGCTGTGTATATCGGGCTCCAGGGACGCGCCCGAATCCGTGCTGGCCGTGAAATAAAGGTATTTGCCATCCTTGTCCCACACGGGATCGCGCGCATCGCTCATTCCATCGGTAAGCTGCGTGATCTGGCCCGGATCAATCGAATAGAGACAGACCGCGCTCAAGTGACTCTCCAGCCGCTTGGAATACGCCAGCCACTTGCTGTCCGGCGACCAGGATGGAACCAGCGCCGCCACGCCCCAATAACGATCCTTGTCCACTTTCACCGGTTTTTGCGTGCCGATGTCCACGTACCAAAGCGCCAGGTGGCTGTCCACGTAGGCGATCTTCGTGCTATCGGGCGACCAGCGCGGCGCAAAATAAAAGCCTGATCCCAGGTCGATCTTCTTGACCTCGCCCAGGCCGTTCTGCGGCCGCAGGTGCAAGGCATACTCGCCGGACTCATCCGAGAAATACGCAATGGTCTTGCCGTCGGGCGACCAGGCCGGGTCGCGTTCCATCACCGCAGTCGTGTTGGTCAGGTTCCGCGCATCGCCCTTCTCGGCCGGAACGGTGATGATGTCGCCGCGCGCTTCAAAGACCGCCCGCGCCCCAGTGGGCGAGATATGCGCGTTGTGGAGTTTCTTTCCCACGTTGACGAAATGTTCCCGCACCTCCGGCATATCGCCGCTGATGCGCACGTCGACGGCCTTGGTCTTGCCGGATTTCAGGTCGTACAGATGCAACGCGCCGAACTGCTCGTAAACGATGGCGCCCGGCCCCACCGAGGCGGATTTCAAATCGAGCGAACCATTTTCGAGCAGCCGTTTGACCTGCTTCGAACGGGTGTCGTAACTGTACAGGGTAACCGGTCCGTCACGGTCGGAAAGGTAGTAGACCTTGTCGCCGGCCCACATCGGGTTGAAATCGTTGGATCCCTCGCGCGGGATCTTTTCAATATGGCCGGTGGCCAGCGTGGCGATCCAGATCGGCGTGGCCTCACCTCCCCGATATCGTTTCCAGGCGGTGAACGCCCGCGAGATCGGCACGTAAGCCAGTTGCGTGCCGTCCGGCGAATATGCGCCCTCGAAGCCCATGGGTAGATCGATCTTCTCTGCCATGCCACCTTCCAGGCCCACAGTGAACAGCTCGCGGAAGCGGGAATAGCTGGTGCGGGGCGAAGTGAACAGAATGCGCTTGCCATCCGGCGTCCAACCCAGCGTGATGTCCGGAGCGGGATGCCAGGTCAGGCGCCTGGGCACGCCGCCTGCGGCAGGGATAACGAACACATCCACGTTGCCGTCGTACTCGCCGGTGAAAGCGATCTGCGATCCATCCGGCGAAAAGGCCGGGTTCGTTTTGACACCCGCGCCAGCGGTGAGCCGCTGGGCTTCCCCACCGTTGCGGGGCACCGTCCACAGGTCGCCCGCGTAGACAAAGACGATTTGTGTGCGGCTGAGCGCCGGCTTTTGCAAAAGCAAGGGTGAGTTGCCCTGAGCCAGGCAGGCCGCGGAAACAAAGAAGGGCAAGGCGCAAACGAGGCGATTCATAGGGTAAATGATATCACCCGCGTGGGCCCGCTCCCTGACGATCGCGGCTCAGCCTGTCGCCGCTCAGTCAGACTTGCGAAATCAACGCGACTCTACCGAGCCGCGACCGTTAGGGACCGCCCCATGGCCCTGCTGGCCACCAAGAGTAACGAAGACGCGCGGAGCAGTGGGGCGGGCGCCCCCGCCCGCGGACCGGCGCCCTCGCCGGTCCACCGGCCGAAGGCCGGCAGGTTCCCCGTCTTCAACGGAGCGGTGGTGCGCCCCGCAGTTGAAACTCAGGACGCCGTCATGGTGGCGGCGTCCCAATGGCACACGCGATTCTCGAAGTAGCTGACGTTGCACAACAGCGCGGGTCCCGTGGCGCGGAAGCCGTACTCCGCGTCTTCGAAGAACGGCTTGCGCGTGCGCACCGCGTCGATGAAGTTGTGCATATGGATCTCGTGCGCGTCGCGCGGCGAGGTGAAGCGCTGCACGGTGGGCTTGCGGAGCGTGGTCGTAGTCGCCGGCAGGATCGGGTACCGCTCGCGGTAGGCGCGGATATAGTCGGCCTCCATCTGGCGGGAGAACGTGTCGGCGGTGTGTCCGGGCTCTTTCTCGCGCGGCACGCGGCTGAGGGTGACGCTGGTGATATCGGTGGTGATGGCGCCCTCGCTGCCGATAAAGCGGTAGCCGAAATCCTCGTCGGCCTTGGAGCTCTTGAAGTTCACCCGCATGACGAACTGAAAGCGCGGGTGGCGCGGCGAGGCCTGGTAGTCGATCACGCCCACCTGCATGTCGGGCGCGTCGCGGCCGTCGTTCCAATAGCGCAGGCCGCCGGTAGAGTAAATGCGCGTGGGTCCCACTGCGCCGGTCGCCGTGTGCAGACCGGTGAACAGGTGCACATAGAGGTCGCCCGCCACGGCCGTGCCGTAGTCGCGATAGTTGCGCCAGCGGAATAACCGGATGGGCTCGAAGGGCCGCTTGGGCGCAGAGCCGAGAAAACGGTCCCAGTCGATGTTCTGCGGGCTCGCGTCGGGCGGGATGGAGTATTGCCACGCGCCGATGGCGGTGTTGCGATCGAGCCAGGCCTCCACCATGTTCAGCTCGCCGATTGCGCCCGACTGGAGTAACTGGCCGATCTTCTCGAAACAGTGCGCGCTAGCGTACTGGCTGCCCATTTGGAAAATGCGCCCGCTCTTTTTGGCGGCGGCGATGACACGCTTGCCGTCCTCGATCTTCTGCACCATCGGCTTCTCGCAGTAGACATCCTTGCCCGCGGCCAGAGCGTCGATCGTGATCTGCGCGTGCCAGTGGTCCGGCGTAGCGACGATCACGGCGTCGATGTCGGCGCGCGCGAGCACATCGCGATAGTCGCGCGTGGTGGCGATGCCGGGATAGAGTTCCTTCATGCGCTGAAGGCGCGAGTCGTAGATATCGGCGGCGGCGGCGATCTCCACGCCCGCGATGCGCGCGGCGTCGCGCGCGTCGCCCTGTCCCATGCCACCCGCGCCAACCAGCGCGATCCGAATCTTGTCATTGGCCGTTCCCATCGTAGTTCCTCCTCAGTCCTCGACCACGCGCATGGCGACGGGGTCCCAATGCTTGATGCGGCCCTCGTAGTAACTCAAGTTCGCCATCAGCGCCGGCCCGGCGGCCCGCAGCCCGAACGTGGCGTCCTCGACCACCGGCTGGCGCGAGCGCACCGCGTTGAAGAAGGTGGTGTGATGCTCGAAATCGTCCGAGTAGTCCGGCGGCGCCAGGTAACTCTCTTCGTCCGCTTCGGGCATGGTAGCCGCCGTCACCGGATGCTCGGGGTAACGCGCGCGGTGCTGCGCCATGATCTTCTCCGCCGTCTCCTTCGAGAAGCCGCCCGCGCTTTCCCCAGGCTCGGTCTCCCGGGGTGGCTTGCTCAGGCTCACGCCGTCGCCGACGGTCATCACGCCCTCGCTGCCGGTGAAGTGGAAGCGGCTGGTTTCGGGTCCGCCACAAACGAAATTCACGCGCAGCGCCAGATTGAACGCGGGGTGGCTGTCCGTCTTGGGATAGTCGTACAGCCCGACCATGATGTCGGGCGCGTCGCGGTCGCCTTTCCAGAAGTAGATCCCGCCCGCGGCGAACACGCGCGTGGGCCCCAGCGAGCCGAGCACGAAGTGGATGCCGCTGAACAGATGCACGAACAGATCGCCCGCCACGCCGGTGCCGTAGTCGTTCCAGTTGCGCCACTGAAACAGGCGCTGGGGTTCGAACGGGCGCTTCGGCGCATCGCCCAGAAAGCGGTCCCAATCGATGGTTGCAGGGCTCGCGTCGGGCGGAATGGAGTAGCGCCATGCGCCGATCGCGGAGTTGCGGTCGATCCATGCCTCCACGGCGTTGAGCGTGCCGATCGAGCCTGCACGATAGAGTTCCTGGGCCTTCTTGTAGATCACGGAACTGACGCGCTGGCTGCCCACCTGCAAGACTCTCCCGGTGCGCCGCGACGTTTCGATCAGCCGGTGGCCGTCCTGCCATTGCTTCACCATCGGCTTCTGTACGTAAACGTCCTTGCCCGCCTCCATGGCGTCGGCGGCGATGCGCGCATGCCAGTGGTCCGGCGTGGCGACGATCACGGTGTCGACGTCCTTGCGCGCCAGCACCTCGCGATAGTCGCCCGTAGTGTACAGATCGGCGCCCCAGTGCTCCTTGGCGCGCGTGAGCCGGCCTTCGTAGACGTCGCACACCGCCGCGAGTTTGGTGCCGGGCACGCTGATGGCAGTGTCAGTGTCGCCCTGGCCCATGATGCCGCAGCCGATGGTCGCGAACTGGATCTTATCGTTGGCCGCGGTCTGACCTTGACCGCGCGCCGCCGCGCCGAGCGCGAGCGACGCCGCGCCGCCCGCCTGCAGAAAATGCCTCCGTGTGGATGCCATGTTGCATATTGTATTGCGCCGCAGAAAAAAGTGGGGCAGGCCCTCGGCCTGCAGCGGCCTCTCAGGCCGCTCCTCTAAGCGGCGCGACTTTTGCCCTCGGGCCGTTTCCGTCCAATGCGGCAGGACAGCGCCAGACGATGAGCAATCTGCCAATAGACGCCGGAGTCAACTGGCATCCCCAGATGCGTTGACTGAACCTCCACGTCCACACCTTCCCTGCCCGTAAGGCAGTGCTGCCAATCTACCAACCCGTCGTTGGGCGAATAGATGGCAGTCTGGAGCACCGACTTCGGCCAGTGTCCCGTGAGCGATCGGCCGAAGGAGCAGGGGCAGTGGCTTGTGCCGCACTCTCCGGGCAGATCCGGGTTGCGCTCGCGCATCCACCGGCGTACCAAACCCGCAACTGTGAACACGCTCTTGTGGGCGACCTGCCCACGAAAGGGAGACCCCAGGGTAATCACAGAAGCGATCTTCTCCGGCTTGCGCGTAGCCATTGCCCGGGCGAAGATTCCCCCCAGACTGTGCCCGATAAGATGTACGCGCCGTCGTCCGGTCTCGGTATAAGCCCGGCAAATGGTCTCATGCAGCTTCCCCGAAAGCTCCCGCGGGCAGTCGGCCATGAACCCGACTCCGGAAAAGTACGGCTTGTAGCCGATGCGGCCCAACCACAGGTACATCGGCAGCATGTATTCATCCGTACCGGCGAGGCCTGGAACCAATACGACGGCAGAACCGTCGCCATGCGGTATGCCGAACCCGTAATACAGGAGCGACACATGCAGAAACAGGAACTCCATCGGCAAGAGCAACTCGTTGATGACCGGTGTCGGGTGTGGGAATTGTCCGTGTTGCCGAAAAGACGGCGCCCCCTGAGCAGTCGTAGTGAACTCCTCCCTGTGGGCAAGTATATGCTGTCGTCTCGCCAATGACAAGGGAATATGGTCGGTATGGTGGGCATCCGTTGGCGATGACTCGGTCTTTGTGGGGCGGTCCCCCTGGACCGCGCGGGACGCCCCGTCCCGCTGCCGGACGCGGAGGCAGGGGCTTCCGCGCCTGGCGAGGGCGCCCGCCCTACACGACCTCGCAGGAGAGGTCTGGCTGAGTCAAGTGGATACCCACCTTCGCTTAATGCCGGTGCGCCATGGGAGCTGAGAGCATGAAAACGTTCATCACCGTGTACGCGGCGGCAAAGAGAAGTATCGGCAATACAGCGCGGAACGCTCGCTCCGGCCGAGGCCCATTCCGGCGCACCCGCGCGACGGCCACACGGTAGGTCAGGTAAAGCCCGGCCATCAGGGTCGCCCATTGCAGCGCGAACAGTAGGTTGGGGGCGGCGGCCGCCTGCGGGACCGGCGCCACGGCCCAGCCGGCATACTCCGCCAGCGCCTTCTTCAAACCCGGCCACACTGCGCCGCCCTCGCCGAACAGATGATGGAAATTGTGGGCTGCATGCAGCGCCAGCCCGAGGGGCAGAAAACAGTAGGCATACGTGCGCAGCGCGCGTCCCAGGCCGCCGCCGGCCTCTTCCTGAGCCTGGCTCGCGTAGCAAACCAGCCCCAGCAACAAAAGCGGCAGAATTGCGCCCACCGCGACATAGGTAATCGTATAGAGCGTTGCATCAGGCGCCACGTGCAACCAGTTGCCAACCTTCGCCTCCCATCCGCTCCAACCGCTCAACATCACCGTCGTTTGCAGCAGCGCCACGCCCAACACGGCCGCTATGGCCGAGGCTTCGTCGAGCGACTTGCGATGGGTTTGGAAGCCCGCCAGGTCCGCACCGGGCGCTTGCGTCCGGAGCGCAATGTTGTCCGCTGGGCAGGCCCGCACACAGTCCAGGCACAGCGAGCACTCCGCGCCCCTGTCCATGGCGGGCGGAAACTGGAACCATGCGCACGATTCGAAGCAGTCCTTGCCGGAGCAAGTGCTCCGGCAGACTTCCTGGTCCTTCACCGCCAGGCGCAGTGGAGCCGTCATCGAGTACAGTCCAAATACCCCACCGACCGGACAGACGTAGCGGCAGAAGGTCCGCTTTTCAAACACCACGGCCAGCGTGATAGCCCCCAGGGTCAATCCCAAGCCCAGCCAGGCCGTGCCCCGCGGCCAGCGATCCAGCGCCCAAAGAGTCGTCACCCACGTCAGCGCCAGAAAGAAACCCAGCCGCCACCACATGTTCTTCAAGATGCCCGGAACCTTGAGCCGAAAAGAGAAGATCTTATGCGCGGCCTGCCCCAGGTAACCGAACGGGCAAAACGAGCACCACACACGCCCCACCAGGAAAAAGGTGAAGACGACCGCCGGCCACCACAGGATCCAGGTCAGCAGGATCGCCGGGTTATCCGTGTCTTGCTCCCCGCGCAGCCCCGCCAGCACGATCAGGAGGAAGATCAGCATGGTTGGCACGATCAAAAAGGCAAGAAAGCGGCGCGAGCGAAGAGCCCTCCCGATCACCGGCAGGTCCAGAACATCCGCGCCTGCCACGGGGCCTGCCGTTACGGGCCTGCGCAGAGCTCGCCGGGCCGACCAGGTCAGCCCGCCGGCGATGGCCAACGTCGCTAGTAATAAGGACCAGACCACCGGCGCGACCGGCGTCATCGCGCCGTGATCGTGGTCCATGTCCATCGCCCCATGATCGTGGTCCATGTCCATGGCGCCATGATCGTGGGCGCCATGATCGTGGTCCATCCCGCCCGCCTGCGGCGCGCTGAAGCCAGCCGCGCTGTAGAGCAGAAAGAGAACCACCGCCAATCCGCGGCAAAAAAACCCGGAACCTCCGTTTTTCGACATGATCCGCAATCCCGCCCGACCTTCCAATTAAGACAATTAGATCCTGATTATAGCGCCTGGAATTCTCGCCGCGGGCACGCTGGCCCCACCAGTCAATTCTCAGTGCGGCCCCACGACAGACCAAGGGTTCGGCCCACTGAAGGGAGCCGGTTGGGGATACTCACCAGCGAACAACACCAGCGTGGAGCCGGAAACGGGGTCTTGAAACATCATGTCCGGAATGCCGTCGACATTGAAGTCGGCGATGGCCACAAGGTTCCACGGATTCGTCGTCAGGTCGTAAGCGGACTGCACCTGGCTGCCTTCCGCGCCCGGCGCGGTGCCGCCCATATACCAGATCTGCACCGTGCCACTGATGGGATCCTGCCAATAGACATCGGGAGATGAAACGCCGTTGTAGGCCCCGGCAATCCGCCACGAGTTGGGCCCGCTCAGATTCGCGGCTCCCAGCAACTGCGTTCCCTGGGGCCCGCCAAGATACCAGATCTGAGCGGCCCCGGATTTGGGATCCTGCCACACCAGGTCGGGATGGCCGTCCCGGTTGAAGTCCGCGACCGCAACGATCTTCCACGGGTTCTGGTTAGCAATATTGGCGGCGGACACGATTGTGTTGCCGAACACGCCACCGAGATACCAGACCTGCGCGGCGCCGCTGACGGGATCCTGCCAGACTACGTCCGGCGAGCCATCGCCATTGAAGTCGCCAATACCCACGATCCGCCAGGGATTCGGTGCGGCAAGCTCCGCCGCGAGGAAAAGGTTCAGGTATCCCCCCAGATACCAGATCTGCGCCGCGCCCGTCTGGGGATCCTGCCACACGATGTCCGGATAGAGGCCGTGATTGAAGTCGCTTTGGTTTGTGGCCGCGATTTGAAAGTTGGCGGTCTGGTTGGCGCTCAAATCGCTGAATGTGGCGCTAACGGGGCTGAAGTAGTAACCGTTGAGATAGGGAGTGACCGTGTAGTTGCCGAATGCCGGGACCGATATGCTATAGTTGCCCGAGCTATCGGTTTCCGCGGAGCCGCTTGGCACGTTGATCGGTACCCCGCCAAATGGCATGCCGCCGACGCTCAGCACTTGTCCGGAGATGGAAAAGCTCAGCGACGCAGCCACGAAGTTGGCGGTCTGGTTAGCGTTGAGGCCGGCGAACGTCAGGCTGGACGGGTCGAACGTGTACCCGGCCATAAAGGGTGTCACGGTGTAACTGCCACCAGGTGCGGCAGGCAGTCCATAATTGCCATTGTTGTCCGTAACCACCGACCCGTTCGCGGAGCCGCTGAGCGTCACCGTAACTCCGCTGAGACCGGCGCCCTGGAAGGTGACTTGGCCGGTTATGGTGTACTGCTGTGCGATCTTGAAAATCACTCCGCCGGATTGTGTCCCGCCGCCATAGGTGGTGCCGTATAAGTTGCCCGCGGCATCGCTGATTACGCCGGCATACGGATTACCGCCATCGGCGCCGCCCGTAAAACTGTAAAGTACGGTTTCGTGACCGGTGGAATCCACTTTATATACGACGCCGGCATTCGCGGAACCGAACGCGTATGTGGTTCCATAGAGACTGCCGGACGAGTCGCTGATGACACCTGCGTAAGGAAGGCCCCCATCGGCCTGGGCCCTGAAGCTGTACAGCACTGTCTCACTGCCGGATGCGCTCAGCTTGTAAACGGTGCCAAACCGGCCCACACCGTTCTCTAATGTGGTCCCGTATAAGTTGCCCGCCGAATCCAGAATCACGCCCGCCCAGGGGTTGCTGCCGTCATACGGTCCGCTGCCAAAGGTGTACAACACCGTTTCGTTGCCGGCGGGATCCAACTTATAGACGTTGCTGCCGTTGTAAGTCGTCCCGTAGAGGTTGCCCGCTGCATCGAAAATAACGCCGGCCGTGGGCTGCTGCCATGATAGTCCACTGCTGGCGGTGAACAGCACTGTCTCGTGACCGGTGGGGTCGACCTTGAACACGACGCCGCTATAGAGCGATCCGCCCTGATATGTGGTGCCGTAGAGATTGCCGGCCGAGTCGAGTATCACTCCCGCGAGCGGGTCGCCGCCATCGGCTCCACCGGTGAAACTGTAGAGTACCGTCTCGTGGCCACTCGGGTCTACCTTGTATACCACTCCGGCGCCGGACGAGCCCCCGCCAGAGGTGGTTCCATAGAGATTGCCCGCGGAATCGAGGGTCACACCGGCATAGGGGTTGGCGCCGTCCGTGCCGCCCATGAAACTGTGCAGCACCGTCTCATGCCCCGTCGTATCGAGCTTATACACAACGCCGGCATTGCCTGTGCCGCCGTACAAAGTCGTGCCGTAGAGATTGCCGGCCGAGTCGCTGATTACACCGGCATTCGGGTTGTAGCCATCCGTCTCGCTCAAGAAGCTATACAGCACCGTCTCGGCTCCGTTCGTAGCCAGCTCAAACACCGCGCCCGCTCCCGCTGTGCCGCCCCTCGAGGTTGTGCCATAGATGGCGCCCGCCGCGCTCATGGCAAGGCCCCCGTTCGCAGCGCCTCCACCCGCGCCGCCCGTGAAGTTGTAGAGGACTGTTTCATGACCTGCCGGATCGAGCTTGAAGATGACCCCGCCGAGGCTGGATGCCCCGCCGCCAGCCGTCCCATATAAGTTGCCTGCGGAGTCCAGGATCACACCTCCATAAGGCCCGGTGCCATCCGCGCCGTCAGTGAAGTTGTACAACACGGTTTCGTGGCCGCTCGCATCGAGCTTGTACACAACGCCCGAACCAACCGAATTACCCACCTGGCCGCCGTAAGAAGCCGTCCCGTAGAGATTGCCTGCCGAGTCGCGGATCACTCCCGCGTCCGGGTCGCCGCCATCTGCTCCACCGGTGAAACTGTACAGCACCGTGAACTCGCCAGCAGGGCTTACCTCATAGACGATTCCAGAGCAGGTACAACCGTTGACAGTTGCATTAGTCCCATAAAGGTTGCCCGCCGCATCGAGCGCCAGCCCGCTCATGGGCCCGTATCCATCGGTTCCGCCTTTGAAACTGTAGAGTACGGTCTCATGGCCGGTGGTATCCAGCTTAAATACAGTGCCGGCGCCCATTGTGCCGCCGTAGCGCGTCGTCCCGTAGAGGTTGCCGGAGGCATCGCTGACCACCCCTGCCCAGGGATTGCTGCCATCCGCACCGCCCGTGAAGCTGTAGAGCACCGTCTCATGGCCCGTCGGATCGACCTTGAATACGACGCCGGCGCCCTTCGTGCCACCTCCGGCGCTGGTAGTCCCGTAGAGGTTCCCCGCCGCATCAAGGAGGACGCCTGCCTCCGGTTGGCCCCCGTCGGCGCCGCCCGTGAAGCTGTGCAGGACAGTCTCGTTGCCTGATGGATCCACTTTGAACACCACGCCCGCATTCCCCGCACCTCCGCCCGGGGTAGTCCCATAGAGGTTTCCCGCGCCGTCCATCACCACGCCCGCGATCGGATTCGCACCCGTCGCCGGCGGGCCCGCGAAGTTGTGCAGCACGACCTCCGTCGCCGTTTGTGCCTGCACCATCGCGGCGGATACAAACGCGCACGCAAGCCATGCTAGGCCTGCACGCAGCCGGGAGCGCGAGATGCGATTCCCACATAAATTGCGGATTGGGGAAGACGAGCGATACTCTTGATTCATAAAAGGGACACCAGCCTCCGAAATGGTATCACATACGGTGCAGCGCTCGATGCTCAGCCTTTGGCCATCAAAACGCCATCTCGTCCATTTCCCTTCACGGCAGGCCCCGGAAGCGCCCGGGATCAACAGGGTCGGGCCAGGCGTGTCGGGCTAGGCCCCGAGGCGTAATCTCTCCGCTTTAAAGGGCTAAGTTCCAGTTCGTAATAATGGCAGTTCGGTTGCACCGTAGGGCGGCCAATCATGGCCGCAGCCGCCTTTCAGGCGGCTTCAGCTTTCACGGCGCCTCGTCACGGTCGCGGAGGCGGTCACGCGGGAACTCCCCAACAAGCGGCATCCGGTGGGCAACGGCGGGCGCAAAACCAGTTGAAACAAATTCGCCGTTCCGATCACCATATATACCAGCAGTGTCTTCCTCCGGCAAATCGAAAAGGAGCAAATGTATGGCAGAACACCAGAATCGCGTAGCACTTCCAGGCAGCGAGCGATCCGCTCGCAGTGGATCCAGGGTAGTGGGTGCCCCGGACCCCAACGAACACATCAGAATCAGCGTGCTCTTGCGGCCTCGCAACACCATGCAGAATCTGACGTCGGCGAAGGAGCTCACGGCCACTTCGCCGCACCAGCGCAAATACATGAGCCGCGAACAGTTCGCCGCCGAATACGGCGCCAATCCCGACGACATCGCCAAAATCGAGGCTTTCGCTCACCAGCATAACCTGACCGTCGTGGAATCCAGCTCGCCCCGGCGTACCGTGGTACTTTCCGGAACCATCGCGGCGCTGAGCGCGGCGTTCAGCGTGTATCTAGCCAACTACGAACACCCCGATGGCGCGTTCCGGGGCCGCACCGGCCCCATCTACATACCGGCGGATCTCGCAGGCATCGTCCAGGGCGTCTTCGGGTTCGACAACCGGCCTCAGGCCCGGCCCCATTTCCGTAAGCACAAGGCGCCCAAGCAGCCCAAACAGCCCACCCAACCGACCGCCTACACACCGCCTCAGGTGGCCCAGCTCTACAATTTCCCCACCGGAGTGAACGGCGCCGGCGAGTGCATCGGGATCCTCGAGTTCGGCGGAGGCTACACTACCAGCGACCTGAACACCTACTTTCAACAGTTGGGGATCGCTACGCCATCTGTCACGGCCATGTCCGTCGATGGCGTCACCAACCAGCCAGCTCCCGGACAGGACAGCCCCGATACCGAAGTCATGCTGGACATCGAAGTGGCCGGCGCGGTCGCGCCAGGCGCCAGCATCGTGGTCTATTTCTCGAACTTCACCGAGCAAGGCTGGGTGGATGCCATCACCACCGCAGTCCACGACAGCGTCCATAATCCCTCCGTGATCTCCATCAGTTGGGGTTTCGCGGAAGGCCAATCGATCTGGTCAACCCAGGCCATCCAAGCCGTGAACGAGGCTTTTCAGGCCGCTGCCACTATGGGCGTCACCGTCTGCTGCGCGGCTGGAGACGACGGCTCGCGCGACCAGGTCGACGACGGACTAGCCCACTGCGATTTCCCGGCCTCCAGCGCCTTCGTGCTGGCCTGCGGCGGCACGACCTTGCACTCCTCCGGCGCCAACATCACCAGCGAAACGGTCTGGAACGATGGCGTCAACGGAGGCGCCACCGGCGGCGGCATCAGCGACACCATCGACCTGCCCACCTGGCAGGCCAATGCGCATGTGCCTCCCTCGGTGAATCCCGGCGGGCGCATCGGCCGCGGTGTCCCCGACGTGGCCGGCGACGCCGATCCCGAAACCGGATTCCAGATCCTGGCCGACGGGCAATCGGGTACCGTGGGTGGAACCAGCGCGGTTGCTCCGCTGTGGGCAGGTCTGGTCGCCTGCATCAATCAGAAGCTGGGGACCCCCGTGGGCTTCCTCAACCCTCTGCTGTACGCTCTGGCTTCGAGCGCCAACGCACTGCACGATATCACCACGGGAAACAACGATATCACCGGCCAGATCGGGGGCTACTCCGCCGGTCCCGGCTGGGATCCCTGCACCGGGCTGGGCAGCCCCAACGGTACCGCCCTCGGCAACGCTCTGGCAGGCGCCAGCGCGGCCGGAACAAAGTAACAAGGTTGTATTGTACTACTATCCATCAGTTTCTTCGCGCGCCGCGACGATTCTTGTGGATCTGTCAATGTGGGGCGGGCGTCCACGCCTGCAGCGGGTCTCCAGACCCGCCGGCTTGTGGGGCACCGTCGAAAACGCACTACCCTACGACATTGGCCGTGGGGGGAATGACTTGGTAGCCAAGGCCGCGAAGCGCTCGGATCAATTTGGCGGTGCGCCTTTCCGTAGCTTTGGGATC
>JBEKPZ010000049.1:0-32896 GCA_049520215.1 Bryobacteraceae bacterium | reverse complement strand
CGCGTGGTATCGAAATGCGTATTGTTGGGCACCACATGTCCCGGCCGGCACATCACCGTGAACAGGATGCGCTCGGCCGCGCGGCCCTGGTGCGTGGGGATCATGTGCCGGAACCCGGTCAGTTCGTCGACCACCCGCTTCATGCGGAAGAAGCTCTCGCTGCCCGCATACGATTCGTCGCCGCGCATCAGCGCCGCCCACTGCTCGGTGGACATGGCGCTGGTCCCCGAATCGGTGAGCAGGTCGATCAGAATGTCTTTCGCCTCGATCAGGAACAGGTTGTAGCCCGCCGCCACGAGCAGGCGCTCGCGTTCCTCGCGCGTGGTGTACCGCAACGGCTCCACGCTCTTGATCCGAAATGGCTCTATGATGGTCTTCATCTTGATCCGCAACCTCCGCTGGTGGATCGGCGGCCTGCTGTTCGCCTCCACGGTCATCAACTACATCGACCGCCAGACGCTCAGCGTCCTCGCTCCGGCCCTCAAAGAACAGTATCACTGGACGAACACCGATTTCGCCACCGTGCTGATCGCTTTTCGCGTGGTCTACACCATCATGCAATCGGTTTCCGGCCGCCTGCTGGACCGGCTGGGCACGCGCCGCGGCCTCTCCATCAGCGTGGTTTTCTATTCGACAGTGGCCGCCTGCACCGCGTTTGCGCAGGGATTGGGCGGCTTCCGCTTCTTCCGCGGATTGCTGGGCGCGGGCGAATCGGCGGGCTGGCCCGGCGCCGCGAAAGCGGTCTCCGAATGGTTTCCGGATCGCGAGCGCGCCTGGGCGGTAGCGCTATTCGATAGCGGATCGTCCATCGGCGGAGCGGTCGCGCCCTTCCTGGTCATCTTCCTCTTTCACACCTTCGGCTCGTGGCGCCCTGCCTTCCTGATCACAGCCAGCCTGGGCTTCCTCTGGCTGATCGTCTGGAGAAAGGTCTACCACACTCCGGAAACGCACCCGCGAATCACCCCTGAGGAGTTGAAACTGATCCAGTCCAGCAGACCGGTCGAATCCGCGGTCGCCCCCTCGCCCCCTCGCCCCCTCGCCGTCTCGCGGCTTCTGAAATACCGCCAAACCTGGGGCATCGTCGTGGGACGCTCGCTCCTCGATCCCTACTGGTTCATGATGGCGGAGTGGTTCGCTATTTACCTGGCCAGCAAAGGATTCCGCATGGAAGAGAGCGCCCTGGGCTTCTGGGCGCCTTTCATGGCGGCCGATCTCGGCAACTTTTTCGGCGGCGGGCTGTCCAGCTACTGGATCCGGCGCGGTTGGTCCGTGGGCAAATCGCGGCGCACCGTGGTGGCCATCTTCGGCCCGGCCATGCTGCTGCTGATTCCGGCGGCTTTCGCCTCGCGCTACTGGCTGCTGGTGGGGCTGTTCGCCTTCGCCACGTTTTGCTACGCGGCCTGCTCCACGATCTTCATTTCGCTGCCGGCCGACGTCTTCCAATCGAGCGCCGTAGCCACCGTCAGCGGGATGAGCGGCACCGGCGCGGGAATCGTGACGCTGGTCTCGACGTACCTGATCGGGCGCGTGTCCGACCGCCTGTCGTTCCAGCCGATCATCATCGTAGCCTCCATAGTGCCGTGCCTGGCCGCGCTGGTCATGGTCACGCTGGTGCGTCCCGGCAAGCACGCCCGTGCTGACGGAATTCTGCGCGACTTCTAAACTAAACTGGAGGGCGGGCTTAAGCCCGCGCGTGGCTTTAGCCACGCTGGGCCCGTCCGTAATGTTCTAATATTCAATGAGGAGAAACCATGACCAAAAGACTGTTCCTGGGGGCTTGCGGCGCAGCCCTGATGCTCGCCACCAGCCTGTTCGCCGCCGACGCCACGCCCAAGACCGTGATCCACGTGATCTCGATCAAGTGGAAGGCCGGTGCCACGCCGGCACAGATCGACAAGGCGATTAAAGGCGCCGAAGCGCTGCCATCGGAATACCGCGGTATCGTCCGCGTGTGGACCAAGCCGATCAAGAAGCAGCTTCCGGAGGGCTATAACCACGTCATCGTGATGGAGTTCGCCAGCGAAGACGCCCTCAAGGACTATGCCGACAGCGCCGCGCAGAAGAAGTGGTACGAAGCCTACATGCCCATCCGCGAGGAAAGCCGCACCAGCGATATCACCAACTAGCGATGAAAGCGCACGGATTCTTCGTGGGGCAGGCCCCCGGCCTGCGGCGGCCTCTCAGGCCGCCTCTTTTGGTTGCGGCCATGCTACTCTGCGGGGCAGGTTGCCACCCTGGCTCCGAGCTGTGAGGGCAGCCGCAAGGCTTGCACTTGAAGCGTAACGACCATCGATATCAATACCTTACTGGATGTTCTCGAAGGTATTCCATTCAATCGGTGGGTGGTTGTCTCTGCCAGTTGCGGAGGACGTTGAGAATGTAGTTCTGGGTCTCCCGGTAGGGGGGCACGCCATGATACTTGTCGACCGCGCCGGCGCCGGCATTGTAGGCGGCCAGGGCGTGGTAGGCATGGTTGTCATACTTCAGCAGGAGGTCGCGCAGGTAGCGGGTGCCGGCATCCACGTTCTGCTCGGGTATATTGGGATCTGCGCCCAGTTCGCGCGCGGTGGCGGGCATGAGCTGCATCAGGCCGATGGCGCCCTTGGGTGAGACCGCATTTGCGCGATAACCCGACTCGACTGCCACTACAGCCCTCACAAATGCGGGCGGCAAGCCGTACCTGCGGGCGGCATTATCGACCATTTCCGCCAAATCCACCGGTTTCACGGCTGGCGATGGGTCGGCCGCCACGGAGGCGCGCTCCTCTTGCGGCGGCGCGTAATCCTCCTGTTCAAAGCGCATCACCTGGGACGCATCTATCTCGGTTGAACCAGTCCTGTTGAAGAGTGTCACTTTGCCGCCATCCGATTCATGGCGTTCGGCATACAGGCGCGCGCCGCTCGCGAGCACGGCGTATTCGCCCGCCAGGGCGGAACAGGCAAAGATCAACAAAAGTGCGGTGGGCTTCATCGGGCTTACATATACTATGACGCACGGATGGGGCTGGGCGTGCAGGCGAGGCGATCCGCGCAGGCCGCCTGGGAGGCCGAGGGTCTCCCAGTTTGCCGCGCGCCTACACCCACAGTGTCGCGAAAACACCCTGGGTGCGTCATGCGGCCGCCTTTATTTTCCACAGAGTGTTGATATTTGGGCCATTTCTATGTGGAAATCCAAATGCATAGGGGCCAGCGGACCATCTTCGAAGGAGTGCGCCACGCGATGCCCAACGAGACTCTTACCATAACCGATAACCGAACTGGAAAGACCTATACGCTGCCCATAGATAAAGACGCCATCCGCGCCATCGACCTGCGCCAGATCAAGACCGGCCCCGAGGACTTCGGCCTGCTCAGTTACGACCCCGCATTCCTGAACACGGCCTCCTGCCAGAGCGCCATCACCTACCTCGATGGCGACCGGGGAATCCTGCGCTACCGCGGCTACCCCATCGAGCAGCTTGCCGAAAAGTGCAGCTTTTTGGAGGTCGCCTACCTCTTGTTGAACGGCGAACTGCCCGGCCCGGACGAGTTGGATGAGTGGATCGCCAACGTCACCCGCCACACCATGATCCACGAGAACCTGAAGAAGTTCATGGAGGGCTTCCACTACGACGCGCATCCCATGGGCATGCTGATGAGCACGGTGGCCGCACTCTCGACCTTCTACCCGGAAGCCCGCAGTATCCACGACGCAACCGCGCGCAAATTGCAGATCACGCGGCTGATCGGCAAGATGCCCACGCTCACGGCCTATGCTTACCGCCACAGCCTGGGTTTGCCGTACGTCTACCCGGATAACGACCTGGGCTACACCAAGAACTTCATGAACATGCTCTGGAGGCGGACCGAACCCAAGTTCAGCGCCAATCCGGTGCTGGCGCGCGCCCTGGAAGTGCTGTTCATCCTGCACGCCGATCACGAGCAGAATTGCAGCACCAGCGCCATGCGGGCGGTGGGCAGCTCCTTCGCCGATCCCTACGCAACGACAGCCGCGGCCATCGCGGCCCTCTCCGGACCGCTGCACGGCGGCGCCAACGAAGAGGTGCTCCGCATGCTCGACGAGATCGGCTCCAAGGACCGCGTGCCGGCCTACATCGAGCAAATCAAAGCCGGGCGCGGCAAGCTGATGGGCTTCGGCCACCGCGTTTACAAGAACTACGATCCGCGCGCCCGCATCATCAAACGGGTTGCCGAGGAGGTCTTCGAGGTCACCGGCCGCAATCCCAAGCTGGACATCGCCCTGGAGCTGGAGCGCATCGCGCTCGATGACGAGTTCTTCGTCAAGCGCAAACTGTATCCCAACGTGGATTTCTATTCGGGCCTCATCTACCAGGCCATGGGATTCACGCCGGATGTGTTCACCGTGCTGTTCGCCATTCCGCGGACCGTCGGCTGGCTGGCCCAATGGCAGGAGATGCTGCTGGATGGCGAACAGAAGATTGCGCGCCCGCGGCAGCTCTATATTGGAAAGCAGGCACGCCAGGTGGTGCGCATCGAGGAGCGGCAGGCCCCCACCGAGGTGCTCGCCGCCGTCGCCTGTTAGAGTTAACGCACCCTTCCGCGCGGACCGGCGACTGCTCCATTAATTTAACTAAAGCGAGAACCCTCGATAGTGTATACTGGGCGAGACCCGTGACATTTCGGGTTACATTCTACATCACACCGAGGGTACATATGGTATTGAAACGATTAGGAGTTCTCAGTGCGCTTGCTATTCTGCCAGCAGTTGCGCAGGTTTCCTTGACGGCCCCACAGCCCGAACCGCAAAATGAGTTCCGGCTGCGGCATGGACCCATCCGAAACCTTCTGCTGCGTGACGATGGCACCGCTACCAGCACCAACTGGAGCGGCTACGTGGTGACCGGTTCGGCGTTCACCAACGCCATCGGCTCCTGGATCCAGCCGACGATCACATGCAGTACCGGCACCGAATATGCCGCCTTTTGGGTGGGCCTCGACGGGTACAACGATGGCACCGTCGAGCAGACGGGAACCCTGGTCGAGTGTGTCGGAGGCAAGCCGGTATACAGCGCGTGGTACGAATTCTACCCGCTAGAGGCGATCGTCCCTATTCCCAGCATGGTGATCAGCCCAGGAGACAAGATTTACACGGACGTTAAGTATAATGGCACCGACTTCATCCTGACGATCAAAGATGAAACTACCGGCAAGGCCTTCCAGAAGACCGGCACTCAGTCCGGAACGCTGCGGTCGTCGGCGGAATGGATTGCCGAAGCCCCCTGCTGCAGCGGCAACAACCCTTATCCGCTAGCGGACTTTGGCACGGCGCTTTTCGGCAAGGACAGCACCAGCATTGCAAACTCGAATTATGCCGTCGAAAGCTCGCATAGCGGCGCCTTCAACACCTTCCCCGGCGCCGACGTGTTTGCCATCACCATGGTCAACGGCAGCACCAGCGCGCAGGAAGCCGTGCCGTCCAGCCCGTCGTCGGATGGCTCCAGCTTCTCGATAAAGTGGATATCGAAGTAGCTGTGGGCGTCGCTTGGAGGGCGGGCTTCAGCCCGCGCGGGGCTTTAGCCCCGCCCTCCAATGACGACAGCTAATTCCGCGGTGTAGTCTCCTTGGGCGTAGACAGATAGCCCGTAATCTGATCCTTGCCCACCTCGTTCACCACCAACTCATACGGTTGCTTCGCCTTGGCCACGTAAAACTGAAGCGGCTCGTTGATGCCTTTGTCCCTCTTCTCAACCGGTCCTTTATCGTCCGCCAACACGTCCAGCGTGTACTTGTTTTTCTTCTTGTCCACGGCCTTCAGCTTCAGCGAAATGTCGCCCACCCGTTTGGGCTGCTTGTCCTTCTTCAGCAGCGTGAACTGGAAGTAGTTGCGCTCGCCGAGTCTCTTCAGCGCATCCAACTCTTTGGCATTGGTGGCGACGTACCCGCTCTGTACACCCAGGTCGCCCTGCACCTGTTTCAGGTTGGAGACGGTTTTCTCCAGTTCAGCCTTGGTGGCCCCCAAGTCGGTCTTGACGGCGGTGACGTCCCCGCTCACTTCGCCGATCTTGGTGTTGGCCGTGGAGGCCTGCTGTTGCACATCCGTGATCTGGGATTGCACCTGCGCTTGCTGCTTGGCCTGCGCTTCGCCCAGTTGCTTCGCCAGCTGGTCGGCGTGCGCTTGCGCCTCCTGCTTGGCGTGGCCGGCCGCCTGGTTGGCTTGCTGTCGCGCGGCCTCTAATTCCTCCTTCAAGGTGTCCACGCTGCGCCGTTGCGACGCGGTGGTCACCGATGATGCCTCTTTCAAGGCAGTGATCTCGGCCAGCATGGCCTGGCTGGACGCGCGGTCTTCGGTGCGCGTGGTCTCCACGCGATACCACAAGGCAATGTTGGAAGCCAGCAGGGCGATCAGCCCGCCAGCCACCAATGCGGTCTTCACGCCCGAGCCACTCGACGGGGGTATATACGTTGGGCTGCTCACAAATCGTTACTCCTTAAAGGTGGAAATCCCATTCATTATAGACTGTTACGGAACTGTTTGCGTTTCAGGCGTTCAGCGGGAAACTATCGCCCGGCGAAGGTACCGCGACCTCCACGCCGTATTGCGACCGGATCGCGCTGGCCAGCGCCTGCGATTGGGCCGGCTCGCCGTGTACCAGGAAAACCTTCTTCAAGTGCGGCGCCAGCGGCTTCAGCCACTCCATCAGCTCCCCCTGGTCGGCGTGTCCGCTCAGCTCATCGAGGCTGGAAATCTCGGCGCGCACCGTCACCGGCTCGCCGAACACGCGCACTTCCCGCATCTTTTCCACCAGCTTTCGCCCCAGCGTGTCCTGCGCCTGAAAACCCGTGATCAGCACCGTATTTCGCGGATCTTCCAGGTTGTTTCGCAGGTGATGCAGGATGCGTCCCTGCTCGCACATGCCGGAAGCCGAAATCACTATGAACGGACCGTGCAGGTCGTTCAGCTTCTTCGATTCGGCGGCCTCCCGGATGTATTGCAACCGGCTGAATCCGAATGGATCCTCGTGGTCCAGAAGATATTGGCGGGTTTCCGCGTTGAAGCACTCCACGTGTTTGCGGAAAACCTCGGTCACGTTCACCGCCAGCGGGCTGTCCACGAAAATCGGGACGCTGGGAATCTGGCCCGCATTGGCCAGTTGATGCAGCAGCAGCACCAGTTGCTGGGTACGGCCCACGGCAAACGCCGGCACGATAATGCGCCCGCCCCGCCCGCAGGTCCGGTTCACCACGTCGCGCAGCTTCCCGATCACGTGCGCGGCGCTCTTGTGAAATCTGCCGCCGTAGGTGCTCTCCAGGATCAGATACTCGACCGGCGGCAGCCCATCCGGCGGACGCGTGATGGGCAGGTTGGGACGGCCCAGATCGCCCGAATACCCCAGGCGCACGCGCGCGCCGCCGTTCCGGTAGTTCAAAATCAACGTCGACGATCCCAGGATGTGCCCGGCGTCGTAGCACTCATAGCTCAGGTGCTCGTCCAGGCTCTTGGGCGCGTAATAACTGACAGGCTGAAACAACGGCAGGGTCCGCTCGGCGTCTTCCATGGTGAACAGCGGCTGGACCGGTTCCGGCCCGTTGGCGCTGGCGTGGCCCTCCGCGCGACGCCGCGCGGCGCGTTTGTTGATGAACTCGGCGTCATGTTCCTGAATGTGCGCCGTGTCGCGCAGCATCGCGTCGCACAGGTCGATGGTCGCCGGAGTGGTGAAGATCGGTCCTCTGAAGCCGTTTTTCACCAGCGTGGGCAGATTCCCGCTATGGTCGATGTGGGCGTGCGACAGCAGCACCGCGGCCACCGACGCGGCCTCCACCGGCAGATGGCGGTTCTTTTGGTCGGCCTCTTTACGCCGTCCTTGCGCCAGTCCGCAATCCAGCAGGTAGCGCTTGCCATCCACATCCAACTGATGCAGGGAGCCGGTCACCGTGCCTGCCGCGCCCCAGAAGGTCAGGTTCATTTGATGAGAGGCTATCGTAGCGCAGTTCGTTTTTGCTGTGGGGCAGGTTGGTAACCTGCAGGCCGATTGTTAATCGGCCTTTCGTGAGCGAAGCTCGCGTCAGCCGGCTGCTGGCCGCCACTAAAGGGGCCGCCGCTGAGCAGCTCATTTCGGCGCCTCGGCGCCCAGCCGGCTGGCCAACGGATGCAACTGCCCCGCATACTTGTTGCCCGGCTTCTTCCCGTAAGGCACCGCCGACGGCGACGAAAGCTGCTCGAAGGTGAACGAACAGATGCGCATGCCGGGATAGAGCGCCACCGCCATGCGGCTCAGGTTGCTCAGCTCCAGGGTGGCCTTGCCCGTCCAGCCAGGGTCGAACAGTCCCGCCGTGCCGTGTACGATGATGCCGATCCGCCCCAGGCTGGAGCGGCCTTCCAGGCGGCCGAGCGTTTCGGCATCCAGCTCCAGCGATTCCAGCGTTACGGCCAGCACGAAATCGCGCGGCTGCAGCACGAACGCCTCGCCCGGCGGCACTTCGATGGTGCGCATGATGTGCTGCAAACTCGTGCGGTCGCGCAGATCGATATAAGGATGGCGGCTGTATTCGAAGACGTTGAACTCGTTGCCCAGGCGGAAGTCCACCGAGCAACTGCCGAACTGCTCCGGCGGCAGATCCGGCGCAATCTTGATCTTCCCAGCTTCGATGTAGCGCTTGATGTCCACATCCGACAGAACCATCGAGGACCTCCGGACAGGCCATCGTAGCGCAGTTCGCGAAGGTGGGCAGGCTCCGCCGCGCCCCGCGCCGCGCGCAACGCCCCGCAGTACCACATCCAGCGGAACTCTTCCCCGTACCTGCATTACCCAGCTTTCATCCGCGGTTGTGGAACACTTGGAAGAGGATCAATATGAACTCCAGCGATCTCTTCGCCAAGGCATTTGACAATCTGCGGACCGGCGTGTTGCTGCTGGAAAAGGCCACCGGCCGCGTGATGGAAGCTAATACGGCGTTCCTGCGGCTGTGCGGGCGCGTCCGCGGCGAAGTCGTGGGCCGCATTCTCTGGGCGCCGCCGTTCGTCGACGATGCCGAAGCGGGCGCCGAAGTCTTCGAGCACCTGCGCGCCGGCGGGGAGGTGGAGGGCGCCGAATTGCCTCTCAAAACCGGCGATGGAAGCTGCCTGTTGCTGGAAATGAGTGGCAGAGAGCTGACCGGCGGCGTGGTCCAATTGGAAGTGCAGGATGTCACCGCGCGGGCGGGCGCGCGCAGGGCCGAGCGGATGGAGGCGCAGCGCTCCCTGGCTGCGCGGGTGGCCCTGGAGTTCACCGAAGCCCACCGGGCATTGCAGGCCGCAGGCGAGGCGCTGGCAAACTGTGCCAGGCGCGGCCCATCCACCGCTCCGGAGTTGGATGAGATCCGAAAAGCGGCCGGCCGTGCGGGCGACATCGCCCAGGAGTTACTGGCTTATGGCGGACGCTCGGCCCTCGAAACCGGCACGGTGCAGCTCAACCAGGCGATTGAATCCATGCGGCCGGCGCTCCAACAACTGCTGGGTCGAGATGTCCAGCTTGTGATGGACCTGAGCCGCGAAGTGGCGCCCGCGATGGCGGACCCCGCACAGGTGCGGCAGATCCTTCTCAAGCTGGCCGCCAATTCCGGCGAGGCCATGCAGCACGGCGGGAAGTTCCGCATCGGGACGCGCAACGCGCCCGCGGACGATCCCACGCTGGGGCGCACAGGCGACCGCGGCGCTTACGTGATGCTGGAGGTCTGCGACGAAGGGCCCGGCTTCGACGACCAGAGTTGGGACCATCTTTTCGAGCCGTTCTTCACCACCAGGCGGCAAGGCCAACGAGGCTTGGGGCTGGCCGCCGTGTACGGGATCGTCCGTCAGATGGGCGGCCGCTTGTGGGCGGACAGCGAGCCGGGAAAGGGCGCGTCTTTCCGCATTTATCTGCCACGGGCGCAAGCCCAATCGGTTGCCTCGCAGCCCGCCACAATTCTGCTGATGGAGCAGAACGACGGCCTGCGCACGGTCATGACCAATATCCTGAACAAGCGCGGCTACCGTGTGCTGGCGGCCCCCGCGCCAACCGACGCGCTGGAGATGGCCAAAACGCAGGGTCTGCCGGATTTGCTGATCAGCGAGCCCGAGCCGGACCTGGTCAAGAGTGTGGCAAGCCTGCAGCCCCAATTGCGGACGCTATTCCTGAATGGCCATTCCGATCACGCCGGAGTCGCGACGCTGAACAAGCCATTTGAGCTGGAGACGTTGTTAGGGAAAGTCCGGGAACTACTCCAGACCTGCTAGTCTAGGCTAGCAGGATGCTGAAAAAGGCTCTCACAGGCTGAAGCCTGTGCCACCTACTGCCGCTCAGTCATTGATAACCGGTGGCACAGACTTTAGTCTGTGGCTCGAATGAGCGATGTGCCATCAGTTTCCTTGTGGGGCAGGCTGGTAGCCTGCGGCGGACTGCCAGTCCGCCCGCTTCGCAGGTTCGCTCTTCGCGACGTTGCGCGACAAAAACCGCCGAAACCAAACCATCTCCCCCAAGTCCGCGCACTTCTGAAATAATGGCATTAGGCGCTAAAATAGGAGCAAAAGGTCTAAAAATGCCAACCAGAGGCACAAGACCAGCGGCGGCGACGCAGGCGATTCGCAGGGCGATAGCGATCGCGGCCGGGCTGTCTCTGTATGCATGGTTTGTCTTCCTGGTTCGTCCAGGGCTGGCTTCCTGGTTCAACGTTGACGATCTGATGAACCTGCACTATTACTGGATCACGCCGTGGTCCACCTTGCTGAAGGCGAATCTGGCATTTTGGTCGACCTTCTTCCGACCGGCGAGTGGTCTGTTTTATCGCTCGATCTACGCTCTGTGGGGATTTCATCCCTTGCCATTCCGCATCGCAGTGCTGGTATTGCTTTCAGTGAACTTCGCGCTGCTGGCCGCAGTTGTGTGGCAGCTTACGGGATCGCGTTGGAGCGCGCTGCTTGCCTTACTGCTGGTTGGTATCAATCCCTCCTTTTCCGCTGCGTACTTCGATACAGGAACCATCAACGACATTCTGGCCTATGCGTTCTTCTGGGGCGCGTTCGCGTTGTACATGCACTTTCGTCAGGCAGGGCGCTTGCCCGGTTGGGGCCGTCTGGCGCTCGTCTTTGGACTGTTCGTCGCCGCGCTGGATTCCAAGGAGCTTTCCGTATCGCTACCCGTTGCCGTAGCGCTGTACGAGTTACTCTGGCATCCGCCCGCCCATTGGAAGCCTGCGGAATTGTGGCGCTGGACATGGCATGAAGGTCGATTTGCGGCCATCGGCGTATTAACCGATATCGCTTACATCATGGGCAAGCGGTACGGCCCGAATTCGTTGTGGCAAACGGGGCCATTCCAGCCACACTACTCGGTAGCCACTTACTTCCAGTCCCTCTCACACTATCTGTGTCAGCTCATTTACAAGCCGGTGACAATTTCCTCCTGGCAGATAGCCGGGTTACTGGTTGCGATGCTGGCGGTGGCCGCGATCAGCCGGCGGCGTTGCCTGCTGTGGAGCGTAGGATTCATAGCCGTAAGTGTGTTGCCACTGGCGTTCATCCCCGGGCGAGGTGGCTTCGCCTATCTGGTACCGTCGGTTGGCTGGGCAGCGTATGCCGGAGGGCTTTTAGACTGGCTCGTCGAATCGCTCGCCGGCAAGCGCGTCCGACTGAGGAGAGCCGTCCAGCTCGTTTTGCTCGTGGCGCTGTTCGTCGCCGTGGCGCCCTGGCAGCGAAACTGGATCGGACAACACGCCAAAGCTTCGCACGATGGACAAGCGCGTTACCGGCACTACATCGAACAGATCCACGCCCTGATCCCCGCGCCCCGCAAAGGTGCACGCATTCTGCTGCTTTCCGACGCCGAAGGGCTCGACGATTATGACGTGTACTTTCTGATACGGCTCTATTATGGCGACCCGGCGTTGCAGGCGTACCGCATGACGGTCTGGAATGCGAACCACGTGCGCGTGGACCGCGGCAGCTACGACTACTTACTGGACTGGGTAGATAACCGCTTCGTCTTGGCCCCCCGTGGGGCAGGCTGGTAGCCTGCGGCGGACTGCCAGTCCGCCAGCGCGCGGAGCGCGCGTCGCAACAGGATTTTGAAAATTGCGATGACGTTGCACCCGCCCCCGCCCGCCGGCAAGGGCTGCCCTCCTGCCCGGTTCCCCCGGAAGTCCTCAAAGCCCGCAACGATCACCAGAACTACCTCGATCTGCTCGATGAGATCAAGTCCCTCGAACAAACACCCGTGCTGAGGATGGAAGACGAAGATCCCCCTGCGGACTCGCAAGCAAAGGAAGAAGAGATTCTGGTGTAGGTCGCTTCGCGCGCCGCGACGAGTCTTGTGGGCAGCCATGCCGCAATGTGGGGCGGGCGTCCACGCCTGCAGCGGGTCTCCAGACCCGCTACTGTGCCGCTGGCCATCGTTCGGAGACTACCGGGCCCCGCCATGCGGGACTCGAATCGCTTGCGAAACACTCCCGTTGTCTGCCCCATACACCTCCAGCCGGAACTGGATATCGTCGGTCACGGGCGTGTAGAGCGTGCTGCCTAGGGCGAGTTGGGTCTTGTCCAGGTCCAGCGTTTGCTGCTTTCTGCCGTCGCGGATGGTCAATGTGGCGCGCCGCGCGGCCACGACTTCACGCGAATTCCGGTTCCAAATCACCAGCAGGTCCGGGGGAGTTCGCTCGACTTGCAATCCCAGCACCGAAATGGCGGGTAGGTAGCCGGCCGCCTGTTCACGCGGAGGCCGTGGTGCGCCCAGATAGGTCACCACCGAGATCACCAGCGCCGCGCTGGCGATCAGGATCGTGGCGCCTCTCAGCAGCAGACCTGCCCAGCGGGGCGGAGTCTTGCCGGGCCGCACGCGCGCGGCAGCCGCCACCACGGGCTGTTCGGTAAGTGGCGCAGGTTCCGGGGCGGGAATCCCGGCAGGGTGGGGCAGAGCAGCTTTGCGGAACAACTCTGCCAGTTCGGCGGGCAGATCGTTGTCCGGACCAGACCCAGATTCCGCCGTCTCTCGATCCGGCTCGGCAGCCAGCGAGGCGGGCGGAGTAGGCAATGACGGCGTGCGTCCGAGGGCCACCTCCAGCGAGCTGAATTCGGATTGAATGTGGCCGTCCTCCCAGAAGAAGAAACCAGCCGTGCAGGCTTTACTGCCCACCACGGCTTTGACCAGCAAGAACACGCTGGACGGCACCTGGAAGTAGCTTTCGATCGTCAGCAGGTCGGCGGACCCGAGCGATAGACCGTCGCGCATGTGGCTGCGGTAATACCCGACGACGGCTGGCGCATCGGGCGATTCGCATCCCGCCAGCGCCGTCCGTAACAGCGCAGCCTCCAGATTGACGCTATTCTCGTCGGAAACATCGTAGAGCGGTCCGGCGCGGTAGGAACACGGCACCGGCACGAAGTCGTCAATGAAGACAACCGGCGCTCCCCGATCCTGTTCAGCGCGGCCCAGCAGGATTCCGCCGGCTTCGGTTCCGTCGGAGACCGCCGCTTGCAGACGGTCGGCCATTCCGGAGTGCATGTATATCCGGATGCCCCGGTCCGCTTCCTCCCAGTGGTAGTACTCCGCGAGATTGCGACTCATTGCGTCTGGACAGAGTGTCTCAAGAAGCATCGGCAAAAGCAATGTACTAGCTTGGTGGGCCGCTTGGTGGGGCGGTCCCCCTGGACCGCGCGGGACGCCCTCGTCCCGCCCTCACTTCCGTCCAAACAGGCGCGTTCGAACGCCGTGCGCGGCGCTGCGCATAGCCCCGGATATCCGCAGACTCCACCGCGCGGCGATGCTGGCTGGACGCTGGTCGAACAAGCGCACCGTGGTGTTCTCGTGCCAGCGATCCGCCCACTGCGCCTTGTAGGACTCGTCGCCGCGCAAGAAATCAAAGGTGCCCTGCCCGCCCGCTATGCTTTGCTCGATGGCGTTGCCGATCAGGACCTGCCCGACACCCTGCCGGAGCCAACCAGTGTGCATCCCACACTGGTAAAACTGAAACGTCTGTCCTACACAGAAGCCATAAAGCGCCGCGACGGCTTCACCGCCGGCCTTGAGCACCAACAGTCTGACCAACCCTTTCGCCGCCAGAACCCGCATCGCCTCCAAGTGAAACTCGGGGACTCCCGCCGCCAGGAATGCGCTTTCTTCCACCCGTCCTGCGAACCGCATGCGGTGCAGCGCAATCAAGGTGGGGAAGTGCCGTTCCAATCCGGCGGCGTCGGAAATGGCCAGGCATTCCCCTTGATTTTCGCGCTGCAGAGCGCGCCACCGGCGCCGGTAATTGGCCCTCAGGCTGGTGCCGATTCCGGCCAGGTATTCCTCGAACGTGGGCGGCAACGGAATGTAGCGGCAGGCCCGGCGGGTGGTCTCGAAAACGCACATTCCGCGGCTGAGCAGCCGGGCCGTCAGGGAGGCCATTAGCGGCGAATCGGCGGTATCGCGCAGTTCAATGTAGTCCCAGCGATGATGATGCGCAAACAACATCCGCGCGATCTCTTCCACCGCTGCCGCCCCGCATCGGGCGTCGGCTAGAACGTTCAGATAGTCCGACCCCACGTGCTCATCCGCCAGGAAACCAAGACGGCGCGCGCCCAGTCCCGCGGACGAACGCGCGACGTGGAAAGGCGCCACGGCGACCAGCCGCCCGGCCGCATCGCGTACGGCGATCACCGCCAGTTGGCCCTTGCCGAAGTGCTTCCACCAAGTGGACATCCACCCGAAACTCAAGAAGATGTTTTCCGGGTTTGCGCGCTGAAACAGGCCGTCCCACTCCGCGCCGAGCTGGGCGAACTCCGCGGTAGTGGCGACCCATGAGCCGTGCACCGACTCATCGATTGAGCCGAGGCCTTCGCAGGTGGCAGGTAGAGTGGCCGTCATTCAGAGCCCCCGCCAGCGCAGCGCGCCGAGGATCCGCTCCACGGGGCGCCTGTCCGGCACGCGCAACAGTTCATCCAGCAGCGAAGGCGGCTCCGCGTCATCCGAAGCCGCGCGATCGTCCGGCCTGTGTCCCGCGGCGCGGCACAGTTCGACGGCCGCTTCCAACAGGCCCGCTTGCAACGGGCGGCTGACGAGCCGGCATTCTCCACCGGCAATCAGCTTGCGGACTTCGCGCGAGGCATTGGCCGGCGCGTAGGCGATATCCGCGGCACGCAGCATATCCACGTCCGGACCGGAATCGCCGATGGCCGCCACCGGTTCGCCGGAGCAGCCCAGATAGGTTTTCACGCTCGCCAGCGCCGCACCCTTTCCGGCGCCTTTCTGAACGATGTAGGTGTCCGCACTGCTCTCGACGAGTGTGAGCCGGTCGCAGCCGGCACGATCCAGAGCCGCTGTGACTTCCGCGGTCTCGAGCGGCCGCATCGATCCGTCCTGAAAGCGATAGGCGCGGATCGAATACCGATTCTCCGGGTCGATGAAGACGCCCGGCAGATCTTGGATCTCCGCGCGCAGGCTTTCGATTTGGGTGACGGCCTCCGCATCGATCAACGGCACCTCCCAATCACGGACCGCGTCCCAGAAGACGCTGCCCAGTTCGGCGACGCCCCCTGGCAATCGGTAGGCGCGGCAATACTCGCGCACGTGCTCCAGGCTGCGCGCGGTATTCAGAACTACCGAGAATCCGCTGCGCTGGAACAGTTGCAGGGCGGCGATGCCGCACGGCGTGGTGTGCGGAAATCCCAGCAGACCCCAATCCAGCACGCCATCCAGATCGAGGAAACAGAGCCGCGGTTCCCAGGTGGCCGGTGGCGCGCCCAAGTTGCGGCCACAATAACGCGCCACGTGGAAAGCCGCAAAACTGCGCGTGGCGATGAACTGCCGGTTCCAATCCTCGCGGCGTGCGTCGTTGGGTCTGCGGGCGATCCAGTATTTCGCCGCACGTAGCGCGTTCATGGCATACAGAATCTTGTACAGCAACAGGCGCTCCGCGATGCCCGTATCCGCGGTCTCCGCCATATACGCTTCGAGGAGATCCTGTTCGGCGCCCGGCGTAAGCTGGAACTCATAGATGGCGGAGGCCAGGTCCCAGGCGGGATCCACGATGTCCGGTTCGCCGCCGCCAAAGTTGTGATGTTCGAAGTCGGTCTTCAGCAGCTTGCCGCCGGAGCATACCCAATCCGCGGGTTTCATGCGGCCGTCAACCAGAGTGGGGCTCGGCGCAACGTAGGCCCTAAGGCGACGCCGGATGGCGCGCTTCTTCAATGGTCCCAGGTATGGGCCATAGACGCGGCTGAGAGTGGCGGCCAAATCGTCCCAGCCGCACCACCGGTATCCGGGACTGGCAAACGCAGGGTCTTCGTGCAGCCCGAGCGTCCTCACCCGCCGCGCAATGTAGCTTGCAAACGCGGTAGGACAGGCCTCCTGGCCTGTCCCTGAATCCACATATTCCGAGTACAGAATGCCGTTGCGCAACCCAAGCGTCTTCGGGACAAATCCCTCCAGCGCAACGCCAGCCAGCCATGCATGGTATCCCAGCCAACCCCACCCGACGCTCTTGGCCATCACGCGCCCGGTGTCTGATTCCAGCACCCGCTTCAGCCGCACCTGGAAACCGTCGGAATAGTGCGCGGCGAATTCGGCGTTCAGTGCGGCCGTCGCATCGCTTTCAACCGACCGCTCCAGCAGCCGCGCCTTGTAGCGCTGCTCAGGCGGCAGCATGAAGAAGCGGACCCCGCGGGCGGCTTCATCGGCGACGGTGAAGTTGGGAATGGAAGGGTGGCCCGGAAGCGCGACGATCATGTCGGCCGAAGCGGCCCCCAGGTCGCGCAGTGCGCTCAGCAACAAGCGCAGGGTGTGGCCCGAGTTCGGGTGATCGTCGACGATCAACACACGCGCGCCAACGCGCAGCGCCGCGGAGATCGCCCGGGCCTCGGCGCGCGAAAGGTCGTTCTTAGGACGCACGGTGAGCCACGTGACCCGCGTGTAACCCAGCGCGCGCAGCCGGGCCGCCGCCAGCGGTGCGAAATATGCGCCCGCCGTCCGCGGCCCAACGATGGCAATCGGCCGATCCTTTTCCAGCAGCGCGGGCAGACACAGGCGCACCATCGCGCAGACATCCTGGTGGGTGAGATCCTGGCAGCGAAACGCTTCCGGAATTCGCATGCGCTCACCCTCGGCGGCTTCGCCAAGAGCGCTGCCCGCGGCGGCCATCCAAAGGCGCGCCTGTTCGCAGAACCGCGCGCCATCGTCGCCGCCGAGCAGAAGTTCACAAGCGGCATCTACGCATCCGGTCCATTGGCTGCGCCATGACGCCGCACGCGCTCCACGGCGGGTACCGAGCACGGCTTCCGCCGTTCGGATCGCCTTCCGCGCCGACGGAAATCGCCGCGCTACAACGTCCAGGCTCCAGGGCCGGGCAGCCAGATAATCGTCGAGCGTGCAGGCAATGGCGCATGCAAACAGATACAGATTGATGCGGCGCTCTTCGCCCTGCCAGCCCGCGGCGCCGTTCCCCCGATAGCTTTCGATCTCCTCGCCGAGGTGTTGCAGCAGATCCCGCAAACTCAGCATGGGATTGAGGCACCACTGGTAGGCTTCGTAAAAGCGTTCTTCGGCCACTGTGCGGTCGGGCGCGTCGGTTTGTAGAGTTCCAGTGGCTGCGGCCATGATCTAACCTATTGAGGCTCGCATAGTACAGTGACAGGCAACTTTGGACCTTGTGGGGCGGGCAATTTTGCCCGCAGCCGGCTTTCAGCCGGCCCGAGCCGCCTAAAAAGGCGGCTGCGGCCAAGATTGGCCGCCCCACGGTGCAACCGAATTGCCAGCATCCTATAAGGGACTATCGTACGATGTTTACTAGTTTCTGGCAGCGTCTCGCAGCACCCACCACAGGATGCGCGGATCGCGCCGCGCTTGACCGAGCGCGTAGGGCAGCCATGCGTGGCCGTAGGGCAGATAATAACGCACCTTAACGGCCAGCTCGCGAGCCACCTTCAGCACCGCACGGCTGGGCAGTCCATACAGCAATTCCAGTTCGCATGGGGTGCCGGCGGATTGCAGCTTCCGAACGGCGGCGGCCGCCAATGTCGGTTCATGCGTGGCTACGGCCACAGGCGTCGCGCCCCCCGCGAGCGTATCGACCACATCCAGAAAACCGGCGTGCGGATCGACGGCCGCGCCCGGATCGGCCCACTGGCCTTTGACCACGCGCACGCGTAGGCCCATCTTAGCGGCCCTTCGCGCATCGCGCGGACTGCGGCGCCACCGCCCCGGAATGGTGCAGCCGAGCGGTGCCTGGTGCGCGCGAGCGTGCTCCATCAACCGGAAGGTGGGATCGGCTGTCTCCGCTCCGAGCGAGTCGAAGTGCACGCAGATTCCCGCCGCGCCCGCGGCTTCCGCAATTTCCGCAACCAGGCCGGCGTCGAATGCCAGCGATGGCGCTTTGACCGACACATAGGAGTCCAGGCGTGCGCCCTGGATGGCTCGCACGGTTGCCAGATACATGTCGGCCACGTGCCGGGGGATGTCGTCCTGCGCATCCCAAAAGCAAAGCGTGGAGGCCGGCAGGCCCCGCGCGGCGAATGCCTCCGCCAACCGAATCGCATCCCGCAACTCAGGTCCCGCCACATAGCTCCGCGCCGCCTTCCGGAGCAGCGGCATCCAGGGGGAGGCAATCATGGCTTGAACCTGCCCCGCAGCTTCCCTACTGCCGCCGCCCGCCCGTCCCTCCACAGCGCCCATGCGCCGCGCGGGCTGAAAGGATAGGCGCGCAGGGAACAGCAAGCGTGCTCGTGCTGGGTCCAGACTTTGGTCCAAGCCTCGACATTGCCGTTGAATTCGTAGGAGCGCAGCCCGCGGCGCGCGGCATAGCGGATGCTTTCCGCGGTGAGCAGCATGCCCGGCGAGCAGCGCGAAAACTGCTCGTCGTAGCCCGCGCGCAGCAAGTCGAACCGGCCGCCGCTTTCGATCGCGATCTGCGCGGCGGCCGCCCGTCCGCCAATACGCAACATGCACATCCGCAGCGTGCCTTGGGCACAGGCTTGCTCCAGATAGCGCCTGAAGAAAGCCCCGCGCACGGGATCTACCGCCAGGGCCGTACCATGCGCGCCCTTCCACCCGGCGTCTTCCACCTGAAACGCTTCCTCGACGAGTTGCGGCAACTGCTCACGCGTGGGAGTGACGATTGCGGTTTCGACTGCGCCCATCTTCTCCGCCAGGCGCATGGCGCGCCGCAGATCCGAGCGGCGGCCAGCCTCCAGCCGCATCTCGGGCTCGGCCCAGGATGCGTCCAGCGGAATCCAGGGCGATCCGCCGGCGGGCCGCCGCCGCACGAAGCCACGTCCGCGATAGGCGGCTTCGAGGGCCGCAACCACCGGCGCGTCGGCGGGAACGCGTTTCAGGTAAAGTGGTCGGCCCGTCTGCACGATAGCGCGCGCTAATTCGGAGACGGCCGCTTCATCCGCACCCAGGAAATCGAGAATCTCGTACATTTCCGAAGCCAGCAGTGTCAGCCATCCTGCGCCGCCGCGGTTGATCACCAGGGGCGCGATCGCCAAATCATCAGCGTTGCCGGCCGTCAGCACGTGCAACCGCTGGGTGCCGTCAAGTCCCGCGGCCCATGCGCGCGCGTACGCAAAATCCGACACAGGATTGCGACCCGCCGCCAGCCGCTCCCATCCGGACGCAATGCGGTCGAGTTCGGCCAGCGTGCGTATCGCTTGCACCGCGTGGCGCACACGAACCTTCACCGGGCTCCCCGCGATCGCCAAATCCATCTCCGACAGTGCCGGCATTACCGGCGTCCCCCCAGGAGTTGGTCGTACATGCCGACCATGCTGCGGATCATGCTTTCGGCCGAGTAGCGCTCCTCGACCACGCGCCGCGCCAGCAGGCCCATCTGCCGCGCGCCTTCGGGATCTCCGAGCAGGGCCATGATCCGGTTGGCCGCCGCATGGTAATCCTCGCTGGGGACGATGTAGCCGGTTCGCCCATCCTCCAGAACCTCAGGCGTGCCTCCCACCGCGGTGGCCACACAGGGAAGTCCGCTGCCCATGGCTTCCAGCAGCGCGTTGGACATTCCTTCGCTCCGGGAAGGCTGGCAAAACACGTCGCACAACTTCAGCAGGGACCAGACATTCTCGTTCTCTAGTTTGCCCAGGAAGCGCACGTTATGCTCCAGACCAAGTTGGCGGACCAGTTCCCGCAAGTCGCGGTCGCAGGCGGGTTCCTGGACAGTGCCCACAATCAGGAAAGTGGCCTTGGGATAAACCCTGCAAACCTCCGCAGCCGCGCGCAGCAGCACATCGAAACCCTTCACGCGCCGGATGTGACCCACGCTGACGATGAGGGGTGCATCGTCTTCCAGCCCCAGCAAATGGTGCAAAGCAGCGGCCCCGTCGGCGGCGGCCAACTTCTCGATTTCGATTCCATTCGGAATGGTGACTACTTTATCGGGGTCGATGCGGTCTGCCCGGATCGTTTGCTCGCGAACCGCGCCGGAAACGGCCTGTACCTGGTCGAACAGCAAGCTCATCAGGCGGTAGGCGATGCGGTGCCTGGTGGAGCGCAGAATGCCCATGTCGCGGCGGCTCGATATCAACACTGGAACGCCGCTCAGCTTGGCCACCAGACCGCCCAGCAGGTCCGCCGATTCGAAGAAAGTGTGGACGATCTGGACGCGCTCCGAACGGATGAACCGCCTGAGATCGAGCGCCGCGCGGAGCGCCCCCATGCCGAAAACCCGGCTGACCGGAAACTCCCGTACGGGGCAGGGAAGCTGGTCGAAAACCGGCGACTCCGGACGCAGCCGGAACGTGCCGATAGTGCAGCGGTAGCGATCTTTCGGCAGCAATCCTGGGATGCGCAGCAACACTCCTTCGGCGCCCCCGAGCCCCCACAGGACATCGATGAGATAAAGGACATGAACCGGGCTGCCGGTTGGCGGCGCCGCGCTCCCTGCGGCGGGCTTAAGATTTGAAATCAACTGCGTCATTTTTGAATCGGTGCTAAATCCATCCATGCATCCGGTACCAGACCAGCCCCACGGACTCATGCACGGCGTCCTCGTTCCAGGCGATGGGTTCCCAACCCGGAAGCAGGTCGGTAAGTTGAAAATCGTGGTAAGTCCGATAGCCGCAAGCGGCTGGCGTCACCGCGATCGACTCCTTCCGGAAGCACGCGTCGGCGCGCATCATGTGATACGCATCGGTCACCAGCACGATGCGCTGAATCCCTTTCTGCCGCAAGATGGCCGCGGCATACGCGGCGTTCTCATGGGTCGTGCGCGAGCGGTCCTCCACCCAGATCGCCGATGCCGGAACTCCTTCTCGCTCCAGGGCGTCACGCATGGCGATGGCGTATGGCGGACTATCCACGAACCCTCCGCCTCCGCTGGCCAGAATCGGAAGCGGCTTCCAGTGTTTGAACAGCCAGGCGGCGTACTGGCAGCGCTCATAAGTATCGGATCCCGCGCGCGGAGTAGGCACTGGCGGGCAGGGCGGGTAGACCGCCGAAGCCAGCACCACGATCGCCCCGGCGTCGCCTGTGGGATACTCGCGGGGCGGATATCCCCTTTCGAGACAGCGCGAGAACAACCACGCTGCTGGCGCCCATGAGGCAAGAAACACAGCCGCCCAAGCGAGCGTCAAGCCGCGAAAAGCCGGCGGCGTGAAAGACCGTCGGTAACGGATCAACTGAACCATCGCGAATAAGAGGACTAACGGAAAGACCGGCTGCAGGTAAGTCATGGTCTTGACTTAGCTGCCTGACGCAATCCCGCGCGAGAGCAGCAGCCGCCGGATCGTGAAGTACGATTCGCCCGCCAGCGCCTTCACCGGTTTCTTGGCCTGCCAGAGTATGGCCTGGCGCAACCGCGGCCATCGATTCCGGGCCGCGATGGCTCCGGACACGCGGGCCGGCGTGTGGCTTTGGATCGAGTAGCGGCCCAGGATTAAGCAGCCATCCACATTCGAGACTTTGGCGCTTGGTTCGGAGGTGAACAATACTTGGATACCAGCCGCGGCGGCAGCCTTACCGACCTTGAGCGAGTAATATCCATCGGCTACTGAAGCGGTCACCACCGGTTCCTGGAGGATATCGCTCAGTATCGCGCAGCTTTCTTTCCACTCTCTCAGCAATTCCTCCCAGCTTAGCTTCGACATGCGCGCCGGATGCGAACAGGAGTGGCTGCCGATGACGTGTCCGCGCGCGTGCAATTCCCGGATCTGTCGCGCAGCGAGAAAGCCGGGGCGGCCGGTCCAGTCGGTGGTGACGAAAAAGTGTCCGCGCCAGCCGCGCTGTTCCAGTTCGCCTGCCACGCAAGTGTACGAGCTGACAGCGCCATCGTCGAAAGTCAGGAAGAGAGGCACTTCACCCTGCCACCGCCGCGCGCGGTCGATCACGTGGACCGATGCAGGGCCAACGCTGCGCCAGATCGAATCGATGTGTGCGCGGAAGTGCCCCCGGTCCAGCTTATACCGTCCGGAATGGCGCGACCCATCGTTAGGCAACCGCTGCCCCTCGTCGACGATGTCGTGATAACCAATTGATATCGCTCTCATAATGACTTGTGTTAAGTGGGGCAGTCCCTCGGCCTGCGGCGGCCTCTCAGGCCGCCCGGCGTGACTTGCGGCAAAGCACCAGCAGCCCGTCGCCGCCGCGGATCGCGCAGCGTGTATCGAAAAACCGAAGCATCTTCAGTACGGGCATAGCCACCATTTGAAGAGCTTGCGGCACGTGGTAATACTGCAGCGCCTCGGAAAGCTCGAACGATAACCGGCCCCAGTTTCCCATCGTGTATTCGGCGGACAAAACCTCATAGCCAATCTGCTTCAAGTCAGCCTGCAGGGAATCCATTTCATAGTGCTGGCCGACGTGTTCGATTTGAGCCCAGCGTTCGTGTTCGCTCGTGAAGCGCCGGCTCAGGATGCGTCTCTGGTTCCTTGTCGGTATGCGGAGCAACAGTAGACCACCGGGCATGAGCGCCCGGTAGATGTTTTGCAGGACCAGCCGGTTCTCGGCAATGTGCTCCAGCACATCGAAACTGTATGCGAAATCGAACTCCTCCCGCGCATCCAGTTGCCGCAGGTCCAACTGCCGGAATTCCAGGTTGCCGAGGGCCATGCTCCGGTTAACGCGGGCGCAGATATCCAGAGTACTCTCGGATGTATGCATCCCCTGCTCTCCGATGTCTACTCCCAAGACGCGGGCCTTGGGAAACCTGGACGCCATATAAAAAGCCAGCGTTCCATCTCCGCAACCGGCATCCAACACAGACGATGGAGTCATGCGCCTGATCGCGCGCCGGAGATAAATGCCATTAGCGAAAGTGCCGAGATGCGGCGTTCCGAACAGCAGCACGTACAGCTTGCCCAGGACTCCCCTACGGCTCACGTTGCGGTGAAAGATGTCGGTGACACCCACCCGCGGCCGCCGGGCCGCGATCTGCTCCATACTGATCGTCACTTGGTTAGTCCTGGGGGGCACGGCAGCCTTCGGCCTTTTCTGTCACACGAGCGATGGTTTCTGAGTGCCGCGTGCAAGCGCGAGGTGGTGTGAAACTGTATCATCGCCGACTTTATTACATTTGTCAATGCGTAGCCGCGAGCCGCCAAGTACCCTTCCTCCCATTACTTAGAGTCCTAGTACGCGTGTACGTTTTGATCGGGGACCTCACTGAATCGTCACATTGACGGTGTTGGCCGCCTGTCCGTCCGCTGTCAGCAGAATGTTCACGCTGGCCTGGTCGGCCAGGGACTGGGGCAGCGGTCCAATATTCACCTGGTCCTCCCCCGCAAATCCCGGCGCAGCTCCCGAATACAAGACCGGCACGCCCGCTCCGCCCACTGTGACGGTTACGTTCTTTGCATTGCGGATGCCCGTGCCAAACAGTTCAAGGTAAACCTCCTCGCTCGGAGGCCCCAGACTAATCGGCAAGGGAACTACATTGTTCGAGTTCAACTGGTATACGGCCTGCGGATTCTGCCCGACGCCGGAAATGAACGGCAGCACCCAGGCGGCCGCCAGCCCCGCAGCGTTAAGCTCGAATAGCCCCGGTGAAACGGAGCCGACCTGGATCGTGCCGGTCTGGCTCGTTCCATTCGCATTCGCGATTGTGACAGTGGCTGTGCCAGACGCCGTGCCGTCCGGTATCTCGCAGTTGATCTGCGTTGGCGACACATAGAACAGCAGCGCCGCGCGCGACACCCCGGCTGAGTCAGTCACGGTCACCGTAACGCCATCCAGAGCGGTTCCCAACGGAAGAGTCGCCTGGGCAGTGCCGGCGGTCAGATTGGCGCCATACGCCGAGACGATCGAATCGGCGGCGAACGGCTCGATCTGCCCCGCCGTCGCCAACCTGACGGTCAATGCTATCTGCTCCGCGTTCGCGATCTCATAGGCGCCTATCGCCGGAATCGCCGGTCGCGGAAGTCCGTCGTGGTCGCGCCCCGTGTTGTCGATGCCAAACACGGTGATGTCGCTGATCCTAGCCCCCGCCTGGCCTGCCGGGCTGCCGGATGTGAGGTGCAAATCGGGGAGCGACGTGCTCGCCACCAGCGGGTCAGCCTTTACAGACCCCACGATCTCCGTCAGATCGGCCACAGGCGCCCCTGCGCCGTACAGCAGATTGTTGGTTCCGTAGAGCCACGGGCAAATGTCCGTATTCGCGCACAGCTCGCCGGTCACCGGATTCCAGGCGACAAAATAGGGAACCCCAGCCGGGTAAAGCGCCGTGGCCACCGAATAAATCAGGTTGTTGCGGTTGTGGACGTAGATAGCCGGCGCGCCCTCCGGCTCATCGCCATTCTCTGCGATTCCATTGTTATCGCTGGGGTAAGGCGGATTCGCGAACGTGCCGCAAGCGAACAGAGTGTTATTGAAGATCTCCACCGTGCCGCTGCCGTTGGGACCATTTTCCGTGCCGCCGGGAATATTGATGCAGTTCCAGCCGCCGGTGTTTTCCGGGTTAGCCGGACCCTCACCGGCGTCATAGACGACGTTGTTGTAAATCGAGACCGGCCCCCGCGAGGGATCCACTGTGTCGACGATGATGCCGTCACACTGGGTGTCGTGAATGGTGTTGTCGTGAATCGAAATGGAGTACTGATCGTGACCGGTCGGGTCGGAAGGGCCGCCGCTGCCGAGCGGAGAGGAATGCACCTGTACTCCGCGGCAACCGTGCACATTCTCCACCAGGTTCCAACCCATGTCTACGTAGTTGCTGTCGGTCGAGAAGTACACACCCTGAAACAGCGCCGAGGCATCGGCAGTGCCGGCGTTGTAGACATGGTTGCCATAGAAGGAGATGTGACTCGCCTGCGAGGTTGCGAAGCACGCGCCACCGCCGGCGCCCTGCGTGTAGGGACAGGTGATGTCGCTGGCGACAAACCGGTAGTTGGCGCCGCTGCCCGGCTGGGCGGGAGCCTGGCCGCGAAAGCCGATCCCGGCGAAGACATAATTGCCTTGACAGTCGCTGGTGCGCAGCCCGAAGTCCGGCAAGCCGCCGGTGGGATTGCCGATGGTCGCTGTCGCGCCGGGATAAGCCACCAGGGCGCGCGGCGGGCCGGAAGCGGAGCACCAATTCCCTTGTCCGCCGCCCGAAAGCAGGAACGCGGAATCCCAGCCCGTGCCATCGTCGCCCGACTGCGACACGCCGTTCATGACGTAAGTGATATCGCCCGGCTGCATGACGTCGCGGGCATTCAACAGTGTGCCCCATGGCGACGCGAAGGTTCCGGGATTGTTGTCGCTGCCGGCGGTCGACACGAAGTAGATGTTACCCGCGGTGACGGTGAATGGCAGCGGGTTGGAAGACAGCCCATTGACGGTGACGACGAGATCGCCGCTCGCCGCGCCCGGCCCAACTTGGCAGGCGAGTTTCTGATACCAGAGCCACGCCGCGCCCCAAATCTTGCAGTTCACCATCACCCCGCCGCCGGCAGTGGCAGTGGAGCCGCCCTGGGAAGCGCCAAAATAGTTGCCGTAAATCGTGACATAGGCGCCGTTCCCGTTCTCTCCGCTGGTATTGGGTCCGCTAGTGATATCGCTGAAGAACAGGACGGGGGCCTGCGCCCGCAAACCCGGGGATGCCAGCGCTAACGTGCTAAGCAGGATCAACGCCATGCGGATTCCGCGAGAAGCTGGTTGTGGGGCGGCCAATCTTGGCCGCAGCCGCCTTTCAGGCGGCCAAGCCGGCTGAAAAGCCGGCTGCGGGCAGAATTGCCCGCCCCACAGTTCGTAGCGGAATCGGTGGTCCTCAGAAGTCACATCCGCATCCGATCAAGGCGAAGCCTCCTGCGCGAACTGAAAAGCGCCGATGTCGTGACCCTCGGCGCCGCCTTGGGCGACTCCATCCCGATCGGTTTGGAGACCTGTGTCGACGCCTTTATTCCGTGCCGGGCTGTTCGACTGTAAGTGGAAGGTCCATTGAGACAACCCGGTAAACTGCGGATTGGCATTCACCGAATTGGTAATATTGGCGTTCCGGGGAGCGGCGCCACTGCCGTAGAACAGGTTATTCGATCCCCGAATCCAGGAGCAATTGCCGGAATCCGCGCAGACTGCGCGCGTGAGCGGATTCCAAATCACCAGATAGGGAACGCCCGAATGGTGCAGGCTGGTCGTCGTTTGATAGACGATGTTATTGCGAATGCGCAAGTAGATCGCAGCACCGCCTCCACCGTAAACGATCCCGGCGTTGGCACTCCCGTACGGCGGGCTAGTGAAAGTGCCGCAGGCATACAGCGTGTTGTTGTAGATATCGACCGCGCCGGCGCCTCTCGAACCGCGTTCGGTGGACGCCGGAACGTAGATACAAGACCAGCCGCCGCTTCGCTCGGGATTGTTGGGACCTTCGCCGGCGTTGTAGATGACATTGTTATAAATCGAAATCGGACCCTTGGAGGGATCGACGGTGTCCACGATGATGCCATCGCACTGGGTGTCGTGAATGGTGTTGTCGTGGATAGCGATGTCGTACTGGTTCAGCCCGGAGTTGGGTTCGCCGCTCTGCGGAGTCGAATGGATTTGGATACCCCGGCAGCCATGCACGTTGGCGATTGTGTTCCAGCCGATATCCAGGTGATTGCTGTCGGTGCCGAAGTAGACGCCATGATACAAAGCCGAGGCCGTGGCAACGCCGGTGTCATGCACATTATTGCCGTAGAACGCCACGGACGAGGATTCGACGGTACCCATGCAAGCGGTGGCCTCGGTGCCATTGGGACACGACATATCGTTCGCGATGATCCGCCAGCCCGCGCCGCCCCATAGAGCCATGGCGGAGGTTTGCCCGCGCAATGTGAAGCCCGCGAATACCCAGTAATTCGGATAGCTTTCGCCTTGAGGAGCGGACCGGACGCCGCTGGGAGGTCCCGTGTTGCTCCCGATGGTCGCGGTGGCCTGAGGATACACGACGAAGGCCATGGGGGCGGCAGCCGTCCCACCGCTGCGCAGCAACAGGGAGGTTTGCCATCCGGAGCCATCGTCCGCGGTCTGCGCCACACCGTTCATCGCGTATGCAATATCGCCCGGCCGCATGGTGTCCCGCGCGTGCATCAGAGTCCGCCATGGGGAGGAATACTTACCGCTGCTGCTATCGCTCCCGTTGGTTGCGACGAAATAGATGTTCCCCGCCCGAACGGTAAACAGCGCCCCATTAGAAGCGCCCGCCGGCGTTGTCACCACAATGTTGCCTGTGACTGCCTTAGCGCCGAGCTGAATGGCGATCTTCGTATCGGTCCACAAATGGTACGAGGCGGCCGGACCACCGCCGATAGTTACCGACGAAGTCCCGCGCGTGGCGCCAAAGTTCCTGCCGTAAATAGTGACGAAGGCGCCCGCGTTGCTCTGGCCACCGGATTTTGGGCCACTCGTCAGGTCGGTGAAGAATACACGCGGGCTTGCTCCCCAGGCCGCTGCTGCTACGCCCAGCAGTGCGGCACATGCTACCAGCAGCTTTTCCATTTACATTCCTGCGCGGCTCAGCCGGGTTGCCGTAACGCAGACCCTCACCACTGGGTCCATTATCGCCCGGACGAGCATATATACGTTGGGTACGCTCAAGGGATTGTAACCTACCGCCCGAAGATAGCTGCCGATGGACTTCGTCACCGCGCCGCCCCGGAACAGCGAATCGCCCAATTCCCTGTATATGTTTCCCAAAGCCTGAAGCTGCTCCAACCGTGTAACGGCGCCGGATTTATAGTGCTTGGCGACGAAGTACAGTTGCGCCTTCAGCAATCCGTCCAGATTTGAGGTCGTGGACGAAGGCGAAATCCGGTAGTACGCCAGCACTTCGTCGACGTACGTAACCTGGTACCGCGACGCCATCCGGAACCAAAGGTCGCGATCTTCCGTGGCGCGCATAGTTTCGTCGAACCAGCCGTCCGCCGGCAGGCAACCTTTTCGGAACACGACTGTCGAGCAAATGATGTGCGCCCGGCGTGTGAAGATGTAGCGCGCGATTTTTCCGGACAGATATTTGGGGTCGACTTTGAGCTGGCCGGTCACCGATCCTCGCGTATCGATGCGAGCGACTCTGGCGTGCACCAGGCCGGCGGCTGGATCGGCATCCATGGCTTGAACGCCGCGCTCCAAATGGTGTGGCAACCAGACGTCGTCGGCATCGAGCAGGGCAATGAATTCGCCGCGGGCCGCTCGGATGCCTTTATTCCGTGCAGCCGACACCCCTTGCTTGGGCTGATGAACGTACTGCAGTTTGTCATGCAACTGGGGCTGGTAAGAGTCCACGACCGCGCGCGTATGGTCGGTGCTGCCGTCGTCCACGATGACGATTTCCCAATCCAGGTACGTTTGCGCGAGCACGCTGTCGATCGCATAGTGCAGATAGACAGCCGCGTTATAAGCCGGCACAATGACACTCACGCGGGGTGTCACTTGCAGACCTCCTCGAGCTCCTCGGCCGCTTCACTGAGGACCGGCTCGGCGGCGATGCCTGCCTCGACAGACTGACTGCGCCGGCTTCGCAGCAGATACGATGGTAACGAGCGTACACGGGAGTCCAGCAGCAAGAGCACGCCCGCATATACAGCGATGCCCACCGAGCAGCGGCACACCAGGTTAAGAAGGTGCGATGGAAGCGCGATCTGGGAAGCGGCCGCCCACCCCGCCAACCCGGCCGCCCCATACTTGGCCAGCGCTCCTGCGCGCACGCCGATCGGCAGAATGCGGGACGACGCCAGCCACAGCAGCAGAATCGTAACGATGTGCGTCAGCAGCAGCGCGACCGCCGCTCCCTGCAGTCCCATGCGCGGCAGCAGCACACAATTCAAGACAACATTCAGCGCGGTCGAACAGATCAGCGCCAAGGCCATGGTGCCCGTCTTCTTCTGAATGAGAAGACCGGCGCACAGAAAGACATGCGTGGTGTAGATCAACAGGCCGCCCACGAGATACGGAATGAGCCGGTCCGCGCCAAGATATTTCGGCGAGGCGAGCAGCACCAACGCATCGTGCGATCCTAGCGTCACCAGCATGTAAATGCCGGCGGCGGCCATCAGATAGAAGTCCAGCGATAGGTGGAGAAATTCGATAGTCCTGGCGCGGCCCTCCGCGGACCATAGCCGCAAGTAGATGGGCAAAATGGCCAAACCGAGCGGCACCGTCATCAGGTCGTTTACATATTGCGACAAGCCATAAGCGACCGAGTAGTAACCCAGGGCTTCGCCGCCCAGATAATACCGCACCAGGGCACGGTCGGCTGTCAGCAGAATGACCCCCGCCAATTCATAGAAGACCAGGGGCAAACCGAATCCGACCGCGGAACGGAATAGTGCGCGGTCGAAACTGATGGCGCTCAGCAGCCGCCGCCGGAACAGCCACGAGACCAGGACGGTGACAAAAACAAGCTCGGCAACCATCGTGCCGGACAAGTATGTTCGGACAGAACGCCCCAGCCATGGGAGAAACGCGCAAACCGTGCCGACCATGGCCGCTTTCATCAGAACCGATGCCGCGTTGTATGCCGCGGTCCGCTCCTCGATGCGCAGGAAAGACAGCAGGATGGATTCGATCGCCCGCAGAAGGATCAACGCCGATGCAAATAAGAGCAGTGTCGCAAGCGGTCCATCGATGAGATGTCTCAACAGGAATTTCACTGCAACCAGGAAAACCAGCGTGATGGCCACGGCCATCGCGGCCACGCCGAAAAGCATGGTCGAGTAGTAACTCCGCGCAGATTGGCGGTCCGACGAGAACTCCTTTTCGTTATAGAACCGGAGCACCGAGTTCTGCATCCCGGCCTTGGACAGCGCCGTGGGAACCAGCAGGATCTTCTGGATAAAATCGATCATGCCGTAGTCGGCGACCGAGAAAATCCGCGTGAAAATCGGAAAGGAGATAAAGCCGATTGCCAGGCCGCCGAACAGGCCCGCCAGATAGTGGGACGAGTGCTGGATCAGCTTCTTCATTTCGCCGGCGACTGAGCTTGAGATAGGCATGCTGGTTATGGTTACGCGAGGACTGCGTCGTCCGGCAACGGCGTTTCGACATCTTCGGCGGCAGCGCTCTCTTTCGGTTTTGCCTGTTCAACCTTAAGGGCGTGGGCGACCATACCGGCGATCACCCACAGGTAGCCGCAAACCTGAAGATAGTTCCAGCGATCCCCGAACATATTAGCTACAAAAGCCGTCACTAACCACCCGGCCAGGCCAAGCCCCAGGGAAGCATAAAAGGGATCCTTGGCGCGGCGGGAGAATGCAAGTCCCACCCGGAATGTCTTGCCCAACAGCCAGAGGAATAACGCCAGTCCGAAGATGCCGGTCTCTACCAGCAGCTTCAGGAAGAAGTTGTGAGTGTCCTCGTAATCTCCCACACGGTGCATATAGGCGTAGGTGTTGAATCCCGAGCCCAGTACAATATTGGAGTCGAACACCTGCATGGCATCCTGCCAAAGCGTGATGCGGGTTTCCGACGAGTGGTCGAGCCCGCCGGTGTCATAAGTCATGGTGACTCGCTCGCGGACGGCATTGGGCACCAGAGCGGTCCATGTGAATCTTCGCCAGGCCCAGGAACAGCCAGCCCGCCAGGATCGCCACATAGCCGCCCCGCGACATGCTATACATCAGGCAAACTGCCGAAAGCCCACCCAGCGCCCAGTACGCCAGCTTGAGAAGTAGATTCTTTTCGAAGGCCGCCAGGGCCAGCAGGAAAATGGCGACTTGCGCCTCGAAAGCGGCCATTCCGTTGATGCCTGCATAACCCATGCTTCCGGCGTCGCGGAGGTCATAGGAGAAAGCGGAGAAATCGCGGCCCGACACAGTGCTCAGGAAGTTACGATCGAGCGCCAGCACCGCGAGGCACATCATGACGATGATGCCTTTCATTTGAAGCCGGCTAGGTTCAACCGCCGCTACCAACAAGAGCAGCGCCGGCATCATCATGTAATCGGCCCAGACGGAAAACCTCTCGCCCCCGGGGAATGGAAGAGGCAAGCCGAGGTAGGAAGATCCCAGGATCAGCGAAAGAAACGTAAAAACCGCATAGATACCTATGAGAACCGTCCACGGCGTCTTCGGGAGAACTGTCCCTTTCCGCCGCATTACGCCAAGAGCGACCGCGAGCAGGACAATGGTGACCACATTGAGGCGATAACGCATGGTCTGCAGCGGGATCAGTGGCACCAGATAGAAGATGCCCACCACCGGGCGCCAGAAGATACTGGCGAGAACGGCGGCGATAGCGCCGAGGTAGAGAAGGATGGCGATGGATCCTTCGGCGCCAAAGTGGAGGGACATATGAGTCTTACCCGGTTAGCCGAGAAGTTCGGTGGCCTGGCCGGCGTGTGGCGGAACGCCGGCGGCGCCGCGCGGCTTGCGCGCGCCACCGACACCTAGCAAGCACATTGCGCGGGCCACCCCATAAGCCGCATAGAGCACGGTCAGCGGAGGAAGCAGGCTCCACTTCTTGCGCTCCATGCTGGCGAGCAAAGCCAGCGCCAATGGGCCCATCGTTAGTACAGCAGCGCCGGCTAGCGCTTCGGCAACGTTGCCGGAGGCCGCCGCCGCGCACACGCCGCCTACTGCCGCGACGATGCCGGTGAGCATATACACCGCAAACAACATCGCCTTGCGGGACTTGGAGTGAAAGATGTCGCGAAGAAATACTCTGTGGACATTGATACCGTGCCAGGATTGCTTTCTATAGAATCCCTCCAGAGTCTGCGGCGTACCTAAGTGCACGACACTTAACGAGGGTAGCGCCAGTATGGGCACCGACGACGCGGCCGCGCGTTCGCAGAACTCGGTGTCTTCACTAGTGACAATCGTCTCGTCAAAGCCGCCCAGGTTCATGAACAATTCGCGGCTCAGTGCCAGGTCGCCGCCGGGCACATACGATACGGGTCCGTCTTTCATCCGCCACAAATCGCCATACCAAGCCTTGGCCACCCAGGAGGAAGCTGCCGGAATGCGATATTGCGCGCCCACAATTCGAAAGTCGTCCGCGTGCAACAGATCGACAATTTGCCGCAACCAATGCCGGGGAGCCACGCAATCCGCGTCCAGGAAGGCGACAGACTCGCCCTTTGCCATGGCCGCGCCGAAGTTCCGGAGAGCCGAAATCCGCACCCCGCTTCTCTCCAGCACGGTCACCGACAGCCTACTGCCGAAGCTCCGTGCGATTTCCCTGCTGCGATCCGCCGAGCCATTGTCGACCACAATCACTTCGAAAGAGGCCGGTGGCAGGTCCTGTTGCTGCAACGAAGCCAGACAACGTCCAATGACGCTTTCCTCATTAAACGCCGGAACAATAACGGATATGACTGGCGGCATCTTATGCCTTCTGCGCCAGCGCCGCCATGACTTGCGATCCGAGCCGGTCGGTCTGCAACGGGCTGCCGTGCTGCTTCAAATATTTGACATTGCTGTACAATGCCGCGCCGTAGTCCGATATCTGGCCGTTCTCGAACGCAGCCTTGATTTCGTGAATGCCGTCCTCCAGGGTCTTGGAACAGGTGAAGCCGAGGTGGCCTTTGATTTTCTCAAAGGAGACACGGTAACT
>JBEKPZ010000048.1:0-31242 GCA_049520215.1 Bryobacteraceae bacterium | reverse complement strand
GGCCCCAACAGCATGTGGCGCTATGCGCCGGTCTTGCCGCCCGCGGATGAGTCGGTCGTCACGCTGGGCGAAGGCATGACGCCCCTCATCCGGGCACGGCGGCTGGGAGCGCGCTTGGGTGCCGAGGACCTGTGGATCAAAGACGAGGGACTGAATCCGACCGGTTCGTTCAAGGCGCGCGGCCTGTCCTGCGCGGTTTCAATGGCCGTGGAACTCGGTGTCCGGAAGATGGCGATCCCTTCGGCGGGCAATGCCGCGAGTGCGCTGGCGGCTTATGCCGCGGCGGCGGGGATCGAGGCGCACATCTTCATGCCGCGCGACGTGCCGCAGGCGAATTACATCGAGTGCCAGGCGTTCGGCGCATTCGTCACGCTGGTGGATGGGCTGATCAGCGACTGCGCGAAACTGGTGGCGGCTGGCGCTGCGGACGCCGTCAAAGATGGCTGGTACGACATCAGCACGCTGAAGGAGCCTTATCGCATCGAGGGCAAGAAGACCATGGGCTACGAGGTGGCCGAGCAGTTCGACTGGCAGTTGCCGGACGCCATCTTCTATCCCACCGGCGGTGGCGTGGGCATGATCGGGATGTGGAAGGCGTTCGACGAAATGGAAGCGCTGGGCTGGATCGGCGGCAAGCGGCCCAAGATGATCGCGGTGCAGGTGGAAGGCTGCCAGCCGGTGGTGCGCGCATTCGATCGCGGGGAGGCCCGCAGCCAGTTCTGGGAGAACGCGTCGACCGTGGCGGCCGGGTTGCGCGTGCCCAAGCCGCTGGGCGACTTCCTGATCCTGGAGGCGGTGCGCGCGAGCGGCGGAACGGCGCTGGCGGTGAGCGACGGCGAACTGCTGGACGCGGGCATTCAGTTGGCGCGCGAGGAAGGCATCTTCGCCGCGCCGGAAGGCGCAGCCTGCGTGGCCGCCCTGGAGAAACTGCTGGCTTCCGGTTTCCTGAAGGCGGCGGAACGGATCGTGATCTACAACACGGGGGCCGGGCTGAAGTACCTGGAAGCTTACGCGACGCGATTCCCGCGGACGGGCTCGGGAGAGCAGGATAAGTTGGGCGGGCTGATTACCCCGCGGTGAGGCGACATGCGAATCCTTCTGAAAGTTTTGACGGTGCTTGCAGCAGTAACGGCAGCGGCTCTGCCGGCGGTGGCGGCGGAGCGTTTTGAGATTTCGTTTCCCAAAGAAATGAGCGCGGCGCCGCTGGACGGGCACGTCATGCTGCTGATCTCTACCAGCGAGAAGCCCGAGCCGCGGTTCCAGATCAGCTTCACGGTGAGTTCGCAGCAGGCGTTTGGCGTGGACGTGGACGGGCTTGCGCCCGGCGCCGCGGCGGTTGTGGATGCGGCCACGCTGGGCTATCCACGCGACAGCCTGAAAGACATCCCCGCTGGGGATTACTATGTCCAGGCCGTGCTCAATATCTACGAGACCTTTCAGCTTGCCAACGGACACACCGTCAAGCTGCCGCCAGACAAAGGCGAAGGGCAGCACTGGGCGTCAAAACCGGGCAACCTCTACTGCAAGACGCAGAAGGTGCGTCTCGACGCCGGGGCGGACCAAACCATTCGATTGTCACTCACCGAGAAGGTGCCCGATGTTCCGGCCGCGGAGCCCGATAGCAAGTGGGTGAAGCATGTGAAGATGCGCAGCGAGTTACTGAGCCGCTTTTGGGGACGGCCGGTGGAGTTAGGCGCAGTGCTGTTGCTGCCGGACGGGTGGGAGGAGCATCCCCAGGCGCATTACCCGCTGATCGTCATGCAAGGCCACTTCAGCAGGAACCTGCCGGGAGGGCTGGCTATGCGGAGCGAGCCGGGCTCGGGTGCGGGTTACAAGTTCTATCAGGACTGGATCGCGGGACGCATGCCACGAGTTATCGTTCTGACCATCCAGCATGCCACTCCTTACTTCGACGACTCCTATGCGGTGAACTCGGCCAACGCCGGCCCTTACGGGGACGCCATCACCCAGGAACTGATTCCGTACGTGGAGCGGCAGTTCCGCGGCATCGGCCAGGGATGGGCGCGGGCGGTCTATGGCGGTTCTACGGGCGGCTGGGAGGCGCTGGCGTCGCAGGTGTTCTATCCGGATTTCTACAATGGCGCGTGGGTGTTTTGCCCGGACGTGGTGGACTTCCGCGCGTACATGACCATGAACCTGTACGAAGACAAGAACGCCTACTGGGTGGAGGGTCCCTTTGCGCGGGTGCCGCGGCCGGCCATGCGGCAGGCGGATGGCATGCTGCTTTCGACCATGCAACAGATGAACCGCTTCGAGCTGGTGCAGGGCACCAGGAGCCGGTCGGGCGAACAACTGGACGCCTGGCAGGCTTACTTCAGCTCGGTGGGCGAGGATGGTTATCCGAAACCTGTCTTCAATAAGGTCACCGGGGAGATCGACCATAAGGTGGCGGAGTACTGGAAGGAGCACTACGACCTGACTCACATCATGGAGCGCGACTGGAAGACCCTGGGACCTCAGTTAGCCGGCAAGCTGCATGTGTGCGTGGGCGACGCGGACAGTTTCTATCTGGATCGCGCGGTCCACTTACTGCAAGACTTCATGGAGACTACCACGGAGCCGTACTATCATGGGACGTTCGACTTCGGGCAGCGCAAGCCGCATTGCTATGCGGGCAGCTTCGATCCCAAGGTGGGACTGAACCAGCACTATCTGCCGGAGATGGTCAAACACATGGAGGAGACCGCGCCCAAGGGCGCGGATGTGAGTAGCTGGAAGTACTGAGTCGTGGGGCGGGACTCCAGTCCTGCGCGGGTCCTCCAGGACCCGCTCTTCGCATAACGAACGGCCGACGTGGACGTCGGCCGCAGGCGTGGACGCCCGCCCCTCGGCACCTGATTACGGCAGGGCGGCGGGGAGGTAGAGCTTGACGGCGCCCTCTTCGACCGAGAAACGGATTTCCCCTTCCGACTGCCGCACGATTTCGTCGAGAGTCGGCAGATCGGGCGGTACGGCGCGCCCCACCGCGGGCGGGGTGACGGTGACGATCGCGTAGCCGTCACCGCTGTCCTCGCTGAAAACCGCGGCAGTCTCGATGGAGAACTGTCCCCGGAAGGCGGCGTCGCGGGCGGAGAGCGCCAGGTGCATCAGGATCAGCTCGATGCGCCCGGGATCGGCCTTGGCGACGGCGGCGCCGGGCGTCAGCACCAGTTGCAAGGCGATGTCGTCGCCCAGCGCGCATTCCAGCAAATCGTCCAAACCGCCGATCAGGCCGTTGAGATCCAGATTGGAAGGCGGGGCGGGCTGGCGCTGGCCAAATTCGAGCAGACGGTCGGCCAGGCGCGCGGCGTGAGCCCGTCCGCGGCCGATTTCCAGCAGGCTGGTGAACTTATGCGCGACGGCGGCGGTCAGGCGGCCGAGGATCTGCATACGGTTCGCGGAACCATGATCGGCCGATCCCCAGGGCTCGTCGGCGGCACGCTGGCTCGCGGCGCGAAACAGGAGGCATACGCCCACGGCTTGCGTTTCGCCATCGCGCACAGGTGTGGCGCTGCCTTGGATGGGCTCGCGCGCGCCGTGCCGTCCCAGCAGCAAGACGTCGTCCCCCAAGCCGATGGCGACGCCTTCCCGAAACACTCTGCCAACGGGGGACGCCTGCGGGGCTCCGGTGCGGGCATTCAGAATCGTGAAAACGTCACCGACTGGTTTGCCGAGAGCCTCTGCCTGCGTCCAACCGGTGAGGAATTCCGCAACGCGGTTCATCAGCGCGACCTGGCCGCTTTCCTCGGTGACGATTACGGCTTCATCGATACTGCCGATGGCGGCCGCCAAACGCTGCCCGCCTTCGATCAGTTGGCGTTCGCGCCGGTGGCGGTCGAAGGCCATCTCGATGGCGGTGCGCAGGGTGCGGTCGTCAAACGGTTTCAAGACGTAGCCGGAGGGCGCGGTAAGCTTGGCGCGCTCCAGGATTTCCGCATCGGCGTGGGCGGTGAGGTAGACCACCGGGATTTTGAGTTGGTCATACAGCGCGCCGGCCACGTCGATACCATCCAAAACGCCGCGTAGCTTGATGTCCATCAGGACCAGATCCGGCATGGTCTTGACCGCCAGCCGGAGAGCTTCCATGCCGGTGGCGGCGGCTCCCACTACTTCGTATCCCAGGCTCTTGACACACTCTTCTATGTCGGCCGCCACAACCTTCTCATCCTCGACTAACATGATGCGAGGCTTGTTCATCCGATTTCTCCTTGACTCTTGTTATTGGACAGGCGGGGACGCCTGTCCTGCTGTCTCTTGAAAGACAAGCCGGTACCGGGCGCCGGCGCTACTGGAACGCTCCACGGCCGCGCCGATCTGGTCGGCCAGCAGATCCACCAGCCACAGTCCCAGCGACCGGGTTTGGGAGTCCTGCGGGCGTTCCGGGAAGCCCCGGCCGTCGTCGGCTATGGTAAGTTCCACCCAGCCGCCGTCGAGCGCGTGAAGCCCCAGCGAGACACAGCCTTTCGAGCCTTCCGGAAAGGCATGCCGGAGGGAGTTGGAAACCAGCTCGTTGACCAGCAGGCCGCAGGGGATGGCGGTATCGACGGCCACCGGGACATCCTCGATATCCAGGCGCAGGCCTATGTCCGCCGAATTCACGCCGTAGGAACAGAAGAGGCTGGCGGCCAGATTGCGAATATATTCGCCCAGGTTGATGTTCGAAAAATCCTTGGCGCGATGCAATTGGTCGTGCAGCATGGCCATGGCCACGACGCGCTCGCGGCACTCTTTGAGGACCTGCCGCAGCGTGTCGTCGTGGAGGTTGCGCTCCTGCAGGCGGAGCATGCTGCAGACGACCTGCAGATTGTTCTTGACGCGGTGATGGACTTCGCGCAGGAGTACTTCCTTTTCCTGCAAGATCCGCGTAATCTTTTCGTCGGCGCGCCGCCGGCCGGTCACGTCGCGGAAGTAGACCGCCAGACCTTCCGGCGTGGCGTAGGCGTGCACCTCGAACCACAGGTTGCACGAGCCGTACGGGCAGAATTCTTCCAGATGCGCGGGCGCGCGGCTACTCATAACCTGTTCGTACAGCCGTTGAAAGGGACCGCCGACGGCTTCGGGGAACACTTCCCAAAGATTGCGGCCCAGGATGTCTTCGCGATGGCGCACCCACAGGCGCTCGGCCTGCTGGTTCACACGCACCAAGCGCCACTGTCGGTCCACCGCGAAGAAGGCGTCGGTCGTGCTTTCGAGCGCGGAAACGCAGCGGGCTTCGGCTTGGCGCAGGGCTTCCTCGTCCAGCTTCCGCCTGGTCAAGTCGTGGGCGACGGTGTAGGCCAACCCCTCTGCTAGGAAGGGCGTGCCGCTCCAGGCCAGCCACTTGTAGGAGCCGCAGGCGCAGCGGAAGCGGCTCTCCAGGCCGGCGATAGGATTCCCGCGTCCCAGACCGGCGATGGCGGCTGCGGCGGCCGGGCGGTCCTCGGGATGCAGCAGGTCGAGGATATTGGTGGCCAGCAGATCCGCTTCGGGATGGCCCATGGCGGTGATGAAGGCCGGATTGAGGCGGCGGAAATCGCCGTCGAGCGTGGTAATCCAGAAAAGGTCCAGGGAGAGCGCGAAGAAAGGGTCCAGCGGCTCGCGTTTCCGTTCGGTGAGGACTGATCTGGATTGCCGCGCCATAGTGTCTCGATGCTCATTGTACGCGCGAGGCGCCAAGCGGCGAGTCCACCAAGCGGACGTATCGCTTTTGATTCAGAGTCTTACAGGGAAAGTGAAGCTTGTGACCGATTAAATTCAGCAGTGGGGCAGGCCATCGTTTTTCGTGGCCTGCCGAGCTCGAAACAACGATCGTCTACCCCACAGTCTAAGAATCGTGCGCGGGCGATAGCGGTGCCAGCGCCACCACCCTGGTCCCGCCGCCCGGGTGCGACCGGATGGATAGCGACCCGTTTACTGTGCGCAGCCGTTCCCGCATAGCGAGGATGCCCAAGCCCGATCCATGCTCCAGCGCCGCGGGATCGAAACCGGCGCCGTCGTCGCGGATGGCCAGCCTGGTGCCCTGCGCGGTCCGGCTCAGCGTGACCCAAACGCGATTCGCGTGCGCGTGTTGGACGACGTTTGCCAGGACCGCCTCGGCGATGCGATACAAAGTGGAAGCGGCGTGGACGGGGAGGCGGGCGGAGATGCCGCGGTGGACGTAATTGACCGGAATGCCATGTTTGCGGGTGAATTCCGCGCAGTAGTCGCGCAGGGCCACGGCCAAACCAAAGTGCTCCAGCATGGCCGGATACAAGTCGCCGGAGAGATGGTGCAGGTCGCGGCCCAGGCTGGCCACGGCCGCCTCAAACGCATCCGACTGCCCAGGGGCGCCCGCGTAGCCAGCCAGGTGCGCCGCCTGCAGGGTCAAGCCGGCCAACCGTTGGCTCAACTCGCCATTCAGTTCCGCGGCCACCCGCCGGCGTCCCTCTTCCCGCTCGCGGAACAAGCGGGCCGCCAGGGCCTCCAACTCCTCGCGGCCGCGGATCAGGGCCTCCTGCTTCGCCAGCACGGCCCTCTCGGCCATGCGCCGATGGGTGATGTCGCGGGTGTTCAAAATGATGCCTTCGTCGGGATCGGAACGCAGTTTGCGGGCGATGCTTTCCACCAGCCGCCAGGAGCCGCTCTTATCGCGGAAACGGTATTCGGCGGCGTGCTTGCCGGCCGGATAACTCAGGCAGTCGCGCAGCAGCTTGCGGACTGCCTCCAAGTCTTCCGCATGCACGAATTCGAAGATCGCATGGCCGGCCAGTTCCTCGGCCCGCATCCCCAGTACGGCCTCCGATGCGGGACTCTGGTATCGAATGTTCCCGCCGGCCGCCAGCAAGGTGGCTACATCCACCGGATTTTCCCAGAGGGCGCCGTAGTGCGCTTGCGTGTGGCGGAGTTTCTCCGCCAGCAGGACCTGGCTGGTAATTTCAGAATGCAAGACGACGGCGCCGCTTTGGGGCCGGCGCGCCGGGCGGGCAAAGAGCCGGTACCATGCTTTTCGGGAAGGAGAAGGGCAGGGATAATCCAAAATGAACTGGGGCACCGCGCCCCGCAACACGGCGTCGATCCCGAGGGCCGCATCCAAAGCGTGTTCGGAGAAGGGTCCCTTGGCGCTGCGGCAGACTTCCAGATAGTTGACGCCTAAACCGCAACGGCTGAGGCTGGCGCCGTTTTCGTGGGCGAACCGGTCCCACGCCTCGTTGGTCAGGACGATCCGCCCGCCACCATCCAGCAGGCAGATCCGCTCCCGAAGCGAGTCGAAGGCTATCCGGACTAGTTCGTCGCGCTGCCCGCCACCTGAAGAGGGATGTTGGGACGAGCCGGAGTCAATTAACGGCTCCTTTCGCAAAGCGCACATGAGCCACCAACCAGTCCGAAGCGCAGGATAAGCAGGGGTTCTCCCCCTGATGGACACAGCAGGAACGGGGAACCGCCATCCCCAGTTTGTCGGCCAGCGCCACCAGCAGAATCTTCGATTCCATCAAGCGGCGGAGCTCTTCCTCAAGGTCCATTAAGGTCACGCTACGGTTTGCGTTAAGTGCCATTAAGCTCCCGTGTATTGATCTTGCAGTTTCGGGATGCCCGCCGCAATAGATTGAAATCGGATTCGCCTGTAGTGTTTTGTACTACACGGAGGTGGGGTGGCACAGGCTTTAGCCGGTGGCACAGGCTTTAGCCTGTGGGGTAGCACAGGCTTTAGCCTGTGGGGTAGCACAGGCTTTAGCCTGTGGTGGGTGGCACAGGCTTTAGCCTGTGAGAGATTTCCACCCTCGAAACCACTACCCTCACGTGGAATATCGCCGTAACCTTCCCCATTTTCAGCCCGACGGAGCAGCACTTTTCATTACCTTTCGACTCCATGGCACATTGCCACTGCGCTCTGTCCGCGACGGACGTGCTTTCGTTGAAGCCGACAGAGAGCTTGGAAACGCGACGCTGGGGCCCGTCTGGCTCAGACAACCGCAAGTCGCCGGATGCGTCGCCGGGACCATTCTGGATGGCGACCGGGTCCGCGCACTTTACAGTCTCATCGCCTTCGTGGTGATGCCGAATCACGTTCACCTCCTGATCGAGCCCAAGGCTCCGGCGCCGAAGATCACTCAGTACGTGAAGGGAGTCTCTGCAAGACGAGCCAACGAATTGCTGCAGAGAACCGGGCAGCCGTTCTGGCAAGATGAGTCCTTTGACCACTGGGTGAGATCGCAGCGAGAGAGGGAAAAGATCATTCGTTATATCGAAATGAATCCGGTGAGTGCGAACCTCGCATCGGAGCCGGAATTATTTCGGTTTTCGAGCGCATTCACTCACAGGCTGAAGCCTGTGCCACCTGACACCACAGGCTGAAGCCTGTGCCACCTGACACCCCAGGCTGAAGCCTGACACCCAAGCTGAAACCTGTGCCACCACCTGCGCACCCAAACGATTTCAGTCGATGAGCCGGTTATGCAGCGCGTAATGCATCAACTCGGCGGTCGTAGTCATGTGCATCTTAATCAGGATGCGGGCGCGATAGGTGCTGACGGTGGTGACTCCCAAGTGCAGTTCCTCGGCGATCTGGCTGACGGCTCTTCCGGCGCCAATCATGCGCAGGATTTCAAATTCGCGGTGGGACAGCACCTCGTGGAGCGGCCGCCCGGTATCCTCGCTCATGTCGGAAGCCAGCTTCTCGGCCAGCGCGTCGCTCACATAGCGGCCGCCGGCCACCACCTTGCGTACGGCCTTCACCAGTTCTTCGGGGGCGCTTTCTTTGTTCATATAACCGGCGGCGCCCGCGCTGAGCATGCGTTTGCCGTACTGGTCTTCGGGGTGCATGCTCAAGACCAGAACGGGAAGCTTGGGCCGCGCCGCCTTCAGATCCCGCAGCACATCCAGGCCGCTGCGGCCGGGCATGGTGATGTCCAGGATCACTAGATCCCAGCACGTCTCCTGAACCCGGGCAAGGATCTCGGTGGCGTCTTTGGCTTCGCCGCAGACGGCGCCCTCCATCTCGCGCACCAGGATCTCCTGCAACCCGCGCCGCAGGATGGCATGATCGTCCGCGATAAGCACCCGGATCACTGGCTGGCCTCCGCCGGCTGGCGATCGGCGACCGGGATGCTGACCCGCACGGTGGTTCCGGCCCTAGGATCGCCGGTAATGGTGAACTCGCCTCCCAGCAGGGAAGCACGCTCGCGCATGCCCAGGATGCCCAGCATGCGGGAGGCGGAGAGCTGGTCTTCACCGAGTCCATGCCCGTTGTCGCGAACCTCCAGGGACAGATGGCCGCGGTCTTGGGACAAAACGACGCGCACTCGATTGACGCCGGCGCGCCGGGCGATATGGGCCAAGGTTTCCTGGAAGATGCGAAACAGCGCGGTGGCGCACTGCGCGTCGAGGGTCCGATCCATCCCGGGCGCGCTGACATGGCACTCTATTCCAGTGCGTGCCTGAAACTCTTCCGCGCCCCATTCCAGAGCGGCCGCCAGGCCCAGGTCGTCCAGGATTCCGGGCCGTAATTCGGTCGAAATTCTGCGTACCGCATGTATGGTTTCCCCGACCATGCCCAGGATGGCGTCGATACTCCGCAACTGTTGGTCCCGGCCCGGCATGGCCTTCACCGCGGCCAGGTCGATCCGGACGGCCGTCAGGATCTGTCCCAGCCGATCTTGCAATTCGTGCGCCAGCCTGGCTCTCTCCTCTTCCCGAACGCTCTGCAACTGAGCGGTGAGCGCGTGCAATTCCGCGGACGAACGCTGCAAATCCCGTTCGGCCCGCTTGCGCTCGGTGATGTCCTCCAGCACTACGGCTATGCGATCCACGCCGGCGGGCCCTTCGATGGGAGAATACGTTGCAATCAAGTCCCGCCGGCCGAGTTCGGGATACGTGACGGCGGTCTCGTACTTGACCACGCTGCCCTCAAAACACTCATCCATTTTGCTTTTGACGACCTGGTCGAAGGTCTCCTGGCCTACTAATTCCGAGACTAAATGGCCGACGACTTGTTCCCTCTTCAGGCCGCGATAATCGAGGTACGTCTGATTGGCAATCAGGTAACGGTAATCGCGGTCGGCCACCGCGATCATTTCCTGTAAGCCTTGGACAACTTTTTCGTATTCCCGCAACCTGGCCTCACCCCGCTTGCGCTCGGTGATGTCCGTCTGGATCCCGTCCCACAAAATCCGTCCGTCCGGTAGACGGCGCGGTGACGCGGAAATCTGCATCCAGCGAACCTCGCCATCGCGCCGGCGCTGGCGCACTTCGATGTCGACAACGCGCATCTCCTTGGCGCCTGCCGCTTCCGCGGCGAGAACAGCCGGACGGTCCTCTTCCGGGACCAGGCTGAAGAGCACCGAACTATCGCTGAGCACCTCCTCGGCGGAGACGCCGGTCAGTTGTTCGACCCCGGCGCTCACGTATAGAAAACGTGCGGGGCCATCGCCTTTGCGCACAAACTGATAAACCATGCCGTTGGGGAGATTGTCCGCCAAGGCCCGCAAACGGGCATGGGCTTCGCGAGAGGATTGCTCGGCGGACGCGGCTTCGGTGTATGTGGCGGAGAGCAGCAAACCGGTGACCGCCAGGAAGCCGAGATATACCTGTACCGTCAGCAAGCGCTCGAACGGGCCGCCGCCCGCCCAGAGTAGGGGCCCCGCATTCACCGCTTGGCGAGTGACGACAATCGCCGCCAGCACTACGAGTGCCAGCGTGACGCCCCGCTGGCCAAACCGTAAGGCAGGCCATGCCAGCAAGGCAACCAGCATATAGGGATATGCTCTGAAGGGGTACACCGTTGGGTTCGGGTGCGGGTTCGTCACCACGAACCCAGCCGCGCACCAAATCGCCAGGAACAGTCCCCACTCGAGCATTTGGTTCCACCGCGGGACAGCCAACCGGCGCTTGATGTCGAACCAGGCGAGAATCAGGGGAGCCACCAGCAGCATGCCGAGGCCATTGGAAATCCACCAGATGTTCCACAGGCTCCAGAACCCGGACGCGCTGGCGAGGGTGGCCGCGCCGGCGCCGAGGAACGCGGTGCAGGCATTCACCACCGTCGCGCAGAAGGTCAAGGCTAGCACCTCGTTGACGCGGGAGAACCGCACGGCTGCCCCGCACCAATGGGAAATCAGCCACGCGCAAGCCAGCGACCGGAGGACATACGCGGTCATGAAGCCAACGCTGGTCAGGACGGACCGGCCAGCTAATAAACTCGCGAAAATGCCCGTGAGGAACAGAGTGAGGAGCATCGCAGGCCATCGGCGCCGGGGACCGATCAGGAGCGCGGCCAGCCCAATACCCGCAGCCGGCCAGACCGGCGCCAGGACCTCATGGACCTTGAGGAACAGAAGTCCCCCTTCGCTGGCGAGAAAATAACCGGCAGCCAGGAACACGATCCAGAGATTATCCCGTACGAACAGGCGATGAGCGGGAACTTCCATTATGGGCATGGCTCCCGAGTCGGTAGCGTTAGTATAACCCCAATCCGGGCCTTGTGGGGCGGGCGTCCACGCCTGCGGCGGGTCTCGTGGGGCAGGTTGACAACCTGCAGGCCGATTGTCAATCGGCCTTTCCTTCGACTACGCGGGCCAGGCCCCCGGCCGGCCTCTTCACCTTCGCAAAAACGCCCGCCCCCCATCACCCCTCGGCTGCCGCCTGTGCCCTGTCGGCGATTGAAATCCGGACGCGCACGGTGGTGCCGCTTCCTGGCTCTCCGGCAATGGTGAACTCGCCTCCCAGCAGCATGGCGCGCTCGCGCATTCCCAGAATGCCGAGCGAGCCGGAAGCGGAGAGTTGCTCCGCCGCGATGCCGATGCCGTTGTCGCGCACCTCGAGCGAAAGATGGCTGCCATCCTGGACCAAACCGATGGCCACCTGAGTGGCGCGGGCGTGCCGCGCGATATTGGTCAAGGCTTCCTGGAAGATGCGATAGAGCGCGGTGGCGCGCTCTGGATCGAGGGCCGGATCGGGCTCGGCCGCGCCGACCTGGCACACAATTCCCGTGCGCGCCTGAAACTCTTCCGCGGCCCACTCCACGGTGGCCGCCAGGCCCAGGTCGTCCAGGATTCCCGGCCTTAATTCGGTCGAGATTTTGCGCACCGCATGAATGGTTTCCTCCACCAGGCCCGAGATGGCGTCGATCCTCGGCAATTGCTGCTCACGGTCAGGCGTGGCCTTCGCCGCGGCCAGGTCGATCCGGATGGCGGTCAGGGTCTGTCCCAGCCGATCGTGCAACTCCCGCGCCAGCCTGGTTCTCTCCTCCTCCCGTATGCTCTCCAAACGGGCGTTGAGCGCGTGCAACTCCTGGAACGAACGGTGCAAGTCCCGCTCGGCCCGCTTGCGATCGGTAATATCCTCCAGGACTACGGCTATGCGATCGACGCCGGCGGGCCCTTCGATGGGAAAATATGTTGCAACCAAGTCCCGCAAGCCGCGTTTGGCATAATTGATGGCCAACTCGTATTTGACGACTTTACCCCGGAAACACTCATCCATTTTGCTCTTGATGACCCGCTCGAACACCTCTTGCCCCAGTAATTCCGGGGCCAGATGGCCGACCACTTGTTCCTGCCGCAGGCCCTGATAGTTGAGGTATGTTTGATTCGCAATCACGTAACGGTAGTCGTGGTCGACCACCGCAATCATTTCCTGCAAGCCTTGGACGACTTTCTCGTATTCCTGCAACTTGGCTTCAGACCGCTTACGCTCGGTGATGTCTTCGACAATGGCGATGCCAAATCGGGGATCGGCTTCGCCTTCGGGGCTCGTCGAAGCCGTGACCCGTACCCAGACCAACTGGCCGTCTTTACGCCGATAACGCTTTTCCAACTGGAAGTACGGCCGCCGGCCGGCCCGGAGGTCCGCGGCAAGCAACGCGTTCAGGGGGCGGTCTTCTTCGTCGGTAAGGTCCAGGTAAGTGGTGGCCCGCAGCTCTTCTTCCGAGTACCCCACAATTTCCCGATAAGCGCGATTCGCAGCGATGAAGTTGCGGTGCTCATCGGTCACCGTGATGCCCACGGCTGAATTCTCGAACAGGACGCGCCACCGTCCTTGGTTGGATCGCAGGGCTTCCTCCGCCCGCTGTTGATCCGTCATGTCGCGGTAGATGGCGCACACCATGGTCGCTGGGCCGGGCTTGGATAAGGGCAACAGGGTGACGGCGGCTGGGAAACGGCTGCCATCCTGGCGGCAGAGAACGCCTTCGGCATTCACGCGCTGCCCCTGCGCCAACAAATCCATGTGTTTTCGATACTGGGCTTGCGACTCGGCGGGGAGGATCGACTCGCCAATAAGACGGCCGATGGCGGCCTCGGGAGCATAGCCGAAAACCCGAGTGAACTCCCGATTGACCCGCACGATCCGATGCTCCAAATCGGTCAGGGCCACGGCGAATGGCGCCTGTTCGAATAACTCGTCGAGCAAATTCCGCTGCTTCCGAATCTTATTCAGGACGGGAGCCAGCAGCGAGGCGGCCAGCGCCAGGCCGATTGCGGCGCCGATCCCCAGCGCCGCGGGCAGCGAAACGCTTACCGCAGGCGTACCACCGGCGGCAGCCGTGGCCGCATAAGGCATGCCAAACATCGCCAACGCCGTGCGGCCGACAGGGCCGCCGGAGAAAACATGCGTGAAGTGCGGGATCACGGCCTCGTTAGTTCGAGAGAAATTCGTGAAATTCGGGGGGGCGATTTGCTCCGATAGAGAGTCTAGCACAAGGCCGGGGCGCGCGGCGGTTTTTATTTGTATTAGGTGAAAAGACTAGATTTCGGGGCGCGAATGGAGGAATAGAAGGGAATTTGCGCCGATGGGCGTCCTCTTTTTTCGCTTTTTGCCACCGGTGGCACAGACTTTAGTCTGTGACCTGAATGAACGATGTTCATGCCTGCCGCTAGGTCATTGATAACCGGTGGCACAGACTTTAGTCTGTGACCTGAATGAAAGATCTTCATGCCTTTTTCAGCCTCCTGCTAGTCTAGCAGGAGGCTGACGTAGTCCGGCCTGGGCGTTCCTGCCGCCATGCCATCCACGCCATGCGCGCCACCCGCAGAACCTCGCCGCGGTCAAAGGGCTGCACCAGAACGTCGTAGCCGCCCAGGTTCAGGACCTCGGCCCACAGCCGCTCGTCGGCCAACCGGGACGAAACGATGAGGTTCGGCGGATTGGCGCGGTTTTGCAGATCGGCGAGCAACACCTGCCAGTTACCGTCCTCGATTTCGGTGTCGCAAATGGTCACCGCGATGCGCCGGTTGTCGAGGATTCTCACGGCTTCCCTATAGGTCGCGGCTTCGCGGATTTCCCATTGCGGAGGCGTGAGGATGTTGCGTAGCGCGCAACGGCGGGAATCCGGGGGGCCGATCAGCAGGATCGAGATGGCGCCCTCCGCCGACGCCGCCGATTGAGTCTGCAAGTCCATCGTACTTCCTTCCGATAGAACGGGTGAGCTCATTGGGGGTTTTCAGCAGTCTTAGTGGCTCGGATACGGGAAAATCTCAGGATTTCTCGCCCGCCAGGCGGCGCCGCCCGGCCTCGTTCAAAAAACCGCCCACCGCACGGTGCAATCTATATTAGAATCAGCGTGAGGACTTGCATGAGATCCCTGGTAGTCATCCTGGCTGCGCTGACCTTGGTTTCGTGTAGCCGGGACCCCAATGCCGCCAAGAAGCGTTACTTGGAAAACGGAAACAAATATTTCGCGAAGGGTAAGTTCAAGGAAGCTTCCATCATGTATCGCAACGCCCTCCAGAAGGACCAGCGATACGGCTCCGCCTATTACCACCTGGCGCAGACCGATCTGAAGCTTGGCCGCATCTCCAACGCCCTGGGCGAATTGCGGCGCGCCATCGAACTCATCCCCAAGGACCAGCCGGAGCACATCGACTCCGAAGTCCGGTTGGCCGAGATCTACCTTGCGTTCAGCCGGGACCCCCAGTTCCTGACGGAAGTAGATGGAATTGCCAAAGAGCTTCTGCAGCGCGACCCCAACTCATTCGACGGCCACCGCCTGACCGCGGACCTGGATTTCGTGCGGGCGCAGATCAATGCCCGCGGGGGCCCCAAGGAGCAGACCGAAACGTTGCTGGCCGCGGCCATCGCGGAGTACCGCAAAGCCATCTCCATCAAGACGCCGGGGCCGGCCCTCAAAGTGCAATTGGCGCGGGCGCTGGCCGCCAGCCGCCAGTTCCCGGAAGCCGAGCAGATCTACAAGCAGGTCATCGATTCCGATAAGACCAGCACCGGCGTCTATAACGAGTTGTACGGCGTTTACCTGGTCGAGAACAAAACGGCCGATGCCGAGCAGATCCTCAAGACGGGCGCCGCCAACAATCCCAAGCAAATCGGCTTTCTGGTGTCGCTGGCGACCTTTTACGCCAGGCTGCAACGTCACGGCGAGATGGTGGCGACGCTCAACCAGATCAAAGCCCGCGCCAAGGACTTCGAGCGCGCCTACGTGATGGTGGGCGATTTCTATATGCGCAACGGCGACCTGGCGGAGGCGCTCAAGCAGTACCAGGAAGGCATGGCCGCGGACCCCAAGCAGAAGGCCACCTACCAGAAGCGCATGATCGAAGTGCTGATGCGCCAGAACAAGCGCCAGGATGCAGCCGATGTCGCCGCCGCCATTCTGAAGGATAATCCCAAGGATACCGATGCGCGGGGATTGCAGGCATCCATGCTGCTCGATCGCGGCGAGGTGCAGAAGGCCATCTCCGAGTTGCAGTCGGTGGTGAACGCGGCCCCGGACAACTTCGTGGCGCGCTACAACCTGGGGCGGTCGCACGTGGCGCGCGGAGAGTTTGAGCAGGCCCGCCAGCAGTTCACCGAGGCCATCCGGCTGAGGCCCGACTATCTGCCGGCGCGGCTGGCGCTGGCGCAACTCGAGGTGATGCAGTCTCAATTCGAGCAGGCGCTCAAATCCGCCGACGACATTCTGCAGGTCGACAAGAAGAACGGCCCGGCGCGCATGATCCAAGCCGCGGCCTTGATGGGCGAGCGCAAGTATGCCGACGCGCGGCGATTGCTGGAAGCGCTGCGGCAAGCCAATCCCAACACGCCGGATGTCGATTTCTCGCTGGGCATGCTGGCCGTGAGAGAAAACAACCTGAAAGAGGCGGAGTCCGTTTTCCGGAAAGCCTACGCGGCGAATCCGAAGGATACGCGCAGCCTGGTGGGGTTGGTGGAGACGCTGGCCGGCGGCGGCCATTTCGATCAAGCCATTCAGTTCCTGCAAGCGGAGCTGGCCAAGAACCCCTCGCGCATCGACCTCCAGATGACCCTGGGCAATATCGCGGCGCGGGGCAAGAATTACGATCTGGCGATCGGCCAGTTTCAGAACGTACTCAACGAGCTGGACAAGAATTCCAAGGCGCGCGGCGACGTTTACTTCAGGATGGGTATCGCATTGCGTGAGAAGGGAGACTTAAACGGCTCGATACAGTTTCTCTCCAAAGCCAGAGAGGCGATGCCGGTCAATTCGACGGTGGGCGTCGAGCTGGCGCTGGGCCTGGCGGCCGCCGGCCGGAAACAGGAGGCCAAGGAGGCTTACGAGCAGTCCATTAAGCTGAACCCGCAAGATGGCGTGGCCCTGAATAACCTGGCCTTTATGATCGCGGAGAGCAACTCCGGGGACCTCGACCAGGCCCTTACCTACGCGCAACGCGCCAAGCAGGTGCTGCCGAACTTGACCGAGGTGTCCGACACGCTGGGCTGGATTTACTTGAAGAAGAATATGAGCGACAACGCCATGGACGTCTTCCAGGGGCTGGTGAACCAGAAGCCGGATAACCCGACATACAGGTTTCACCTGGGCATGGCGCTGGCGCAGAAGGGCGACAAGCCGCAGGCGCTGCGGGAGCTGCAGCGGGCGCTGCGGAGCAACCCCGGTAAGGACGAAGAGACGAAAATCAAGGATCTGATCAGTAAGCTATAGTCCCAATGGAGGGCGGGCTTGAGCCCGCGCGGGGCTTAAGCCCCGCACTTAATTCTGTCCGTCGGCATTCGGCGCGGCGTTCATTCTGGCGAGTTCTTTGCGGAATAACGGATTGGAAGGATAATCGCGCGCCAGGCTCTCCAGCAGTTTCTCGGTTTCGCGCGGGCGCTTCTCGCGCAGGTCGATAATGCCCAGCAGGATCATGGCGAACGGTTTGAAGTAATGTCCCTCCCGCACCACCAGCTCCAGGTTCTTGATGCCCTGATCCTTGCTGCCCTGCACGTTGTCGAAGTGCACGAACCAGCGGATGAAGAACGGCAGGCTACCCACCATGTATTCCGATATCCCGGCGGTGATGTATGCGTCCACGCAGGGCGGATTCAGCTTTAAGAGTTGCTGCGCATAACTGTTGGACCGCTTGGCGGGTGACAGGCTGGCGATCTGGTGCTTCTCGACAAACGCCATGTAGTCGGTGGTCACCCCCTCCACGATGGACATGGCGAATAATGCCTGGCGGTCGCTCGGGTTGGCCGCCAGCGCCGCCTCCGCGCGCGATTGCGCATCTTCGAGCGACTTCAGAAACAGCGTGCGCACCTGGGGATCAGGCCGCAGAGCCTTCTTCTCGGCGATGTGCTTGTCGCTGATTAAGAACTCGGTTTCCAGAATACCCAGCCGGTCCAATTCATAGAAAAGGTACGCCGCGGAGCGAATGGCATACCCCAACGGTTCCTTTGGATGCGCCGTGATGTACCGGTTGATGTCCAGGTGGGCCGCCGGAAAATTGAAATTGTAGAGGTGGTCGAAAGCCGACGCGATCTCGGGCGACCCGGCCCCACAGGCGCTCTCGCCCACCGCCGGCGCCGCCAGGATGGGCGCACAAATGAGAAATCCTAATACCCAGAATCGGAACATTGCTCACCTTAATCCTAGCAGGCATTTTGGCTGTGGGGCGGGCGTCCACGCCTGCGGCGGGTCTCCAGACCCGCCGGGTGGTGGGGCAGGTTGACAACCTGCAGGCCGATTGTCAATCGGCCGTCGCGAGCGAAGCACGCGCTGAAGCCCCACAACTACCGCAAGCGCTCCGCCACAACCGTGATCTCGCGGTCCCGCGCCTGCCGCACGACTTTGTGAACCGTACTCCCCACCCCGCCCCATAGCGCCTTGGCGCCCGCCCGCCCCAGGAAAATCTGGGTGATATTCTGCTCGCGCGCAAAATCCACGATGCTGCGGGCCACGTCCTTACCTTTCAACACGTGCGTTTCGATGTGCAAGTTGCGCGCGAAGCTTAAGTGTTTTTCGAGCGCCTCGTTGCGGGCTTCCGGCCCGCCGCCCACGGGGTTGCGCTGCACATGCACCGCCAGGCAGTCGGCATGCAGATAATCCGCCACCCGTTTGCCGCGGCGGATCAGCACGGCGGTCGACGGCCGCTCCGTCAGGCAGATGAGAATGCGTTCGTGCCGCGCTGGGGCTTGGGCCGCCGGCCGCGCCGTTTGCGCCCGGCCGGGCGCCGGAGCGTCCAGGTCCGAAAGCCGCCCCTCAACTTCGTGCGCCGTGTGGCGGAGCGCCATCTCCCGTAAGGCCGTCAGATTCGCCTCGGTGAAGAAGTTCTCCATGGCCTTCATGGCCTTTTCGCGCGTATACACTACTCCGCGATGCAGCCGATTCTGCAAAGCCTCCGCCGTCAGATCCACCAGGACCACTTCGTCCGCGGCGTCCACCACCCAATCCGGCACGGTTTCGCGTACGCGCACGCCGGTGATGTGCCACACCTCGTCGTTGAGGCTTTCCAGATGCTGCACGTTGAGCGTGGTCAGAACATCGATGCCCGCCTGCAGCAACACCTGCACATCTTCCCACCGCTTTAGCCGCAGTGAGCCGGGCACGTTGGTATGCGCGAATTCATCCACCAGGCACACCGCCGGCTTGCGCCGCAGGATGGCATCCACGTCCATTTCTTCGAAGACAGCGCCGCGGTATTCGACCTTCCGGCGTGGAATAATTTCCAGGTCCGCGGTCTTGGCGATGGTGTCCTGGCGGCCGTGAGGTTCGAAATACCCAACCGCCACATCGGCTCCCTTGCGCCGGAGTTCCTGCGCTTCGTCGAGCATCTGATAAGTCTTGCCTACGCCCGCCGCATAGCCTAGGAACACCTTGAGCCTGCCCTTGGGCGGCGTGGGCGCGGTATCGGGAGCGACTGCTTCGACTGGGCCGCTCATGTCGTTTGCGGATGCGGGAAGATGCGCACGTCGATATCCGTGGCCGCCCGGATCAACCGGTCCACGGGACTGCGCGACCACATTTCCTTCCAGCGGTCGGGAGCGCTGTGGCCCACGAAAATCTGGGTTACCCGCTCGTCGCGCGCAAAACGGATGATAGCCGCGATCGGGTCCGAGCCTTCCAAAACGTGGACGTCGGCTTCCAGTTCCATGGCCAGCGCCAGGTTCGCGTCCATGGTCGCCTGGTCCTTGGCGCTCAGCCCGCTTTGCCGGACATAGCAAACCAGCAGATTACCGTGGAAGCGGTCCGCGTTCCGCCGTCCGCTGCGCAGCATGGCGCCCGCATCGCTGCGCGGCGTCATACAGACCAGAATGCGCTCTTGCGAACCCCAGCGCAAGACCACGCCGTTGGAGCGCAGGTAGTTCTCCAGTTGTCCGTCGATCACATCCGCCGCCAGCAGCAAGGCGAGTTCCCGCAGTTCGGAAAGCCGGCGGCGAAGGTCGGCCGGCTCCCTGTCGCTGGCCCGCTTCATCATGTCTTCCACGGCCGCATCCACCAGCACGATCTCGTCGGCGGAGCGCAGGAATCGCTCCGGCACGGTCTGTCGCGCGCGCTTGCCGGTGATGCGCTCGACGGCGTCCTGGTGCTCTTCGATGTGCTGCAGATTGACGGCGGTGATCACCGAGATGCCCTGATCGAGGATGTTGTCCACATCCTGCCACCGCTTGGGATTGCGGGTGCCCGGCGGATTATCGTAGGCCAATTCGTCCACCAGACAGACGCGCGGATGACGGCGGAAAATCGCCGCGACGTTGAGCACTTCGTACTCGTTTCCGGCGTATGTTTCCTTGAGCACCGGGATGTACTCCAGGGTGGCCATCAACGCCTCCAGGTCGGGCGTGAGCGGAAACTGGATGCCAGCCACCACCACATCTTCGCCGCGTTCCTTGCGCCGCCGCCCTTCATCCAGCATGCGGAACGACTTGCCCACGCGTGAGGCGTAACCCAGAAAGACCTTGAGCCGCCCGCGCCGGGCTCGGCGTTCTTCCGCCTGCACGCGGCGCAGCAACTCCTCGGGGCTGGGGCGTCTGTCGATGCTCGCCGGCAAGCTGCGCGATCCTCCTCAGTCATCTATTCTGCCACGCGCCGCCACCACAAAAAAGCTTATCGGGCGCAAAAGAAATTTCGTCTTGACCCCTTGCGCGCCCTTTGGTTCACTCTATTTAAATGTCCGCCCGTGGTCTCTTTATGGTTTGTTTACAACTTTACCGACTGAGGAGAACGTTACGATGAAGAAGAGCGCCGCGAGGCGTCGCCGGCACCTGTTTCGTTTCATTGCGAAGGCTGCCCTGCTGCTGGCCGCCGGATTGCCGATCCTACTGTCGCAGGGCCGCGCCGAGGATGCGCCCAAGCCGGACCCGGCCGGTATCGTCACCGGCGACAAGTCCACCGCGGTGGATGCCGGGGGCAACACCTTCGCGGTGCCGGCCCCGGCGGACAAGAACTCGCCGGACTATCCCAAAAACAAAAAAGATTTTGACGACTACCAGTCCCAGGCGGCCAAGGAACCGCTGGCGGTGAAACTGGCCGATTCGGTGGGCCACATCCGCGTGGCGACCAATTTTGCGTGGACTCTGAACACCGGCTACCTGGTGCTGTTCATGCAAGCCGGATTCGCGCTGCTGACTTGCGGGCTGGTCCGCAAGAAGAATGCCGGGCATCTGATGATGCTCAATTTCGCGGCTTATGTGTTCGCGTTTCTGGCGTACTATGCGGTGGGCTACGCGTTTCAGTTTGGCGCGGTGGCCATCAACGCGGCGCCCGGCAACCTGGGCGGCGTTCCCACTCTGAACCACTATCTGATCGGCAGCGGCCAGTGGGGATTCTTGGGCGGCAATGGGTTCTTCATGTCCGGCCCGGCCTACGACGCCGGCAGCAATTGCCTCGCGCTGTTCGAGGTCGTGTTCATGGAGACCGCCGGCTATATCATCGTCGGCGCCATCTGCGAGCGCATCACGTTCTGGGCGTTTCTTCTCTGCGAGCTTTTCATCGGCGCGATTCTCTATCCGGTTTTCGGCTGCTGGGTCTGGGGCGGCGGCTGGTTATCGCAAATCGGATCCACGCTGAACCTGGGCCACGGCTACGTGGACTTCGCGGGATCCACCGTGGTGCACGCCGTGGGAGGATTCTGTGCCATGGCGCTGGCCATCATTCTGGGGCCGCGCCTCGGCAAATACGGGAAGGATGGAAAGCCGCGCGCATTCCCCGCGCATAACCTGGTCTACGTGGTCACCGGCACGTTCATCCTGCTGTTCGGATGGATGGGCTTCAATCCTGGCTCGACGCTGGGCGCCACGGACCTGCGCATTTCCGTGATTGCCATCAACACCAACCTGGCTGCGGTGGCCGGTTCGGCGACGGCCCTGCTGCTTTGGTACTTTTTGTTCGGCAAGCCCGATGTCACCATGGCCTGCAACGGGATGCTGGCCGGTCTGGTGGCGATCACCGCTCCATGCGCCTTCGTGTCTCCCAATTCCGCGGTAGTCATCGGCGTATTGGCCGGGATCGTGGTGTGCGTGGGTGTGCTATTCAACGAGCGCGTGGCTAAGATCGACGATCCTTGCGGCGCTATTTCGGTACACGGTTTCTGCGGCTGGCTGGGCGCAGTGTGCGTGGGCATCTTCGCCGATGGCACTTACGGTTCCGGCTGGAACAACGTCGGGGCAACCACTTACCTCGGACATGCCGGGCAGGGTGTTACCGGGCTGCTGCATGGAGATACCCGCCAGTTCTTGTGCCAGTTGGGCGGCGCCACGCTGTGCGCGTTGTGGGCCTTCGGAGCCACTTATGTAGTGTTCTTCGTGGTGAACAAGGTGAAGTCTATACGCGTGGCTCCCGAGGTGGAGCATGAAGGTCTGGATGTGCCTGAATTCGGCATGCACGCATATCCGGAGGATGCGGTGGTAACGGAGGGCGGGCTTTAGCCCGCGCGGGGCTTAAGCCCCGCTAAGCCGGACTTTGCCAGAGGCCAAATCGCGCAAATATGGCGCACGCGATAGGTAGTGGCGGCAGACTCCCCCGTCTCCCTCCTGTTCGGGCGACCTACGTACGGCCCAAGGCGCTGCATCATCCTGACATTTTGCTTATCCGAAAATGTAATCCGCCGTACGTTCTCCAACCGTAGCGCCCCAAACTGATACCGAACATTTTCCTAACAGTAACCTCCTAGTAAAACTGGCCCAGTACACTTGTCCAAGCGGTATCCAGTGACACCACCTATGAACAAAAAAGGAGGCTCTACCATGACGTTGAAGCAATTCACAGACCAGGCAGTCAATGGCCTGCGCACAGGCACCGTCCTTCTGACGGTTTGGCAGATGAGCGTTGGAGGCGCTCTACTCGCACAGGACGCGACTCCCAATACGCCCGGAACGGCGTCGCCAATCCAGCACGTGATCCTGATAATCGGAGAAAATCGTACTTTCGACCACGTCTTCGCCACTTATACGCCCAAGAGTGGGGAGACCGTCTCCAACCTTCTATCCAAGGGAATCGTCACCCCGGAGGGCAGACCGGGTCCGAATTACTCTCTGGCCGCGCAGTATTCCGCCGACGTGACCAGCAACCCGAACTACGACCCAAGTCCCACGAATAAGAGCCTGTATTCAACTTTGCCCGCGCCGCTGGCGGGAGGTCCCTCGAATGTATGCACCGGCAATGGAATCTGCACGCTAAGCGATGCGGAAACCTCCGAGGACGGCTTGAACAGCCAATACTATTCGTTCCTGTTGACGGGAGGTACGGGACTGACCAGCAAAACGCCGGACTCGCGGATCACGGGTGTCAGCCAGGCCGCTCCATACTCCGCGCTAATGCCAGGCCCCTTCCAGCTTACCAATACCTACAGTACCGATCTGTTCCCCTATGACTCCTACGCGGCCAGCCCCGTACACCGTTTCTATCAGATGTGGCAACAAGAGGATTGCAGTTCCGCCCATGCCACCGCCGCCAACCCCAGCGGGTGCTTAGCCGATCTATTCCCCTGGGTCGAAACGACGGTGGGCGCCGGCGCAAACGGCGCACCGCAGGCAAGCAACTTCTCCACGGACTATTCGCCCACGGCCACAACTACGGGCGAGGGATCCACGTCCATGGGGTTCTATAATGTGCTCAAGGGCGACGCGCCTTATCTTAAGTATCTCGCCGACCATTACGCCATGAGCGACAACTACCATCAAGCGGTCATGGGTGGTACCGGCGCCAACCACATCATGCTGGGCTTTGCGGACGCCATCTCATACAGCGATTCCGATGGAAATCCGGCCGTGCCGCCGGAGAAAGCAACTATCTGGGCCGGCGGACCGGTGAACGAAATTGAGAATCCGAACCCGGCGCCTGGCACCAACAACTGGTACACCGAAGACGGCTACGGCGGCTTCGGCTCCAGTGGCCCGTCCACGGGTGTCTACGGCGGCGGTTCTTATAGCAACTGCGCCGATACAACCCAGCCTGGAGTTGGCCCAATTGCCAGTTACCTGGCTAACCTGACCCCGCCGATCAAGACCAACTGCGAAGCGAATCGCTACTACATACTCAACAATTACAATCCCGGCTACTTTGGCGATGGCTCGAACGCGTACACCAACACGAACTCGGCCAACACTCCGTTTACGATTCCGCCGACAAACCAGCGCAGTCTCGCCAACCTCCTTGCCGAGCACAATATTTCCTGGGCTTACTATGGCGATCAGTGGAACGCCTACTTGACCGACCCCTACCAGCTCAATTACGGCGTCGTCGGCCCAGCCAGCGACCAGTATTGCAACATTTGCAACCCGTTTCAATATTCGACCTCGGTAATGACCGATCCGGTGTTGCGCGCGCATTTGCAGGATACGGTGAATCTCTACGCCGCGATCGCCGCCGGCACCTTGCCGTCGGTTTCGTATGTCAAACCGAGCGGGTGGGTAGACGGGCACCCGGCATCCTCGAAGATCGACCTATTTGAAGGCTTCGTGCAAAAAATCGTGGACGCCGTGGAAAGCAATCCCACCCTTCGGGGTAACACCGCGATTTTCATCACTACGGATGAAGGCGGCGGCTACTATGATTCCGGCTATGTGCAGCCGCTGGACTTTTTCGGCGATGGCACCCGCATCCCGCTGATCGTTGTATCCACTTACACCAAGCCGGGCCATATCTCACACGTATACTCGGATCACGTCTCGGTGGTGAAGTTCATTGAGCACAACTGGAAGCTCAGCCCGATCACGGGACGCAGCCGCGACAACCTGCCAAATCCCACGACGGGACCGACACCGTATGTGCCGGGAAACAGCCCCGCCATCGGCGATCTCTTCGACTTGTTCGACTTCGGAACGAATTAGCCAGACACTTTGCCTGCTTACCCACCGGACCACGGGAGTTTCGTGGTCCGGTTTTTCCCCCTCCCGTATGGCCCCGCACCACACTCCGGCTTGGTAAATCTCTGCCCGATCAACTCCGAGCCGACGATCTTGCCATCTCGCTCGATCAGGCTGCCGTTGACCTGGTGCGGAAAAATCGCCTTCGATAGTCCCGTCACCACCAGCGCGTAGACCAGCCCGATGAGAACTTTGATCACCAGCGTCACCAGTCATGCAAGCTTACCCGGAGGACGCCGTGGTTACTGTGGAGCAAGGTATTGTGGGGCTGCCCCACGGCTCACCAAGCCCCTTGCTTTGCTCCAAACCACCACACCAGCCCGACCTCGGCCGTACTCTGTTCCTTCCTTAACAGCCCGAGCGTGTCGGTCAGGAAATACGGTTGATTCGAAAAATCGCGCCGCCATTCCAAACGCGTCAGAAATCCCTCTCCAAACCTGTATTCCGTCGTCAACGTGGCTTCCCTGAGAACCTGCGAGGTGCCGCTGAACAGGCCTGCATGGTCGGCCATATATTCGCCCCTGCCGGCAATCGCGAGCTTCGGCAATATCTGGTACCGTACATACCAGGCTCCGCCATAGGTATAGCCCGGAAGCGAATTAGTATATAAGCGCTGGTTGACATAATCGCCCTCGAGTTGCTCGATCCGATCGAGCAAAGCTTTCTCGCGTTCCGTGGCGCTGTCCTCCGCGGCTGACACAGCCAATGCGAGTGTACCCACAAGGCAGACCGTCTTGAATAGCATCGTGGTATTCCTCCGGCACCACCATACAATAAACTCGTAGGGTTGTAAACCCGTAGCTGTGTAGTGACTTACCTATGGCCGGATACGGCGAGTGTTTTGTCTAAGTCGAGGTTTAACGCCAAAACGTTGACGCGCGGCTCGCCGAAGATACCGAATTGGCGGCCTTCGACGTGACCTTCAACCGCTTGGCGGACAGTGTCCGGAGACACGCCCCGGGCCTTCGCCACGCGGTCCACTTGGGCGAACGCCGATGCCGGGCTGATATGTGGGTCGAGACCGCTCGCGGAACTGGTCAGCAAGTCCGCGGGTATGGGACCCGTATAAGTGGGATTCTCCTGGCGGAACTTCTTGATATCGTCTCTTACCCGGTTAATCAAGGCCTGATTAGTAGGTCCTAAGTTAGTCGCCCCGGAGTTAGCGGCGTCGTAACCATCGCCCGCCCCGGACGGACGCCCGTGGAAATACTCCGGCTTGGTGAATTTCTGCCCGATCAGCTCCGAGCCGACGATCTTGCCATTAGCTTGGATCAGACTGCCGTTGGCCTGGTGCGGAAAGAGCACCTGCGAGAGTCCGGTCACCACCAGCGGGTAGACTAGCCCCGTAAGAACCGTAATCACCAGCGTCAGCAGTACAGCGGGAATCAGTATTTGTTTCATTGAGTCATTCCTCAGGCAAGATGCAGCAGTCCCAGCAGGCGGTCGATCACCCAGATACCCGGGAACGGTGCAATCACGCCACCTACGCCGTAGATCAGCAGGTTGCGGCGCAGCAGCGCGGCCGCACTCAGCGGCTTATAGGCCACGCCGCGCAGCGCCAGCGGAATCAACGCGATGATGATCAGCGCGTTGAAAATCACGGCCGCCAGCACGGCGCTTTGCGGGTTCCGCAGAAACATGATATTCAGTTTCGCGAGCGATGGATAAGTGGCCATGAACATAGCCGGCAGAATCGCGAAATACTTAGCCACATCGTTGGCAATCGAGAACGTAGTCAGCGATCCGCGGGTCATGAGCAACTGCTTGCCGATGGCCACCACTTCGATGAGCTTGGTCGGGTTGCTGTCCAGATCCACCATGTTGCCGGCTTCTTTGGCGGCCATGGTGCCCGTATTCATGGCCAAGCCCACGTCGGCCTGCGCCAGCGCGGGCGCGTCGTTGGTGCCATCGCCAGTCATGGCCACCAGGCGGCCTCCGGCCTGCTCCTTCTTGATCAGGTCCATCTTGTCTTTGGGCGTGGCCTGCGCCAGAAAATCGTCCACGCCGGCCTCCGCCGCGATGGCCGCCGCGGTCAGCGGATTGTCGCCCGTGATCATGACGGTGCGGATGCCGATGCGCCGCAATTGCTCGAAACGCTCGCGCATGCCGCCCTTGACTACGTCCTTCAAATGGATGACGCCCAGCACGCGGTCGCGGTCCGCGACGACCAATGGCGTGCCGCCCGAGCGCGAGATACGCTGCGTGGTTTCGGTCAGTTCCGGCGGGATCGTGCCGCCCTGCTCCTGCACGAATTCCACCACGGATTCCGTAGCGCCCTTGCGAATACGCCGGCCGTCCAGATCTACGCCGCTCATGCGCGTTTGGGCCGTGAACGGGATGAAGTGCGCCTCGTGCTCCGCCACCTCGCGCCCCCGATAAGCGTACTTTTCCTTGGCCAGCACCACGATGGAGCGGCCTTCCGGCGTCTCATCCGCCAGGCTCGAAAGCTGTGCGGCGTCGGCCAGTTCACCTTCCGAAGCATCGCCGATGGGAATGAACTCCACGGCCTGCCGGTTGCCCAGCGTGATGGTGCCGGTTTTATCCAGCAGCAGCGTGTTCACGTCGCCGGCCGCTTCCACGGCCTTGCCGCTCATGGCCAGCACGTTGTGCTGCATCACGCGATCCATGCCCGCAATGCCGATCGCCGAGAGCAGCCCGCCGATGGTGGTCGGTATCAGGCAGACCAGCAGCGCAATCAGCACCGTCACGCTGGGCGCCGAGCCGCTGCCGGCCGATTGTACGCTGTACTGCGCGAACGGATACAAGCTCACCACGGCCAACAGGAAAATAAAGGTCAGTCCCGCAATGACAATGTTCAGGGCAATCTCGTTGGGCGTCTTCTGCCGCTCGGCGCCTTCCACCAGCGCGATCATGCGGTCCAAAAATGTTTCGCCGGGATTCGACGTGATTTGAACTTTGATCTGGTCGGACAGGACGCGCGTACCGCCGGTCACCGCGCTGCGGTCGCCGCCCGACTCCCGGATTACCGGAGCGCTTTCGCCGGTAATCGCCGATTCGTCCACGCTGGCGATGCCTTCGATCACGTCTCCATCGCCCGGGATAATATCGCCGTGCTCCACCAGCACCACGTCTCCACGCCGCAGTAGGGTGGCTGCCACTGTCTCGTACTTTTTGCCGTTCTTGAGGCGCTTGGCCATGGTCTCGGTCTTGGTCTTGCGCAGCGTGTCGGCCTGCGCCTTGCCGCGGCCTTCCGCCATGGCTTCCGCGAAATTCGCGAACAGCACCGTGAACCACAACCAGATGGCGATCTGAAGCGTGAACCCGATGTTCGCCCCCATGGCGAGGTCCTTCACGACTTCGAGGGTGGTCATGGCGGCGCCCACTTCCACCACGAACATCACCGGGTTCTTCATCATCAGCCGGGGATGCAGCTTGACGAACGAATCCCCAATGGCGCGCTTCACGATGGGCGGGTCCAGCAGCGGGCGCGCGCGCACGGCCTTTTTGGAAATCAGCAGCGGCTCGGTCACGTATGAGGAAGCAGAGGGCGGTGGATCCATTACAGGCATGATGTTAGCTCCAAACTCCCGTGATCGCAAAAGCAAACAGTTTGCCGCTGTTCATCAGGAAGTGCTCCACGATGGGGCCGAGCGAGAGGGCCGGGAAAAATGTCAGCGCGCCGACCACCAAAATGACCCCTACCAGCCAGACCACAAACAGCGCGCCATGCGTGGGAAAAGTTCCCGCCGACACCGGCACCATTTTCTTCTTCGCCAGGCTGCCCGCGGCGGCCAGCAGCGGGATCATCATCAGGAACCGGCCGATCAGCATGGCGTATCCCATGGTGGTGTTGAAGAACGGCGTGTTGCTGTTGATGCCTCCGAAAGCGCTGCCGTTGTTTCCCGTGGCGCTGGTGAAGGCGTAAAGCATCTCGGACAATCCGTGCGGACCGTTGTTAGTGAGGTTGGCCGTGCCGGGACCGGGCGGATTGATCCACGCGTTCTTGGCGAAATGGGCCGTAATGCCGCCGGCCGAGAACAGCAGAATGCTGGCGGCCAGAACCAGCATGGCCAGCATGGCCATCTTCACTTCCTTCTGCTCTATCTTCTTGCACAGATACTCGGGCGTGCGGCCCACCATCAGGCCCGCGAGAAAAACCGCCAGGATGGCGTACATCAGCATGCCGTAGAGCCCCGCGCCGACGCCTCCGAAGATTACTTCGCCAAGCTGTATGTTGACCAACGGCACCAGCCCGCCCAGCGGCGTGAAGCTGTCGTGCATGCTGTTCACCGCGCCGCAACTGGCGTCGGTAGTGACCACCGCGAACAGGGCCGACGCCGGAATGCCGAAGCGCACCTCCTTGCCTTCCATGTTTCCGCCGGACTGCGTGGCCGTGGCGGCATCCTCCACGCCGAGTTTGGTCAGGTTCGGATTGCCGGATTGCTCCGCCGGGTATACCACGAAGACTCCCATCAGGAAGACAACACTCATGGCGGCAAACAACGCCCATCCCTGCCGCGTATCCTTCACCATCTTGCCGAAGGTGTATGTCAGACCGGCCGGGATCACGAAGATGAACAGCACCTGCAGGAAATTCGCGAAGGGCGTGGGGTTCTCAAACGGATGCGCGGAGTTGGCGTTAAAGAATCCGCCGCCGTTAGTGCCCAGCATCTTAATAGCCTCCTGGGAAGCCGTGGGTCCTTGCGCGATGGTCTGCGCACCGCCTTCCAGCGTGGCTACTTTGTCGTAAGCGCGGAAGTTCTGAATCGATCCCTGCGAGACCAGCAGCAGCGCTCCCACGATGGAGAGCGGAATCAGCAGGTAAAGCGTGGCCCGGGTCAGATCCACCCAGAAGTTGCCGATAGAGTTCGCCGAGCGCCGCGAGAATCCGCGCACCATCGCCATGGCGGTGGCGATGCCGGCCGCGGCCGAAGTGAAGTTATGCACGGCCAGTCCCACCATTTGGGTGAAATAACTGACCGTAGTTTCAGGCGTGTACGCCTGCCAGTTGGTGTTAGTCCCGAAACTGACGGCGGTATTGAAGGCCAGGTCGGGCGTAATCAACTTACCGCCAAAACTCTGCGGATTGAACGGCAGCATGCCCTGCATGCGCTGGATCAGATAAGTGAGCAGGATGCCCGCCAGGCTGAAAGCCAGCAGCGAGCCGGCGTAGTGCGTCCAGTGCTGCTCGTTCGATTCGTCCACGCCGCTGAGCTTGTATACCAACCGCTCCAGCGGACGCACCACCGGATGCAGGAAGGTGCGCTCCCCTTCAAACAGGCGCGCCATAAACAACCCAACCGGCTTGGTCAGCGCCAGGATAACCAGGAAGAAGAGGAAGATCTGAAGTAGTCCAGTAGAGGTCATTAGAAACGCTCCGGGCGCAATAGCGCGTAAATCAGGTATGCGCCTATCGCGGCGGCAATGATAGCTGCAATGATATATTCCATTGGCCGGTCTCCTAGAGGCGGTCGCAACCGCGCACGTACGCCCAGGCAATCAGGAAAAACAAAATCGTAATCACCACGAAAAACAGATCGAGCATTTTTATCTCACCTTAACGACGGCGACGCTGTGGCCGCTGGAAGTCAGTCTCCGCGCCAGGCGTTCCTCCCGCGTTGTCCACCAGCGATCTTTGGCGCCGATCACGACGAGTGACCGGCGGCTGAGCAGGCCGAGGTAACCTGCCTCGCGGTCGCGCGCGAAGACCAGCTTAACGCGAGTCGCAACCGGGCTGGTGCGCGCCAATGCAGTCAGGTCGGCTTCCAGCCGTTTCCGTATTCCTCCCTGACATTCGAGCGGCGCCGGGTACGGGAGAACGTACACGGCCATCAACGTGACCGATGCCTCGAGACCCTGTGCCAGTTCGGCTGCGGCCGACAGCGCCCGGGCCGTCAGGGCCGGATCGGTGTACGGCACCACCAATTCGAGCGGGCGTTGCGGCCGCTCGATTTCCGCCAGAGGCGAGTGCGCGCTCTCGCGCAAAAACATAATTCTGCCTTGCATTTATGTGCCAGTTCCCACGATAGATAGAGGCGCATAAAAAAGTCATAAAGGAACGATCAGGATTCCGTTGGAGGGCGGGATTTATCCCGCGCGGGGCTTAAGCCCCGCCTCTGGAGTTTGGCCCGGTGGCACAGGCTTTAGCCTGTGTTGCACAGGCTTTAGCCTGTGTCTGGAGGTTGACCCGGTGGCACAGGCTTTAGCCTGTGTCTGGAGGTTGGCCCGGTGGCACAGGCTTTAGCCTAAGTCTGGAGGTTGGCCCGGTGGCACAGGCTTTAGCCTGTGTCTGGAGGTTGGCCATTTCGGTAGCACAGGCTTTAGCCTGTGTAGCGCGGGGCTTCAGCCCCGCGTCTTGTCCAGGTTCAGCACTTCGTTCAGCGAACCCTGACGGTAGCCTTCCAAGTCCAGCGTCACATAATTGAAGCCCAGCGCTTTGAAAATGGCCGTGAATTGCCGTGCCATGTCGGGCGTCAAGGCGCGCCCCAGCTCGTCGCGCGCGATCTCCAGCCGCACCAACTCCCCGTGGTAGCGTACGCGGAACTGGCGGAATCCAAGCGCCTTCACTTCCTCTTCGCCGCGCTCCACGGTCTTGATGTTTTCGATCGTCACCGGCGTGCCGTAAGGGATGCGGGAGCTGAGGCATGCGGACGCCGGCCGGTCCCAGGTGGGCAGCCCGGCCATGCGCGACAATTCCCGGATCTCCGCTTTGCGCAAGCCAGCGTCCACCAGCGGCGCCTTCACCTTGTGCAACCCAGCGGCGTTCTGGCCGGGCCG
>JBEKPZ010000047.1:0-31330 GCA_049520215.1 Bryobacteraceae bacterium | reverse complement strand
CACGGTCAAGCCCATGTTGGGCGCGGCGTGGTCGGCCCGGCCGGCGATCAGTTCCGCCGCCGTTTTGCCGGTCGCCGCGAAATGCAGTTTGTTCTGGATGATCTGAAAGAATTCGGTCGTTGGGATCCGGCTCGGGTCGTAGTCTGCGGCCAGCGCGAAGATGTCCCGCACGCGGAGGTACATGCGCTTCTCGCTGGCTCGGATATCGCGTATGCGCTCCAGCAGTTCATCGAAGTAGTCGGGAGCGTCCGATCCCGCGGCCGGCGGATTCTTCAGCCGCCGATCATCCATGGTGAAACCCTTTACCAGATACTCTCGCAGCCGCTCGGTGGCCCAGCGGCGAAACTGCGTGCCGCGTTCCGACCTCACCCGGTAACCCACGGCCAGTATGGCATCGAGATTGTAGTGCTCGATCTCCCGCTCCACGTCGCGCACGCCCTCGCGTCGAACTATTCGGAATTTCCGAATAGTTGCCTCCCGCGGCAGCTCGCCCTCGTCCAGAAGGTTCTTCAGGTGCTCGTTGACGGTAGGCACCGTTACCTGGAACAGCTCCCCGATGAGCGCCTGGCTTAGCCACAGCGTCTCGTCGACAAACCGGCATTCCACGCGCGTCTGGCCGTCTTCGGTCTGGTAAAGGACGAGTTCGCCAGTCGGGTGTAAAGGATTATTCGGCGTAGACCTGCCCTCCATTCCGCAGTCCTCTTGATTATCCACCACATTTAATTAGCAGCGGGTGGCCTTGGGCTGCTTTGACCAAGGCACACGCAACCCCGGAAGAGGTAGGTTCCACGATCTCGGCCTCCGGGGAGACACTCTGCGACTCGGCGATGTCTTCCGGGCATGTCCACGACCGCGATTTTGCCAGTTTCGGCCGGAGCCAGGGAGGCGCTGGCCGGGCAGGGGTCAGTTATGGCTTGGGCGGCCTCAGTGGGTATGTAGAAACTGCCCGCCGCGCTTCGGCCGCTCCTCTTCCCCACACGCAGGACGGCATCGTCGCCGAGTTCCCTTTCGCGCATAGATGTTCGAGCCGACTAAAAGGCGGCTGCGGGCATGATTGCCCGCCCTCCGTTTCTTTCTTGTTGTAACCTAGGTATTTGCCGGTACGCCTTAACACACGGAAGCCCAGGAGCTTCCATGGCGGCCGGTTCGGGGCCGCATGCTAGTCGATTTCGAGATCATTAGACGCGCGCAGGCGGGTGACGCCCCCGCGTTCAACGAGATCGTCCTGGCATACCGGAAACGAACGCTGGGGACCATTGCGCGTTTGATCTCCAGGCCGGAAGATGTGGAGGATGTCGGGCAGGAGGTGTTCCTGCGGTTGTATTTCTCGCTGGACCAGCTCCGCACGGCCGAGGTCTTTGAACCGTGGTTGTACCGACTGACCGTGAATGCGGCTTATGATTATCTGCGGAAGCAGCGCCGGCGCATGGAGTCGCGCATGTCGGATCTTTCCGAGCAGCAGGTGATGCTGGCCGACGCCATGGCAGGCGGCAAGGTGGATCATGACGTCCGGCAGCGGAGACAGATCGCGGAGGCCGTGGACGCCATGTTGAGTGCTGTTTCGGAAGCCGATCGCATTCTGCTGACGTTGAAGGAAGTGGAAGGGCTTTCGTTGAAGGAGCTTGAAAAAATTTACCGCGTCAAGGAGAATGCTCTTAAGGTGCGGCTGTTCCGGGCCCGGCAGCGGGTCTTGAAGGCGTTCGGACAAGCCGGCAAGGAACCGAGCGCGAAAGGTGCGGCGGAAGCCGAAATTTAGTATGAACTGGACAAACCGAGGCGACGAGAACGCAGAATTGGACGCGTTGTTCCAGGCTTACCGGGCTGCCTGCCCGGATCCCGACGCGTCGGCCAATTTCATGCCTGAACTGTGGCGGCGAATTGAGGAGCGCCAGCGGTCCGTGTTTTTCATGGGACGCTGGGCGCGCGCCCTGGTAACGGCAGCCGCCGTGCTGTCGCTGGCGATGGCGGGATACCTGTATATCCCGCACGGACGCAGCTCGGTGTTCTCCGTGGAGAGCTATGTGGAGGCGCTGGCCGCCGGGCACGCGCAGGACGCTCCGGACCTGCCCGAATCGGCCGGGGACGAACTGTGATGCGCCGGTCCAACCTTGCCACGCTGTTTTACCTGCTGGTAGTCTTCGCCAGCGGCGCGGTGGTTGGCGGGTTTGCCAACCGGCTCTATATGGTGAAAGCGGTGACCGCGACGGTGAACGCTCCGCACAGTCGCGCCGAACTCCGCAAAGAGTACATTCAGGACATGCGCGGCCGCCTGCATCTGACCGATGCTCAGGTGACTGAACTACAGCAGATCATGGATGCCACTGGCCAGCGCATGCACGAAATGCACAAAACCATCGAGGACGAGCACATTCGGAAGGTAGTCGCCATGTTGGACGACAGCCAGAAAGCCGAATATGCCAAGATGCGGGACGAGCGCGAAAAGCACCGCCAGGAACAACCCAAGAAAAACTGATCAGGCTACGGGCTGGGCCTGAGCCTTCTTGGCGTCGCGGCTTTCCTTGTACTTCTTCTCGAATCGCTCGATGCGTCCCGCGGTATCCATCAACTTTTGCTTGCCTGTATAGAAGGGATGGCAGTGGGAGCAGATTTCCACACGGATGTCGCCCTTATGCGTGGAGCGGGTCTTGAACGTATGCCCACAGGCGCAGACGACGTTGAGCTCGTTGTAAGCGGGATGAATACCGGGCTTCATTTGTAACGGGATCCTTTCGAGAATTTCAGTATAGCAAAAAGGACAAACCCCCGTGGGTGCGCGAACAACACACGCACCCACGGGGGTCAAGGTAGCCTACAAAATTAAACCTGAGGCTTGGCGTACGCGAGAGGCAGCCGGTCCACAGGAACTCGGCCTCGCCACTGGACGAAGCCAGCTACGTCAGAACGGTCGACTCAACAGTCGGCCACCTCGCGCGGTCTACTGTCATTCATTATTCTGGACCACCTCCTTTTCCAGTGATAATTACATCCTATAATCGACCTGTAATTTTGTCAAATGTTTTCTTGCGCCACGCCACGGGTGGGCGTTTGAGTGGTTGACGCCCCTACAAGTTGCGGTTTAAGTACCGGCACATCACCATGCCGTCGAGCAGATTGAAGGGGAACTGCCCGGTGGTGTAGTGTCCGCAGGGCAAGGTGAAGACCTCGTGCGGGAGCTGGCGGCTGCGAAAGTACTCCAGCACCTGATGGGAATATACCGGCAAGAAGGTGGAATCGTGGCGCGCCCAGATCAGCAAGCTTTTCAAGTTCCGGCCGCGCAGCCGTTCGAGGTAGGATGCGGGGCTGATGACGGACCAATATCGGCGCAACTGATCCTGCGTGACTTCGCCGACTAAGCCCTTACGAATGTGCTCGGTAGAGAGACCGGTCCAGATCACGTCGGAGAAATACATGGACACATGGTTGAACACGCCGGTGGAGATGCGCTGGTCGTGGGCCGCGACGATAAAAGCGATGCAGGAGCCCAAGCTGGTGCCCAGAATCCCGAGGCGCCGGTAGCCCTGCTTCTGGAGCCAGTCGAGGCAGGCGCGCGCATCGATGACGGATTGCCTGGAGGCGTGGATGGTGCGGCCCAGGTTGCTCGATACGTGATAATCGGCGCGCTCCAATTCGGGGGGCATGCGCGGGCCGTGATACGCCAGGTTCATGCGCAGGGCCGTGATTCCAAACCGGTTCAGCAGTTTGCAGAGCGCCAAATGGCTTTGTTCGTCCGCATTCCACTGGGGCAGCACCAGCACGGCCCGGCCGTTATCCCGGTTGGCGGGAAAGAAGGCGGCGCGCACCACGTTGTTCTCCGGGTAGGGCGTTTGGATGGGACTGGTGAAAGTGAGCTGTCCGGGCTGATCGCGTCCGGCCGCATCCAACCGGTAATCCGCGGGCGTCTCGTAGGCGAAGAAACGGCTGGAATCGGCCAACACGGCGCCGACGAATTCGCCGAGCGCCTGGCTGGAGCTTCCGTTGGCGGGTGGCATTCCGAGCCAGTCGAGCCCCCACTCAAACGGGCGCACGACACGGTTGCTGTCGCGGGTGGCGAGTTTGTACTCCCAGTCGGAGATCCAGCGAGAATAGAGCTTGGGCATTTGCGGGAGACTCTCAGTGTAGCAGAGCCGGGGCAAAAAAATACCCCGCTGCAAGCAACTGGACTCGCAGCGGGGAGCGCGCAGCCATTGGGAGGCAACGCACCAAAGCTGAAAACCTCTTACTACCCCGGTGCGCGGGTGTTGCAAGCCAGGGGCCACCGATTAAGCCGTTGCAAACAGTGGCGGAGGGTCTCGGGCCGCTTCCGATTTCCGTAGGGATGGGCTGGCGCGGCCTACGTATTCAGGAAGAGGCGGCCTGAGAGGCCGCAGCAGGCTGAGAGCCTGCCCCACTTGGGGCGCGCTACAATCTACTGGTGGCTCACACAGTTAGCGGGGAGGCTTCCGCCGGCAAGGTGTTGGCGGGCTTTCTGCTTTCTGGCTTCCTGTTCGCGCTGTTGGGCGCGGTTCTGCCCGCCTGGGGCTACCATCGCGATCCACCGGAATTCATCACCATCGGCAATGGCTTCCTCAGCCTGGCCGTGGGGGTGATCGTGGCCCACCAGTTGTCCGCGGCGATTCTAGCGCGCAAGAGTCTGCGCTTCCTGCTGGTGTTCGCCTGCGCGCTGGGGTGCGCCGGACTGCTTTCTCTCGCCGTGGCGACTCCGCCGGCGCACTGGTTGTGGCGGATGCCCGGCTTGGCCGCTCTGGGTCTGGCGGTGGGGCTGCTCAACGCGGGATTGTTCCAAGCCATCGGGGCATGCTACTCGCGCGAGCCTGTCCGGGTGGCGGCGATGGGCGGCATCTACCACGGCTTGGGATGCCTGGCAGTCACGCTGTTAGTCGCTGGAACTTTTTATGCTTACTCGGTGCCCATCATCCTGATTCTGATGGCGCTGGTGCCCGGGCTGTTCGCCTGGCTGTACGCGCGCATTCCCGTGCCGGAAATCGCCGCGGTGGCGCATGCCGACTTGCGGCAGGCTTTTCGCGACTTCCGCAGCATGGGCGCGGTGCTGTTCGCGCTGCTGCTCTTCTTTCAGTTCGGCAACGAATGGTCGATCGCCGGATGGCTGCCGCTGTTTTTGGTGCGGCGCCTGGGGATGAGCCCGCCGGCATCTCTGGGGATGCTGGCCCTCTTTTGGCTGGCGCTGCTGGTGGGCAGGGTGGCGGCGGTCGCGATTCTGCCGAAGGTGCGGCACAGCCGCTTGTTGGGAGGCAGCGTGCTAGCGGCTCTGTTTGGCTGCTTGTTGCTGGCGGGGACCAATAACCAGTTTGGCGCCGGCACCGGCGTGCTGCTGCTGGGGGCGGGATTCGCCAGCATTTATCCGCTGGTGGCGGAGAAGATCAGGGGCCGCTTTCCGTACTACCATCCGGTCTTCTTCAGCGGTATTTTCTCGTTCGCGCTTTTCGGCGGACTCATCGCGCCCGCCACGCTGGGGTATGCCGCCGCGATCTGGGGCATCGGCATCGTGGTGGCGATACCGCTGTTAGGGACTTGCATGGTCTCCGCTTTGCTCGTGCTCATCTGGCTGGAAGCGAAAGTGACCGGCCGATGACGCGGCGCGCGCTGTTGGTGTTGTGGCTGGCGCTGCCGTTGGCCGCCGCCGGACAAGGGCGCGCTGGCGCGCGGATTGCCGCGTTTCTGGATGCATCTCCAGTGGCGCGCACGTCGTTCTGGGGCGTCCGCATCGTGAGCCTGGAGCAGAACCGCGTCTTGTTCGAGCGGAATGCGAATCGCCTGTTTGTTCCCGCATCGAACGCCAAGCTGTTCACCACGGCGCTGGCGTTGGCGCGCCTGGGGCCGGACTACCGCTTCCAAACCCGCGTGCTGGCGGATCGCACTCCCGGCGACGACGGCGCGGTCGAATCGCTGCGACTGGTGGGTGGCGGCGATCCAAACCTGTCGGGACGCGCGATTCCATACCGGAGGGACGCTCCCGCGGGAGACCCGCTGGCGGCCATCGAGGATCTGGCCGCCCTGGTTGCCGCTCGCGGTGTGCGCTCGGTGAGCGCCGATATCGTGGGCGACGACACGGCCTATGTCTGGCAACCTTATGCCGAGGGTTGGTCCATCGACGATCCGGTTTGGGACTACGGCGCGCCGGTTAGCGCGCTGAGCATCAACGACAATACGGTATCGCTAACAGTGCTGCCTGGCAGCTATCGGTCCGATCCGGCCCGGATTGTTCTGACGCCGCCGGTCGAATACTACGAGATCGACAATGGGGTGCGCACTACGGCGGGCGAGCGCAGAATCATGATCGCCCGGCTGCCCGGCGAGCGGCAGTTGCGGATATGGGGCACGCTGCCGCTAAACGATCAGGGCGAGACGGAAGGGTTGGGCATCGAAGATCCCGCGCTTCATGCGGCTTGTGCCTTTCGCGATGCGCTGGCACGGCGCGGGATTGCGATTCGCGGGGAAGCGCGCGCGATCCATCTGTACCCCAACCAGGTTGCCGATTTGAACAACGGCCCGGCGCCCGAACCGGAGCCGGGGGTGGAACTGGCGCGGCGCGATTCGGCGCCGCTGGTGGAAGACTTGCGCATCACCGATAAGGTGAGCCAGAATCTGCACGCGGAGATGGCGCTGCGGGCGGTTGCCAAGGCGCGGCGGCATGTCGGCAGCCGGGAAGCGGGGATCGCGGAAGAGCAGGCGTTCCTCGACGAGGTGGGCATCGATCGCGCCAGTTATACATTCGCGGATGGCTCCGGATTGTCGCGGCTCGACCTGGTGACGCCCGCGGCGGTGGTGAGATTGCTGGAGCACATGCACCACTCGGCGGCGCGGGGTGCATGGGTGAGTCTGCTGCCGGTGGCCGGCCTTGACGGCACATTGCACGCGCGGTTTGCGGGTACGGCGGCGGCGGGGCGCATTTTCGCCAAGACTGGCACGCTCTCGCATGTCGCCGCACTCTCGGGATACGCGCGGCGGGGGAACGGGCAGATGCTGGCGTTCTCCATCCTGGTGAATAACTATAACGGACCGGCGGCGGATCTGCGGGCAGCCATTGATCGCGTTTGCGCGCTGATGCTGGAATAAGGGAGCAGCACCGGGGATTTGCGTGGCGCCGACGATCGTTGTTTGTCGTCTGCGCACCGTGCTCGAACTCGGCAGCAGGCCACGAAAAAACGATGGCCTGCCCCACAGCTAACCTGCTGCACAGTTATTTCTTGGACACCTGCATAAGATATTCCGTTACAAGTTTGCCGCAACCCGTGTGATGCGCCACACTGGCGTGCGGCTTGCTATATGAATTGCGAGAAAGAATTCAATACGCGGATTTAGATTTGTATTAACTGCTGTAGCCGGAATCGGAATGGCGGCGTGATTGAGTTTCATGTTGGACAGAGGAAAAGAAAATGACGAGACTCGAAAGCTCATACAAAACGCCGATGTTTACGGCGTTACTATTCGCCGCTTTGCTAGCAGGCGGCGGAATCGGAAAAACCTTGGCTGCCGTTGACCCCGGTGTCACCCTCGCTCCCGGCGCACTTGCCGGGGCAGCTACGGAACCCACGGTGGTTTCGTCAAGCCCAAGTGACAGGGCTACGGCCGTACCGACCAGCTCTAACACCAGCGAAAACGTTGTAACTGGTGCCGCAGCGACCGCAACCTTCAGCCAGCCGATGGACCCGGCGACGATTAACTCGTCCTCGGCGGGCGATGTGCTCACGTTCACGGTCAGGGAAACGACCGGAAGCAACGTGCCTGGCACCGTGGTCATGAATGCCGCAAATACCGTGGCGACCTTTACGCCAACCTGGTTGGCTCTGAACCCGAATACCAGCTACACGGCTACGGTTACGACGGCGGCGAAGAACGCAGGTGGAGTGGCAATGGCCAATCCCATTGCATGGACATTTACGACCAGCGCCACGCCGTTTACCGGACAGACACCAGTTTCTCTTGGGCTAGCGGGTGGTTTCGCGATTCTGACCAAGTCGGGAATCACGGACGTTTTTCCATCTGCGATCACTGGGTCTGTTGGAGCTAGTCCAATCACCGGGGCTGCGATCCATCTGACGTGCGCGGAAATGATGACAGGGGGAGTTTACTCCGTTAATGCGGCGGGGCCTCTTCCATGCAGGGTGACTGCCCCCAACTTACTCACAGTGGCAGTAGGCGACATGGAAACCGCATACACCGATGCCGCCGGACGAAGTTTGCCCGATTTTATCGACCTGGGAGCCGGACTGATTGGCGGTTTAACTCTCGTTCCCGGCCTCTACAAATGGAATACAAAGGTATCGATAGCAACGGATGTCACAATCTCAGGCGGCCCAAACGATGTCTGGATATTCCAGATCGCGGGAACTCTCATTCAGGCCAGCGCTACGAGGGTAATCCTGAAAGGCGGCGCACAGCCCAGGAACATCTTCTGGCAGACTTCCGGTGCTGTGGCCCTTGGAACGACTGCGCACTTTGAGGGAGTCATACTTTCCAAAACAATGATCGCCATTAAGACCGGCGCATCGGTAAACGGCAGACTGCTCGCACAGACTGCGGTCAGTCTTCAAAAGAATGCCGTTGCGCGGCCGGCCCGGTAGCATGATAGTGCAGTGTCCAGGAAATAACTGCACAGCAGCTGTGGGGCAGGCCATCGTTTTTCATGGCCTGCCGAGTTCGAGCACGGTGCGCAGACGACAAACAACGATCGTCTGCGCCACGCCGGGCACCGCAAAATACATGCAAATCTTGCTGTCGAGAAGGCAAGAATTGCCGTAGAATTACTTCTCCATTCGCCGACTGGAAAACTGTCGGTGCGGTAAACGCAAACGCGACAAGGCGATGCTCTTTGGCGTTTGACTTGCACAAGCAGCATTGGCTAAAACTCATGTATACGACGTTTCAGGCAGTTTCCCGGCAGGTGTTCGGCATCATTTGCATTCTGTTACTGCTTTCAGGCGGCGCCGCTTTGGCACAGCAGCCCGCGCCGGAACAGGGGCCGCCGCCAGCGGGCACTGCGCAGCCGCTCTCTCCGGATCAACTGGCCAACCTGGTAGCACCCATTGCTCTGTATCCCGATTCGTTACTCAGCCAAGTCTTGGTGGCTGCCGGTTATCCGCTCGAGATCGTCGAAGCCGGCCAGTGGCTGCAGCAGAATGGCAACCTGAAAGGCGCCCAACTGGTAGACGCCGCCCGTCAACAAAACTGGGATCCCAGTATCCAGGCCCTGGTCGTTTTCCCGGACGTGGTCACGCGGCTGAATTCCAACATTCGTTGGACTACCGATCTGGGAAATGCATTTCTCGCTCAACAGGGCGATGTCATGGAGGCCGTGCAGCGGCTGCGATCCCAGGCTAGCCAGGCGGGCAAATTGAAGTCGAACTCTCAGGAGACCGTCACGACCCAGACGGACGGAGGGCAGACTGCCATTGACATCCAACCTGCGGACCCCGAAGTGGTTTATGTGCCGGTCTACAATCCCGCGTATTTTTGGGGAGCGTCAATGTATGGTCCCTATCCACCGCTGTTTTACCCGCAGATCGGTTTGGGATTCGGGTTCGGCGGTGGTATTTATATCGGTGGCTTTTTCGGCGGTCTGGGATGGGGCGGTTGGGGCTGGGGACCAAACTGGTTCGGCCGCTCGATTTATTTGAATAACTCCTTTTTCCATCGCTACGGTTTCAACGATTTCCATGGCGGGGGCTTTGGGGGCCGCGGCGTCTGGGCGCACGATCCGGGGCACCGGCTAGGGGTTCCTTATTCCAACAGTGCATTGTCGAACCGTTACCGGGGCGCTGAGGGAGCACGATCCGCCGGGCAGCGATATGCTGCGCCACGGGAACAGTCGCTTAGAAGTACGACTGGCGGGGGCCAGCGGTTTGGCAGTGCGGGTTTCGATCGGGGGAATGCCGGCGCGAACCATAGTGCGTTCGGCGGAATTCAAGGGCGCAGCCAGACCCGGCAGCAGAGCGACCACGGCTATTCGAGCCTGGGAGCAGGACGAACGCAGCCTTCGCGTAGCGCAGGGACGTCCCGCAGCGGCGGGAGCGTATCCCGCGGCGGGGGCGGGGGCGCTTCCCACGGCGGCGGCGGGAGACATTAGGAGGTCAATGTGAGAACCCTTACCATCGCGTTCGGGGCCCTGATTATGGGGCTCCCGGCAATTACTCTCGCGCAGGCGCCCAAGGCTTTCGATTCCGCCGAAGCGGCCGCACAGGCCCTGATCGATGCTACGGAAAAGGACGATGTGGCGGCGCTTTCCGCCCTATTCGGCCCTGGCGGCAAGGCCGTGCTCACCTCGGGCGTCGCGGAGCAGGACAAGAAAGAGCGCTCCGAGTTCGCGCACCTGGCCCGCGATCGGCATGAACTCCAGCCCGATCCGTTGAATTCAGCCGTCACGATTCTTGCCGTCGGTTCGGAGGATTGGCCTTTTCCGATTCCGATCGTGCGCAACAAAGACAAATGGTACTTCGACGCCTCGCGGGGGGCGATGGAAATGCGGGCGCGGCGTATCGGCGCAAATGAGCTGGACACCATCGAGATTTGCGCGGGTTACGTCGAGGCGCAGATGGAGTACGCGGCGCAGGTTCGGGACAAACACGGAATGCTCGAATATGCGCAACGAATTGCAGGCACCCAGGGGCAGTTCGACAGGCTCTATGGAGAGAGCGCCGCACCTCTCGTTCCCAAGGCTTTCGCCGACGCGGAAGTGGCGACCGGGAAGGGAGGCGAGGCGAAACCCAAGCCTTACCATGGCTATTACTTCCGCGTACTCCAGGCCCAAGGGCCGAACGCGGAAGGCGGCCGGCATAACTACGTGGTGAAAGACTCCATGATCGGCGGATTCGGTCTGGTGGCATGGCCCGCACACTATGGCGTCTCGGGCGTTCACACCTTCATCGTTAACCAGGATGGCGTTATCTACGAGAGAGACTTGGGCAATCCCACGACGAGCCTGTCAACCACGGTGACAAGCTACGACCCGGACAAGTCCTGGACGCGAGTGCAATAGAGGCAGTTCGACGGCTTTGCTTGCGAGCTTGCCGTTGACGTAACTTCCAGCACATTGGAATCCACGGTGCTGAAAACGAACAAGGAGAACTTTGGATATGCGTAAAACACTCATTGGCATTTTTGCAGTTGCCGGTTGCATCAGTACCGTCGCTTTCGCGGCGGACAGAGAGATCAAAGTAGACGACCGGCTGGACGCTTCGGCCGACGCGCTGACCGATATGATGAGGGCGGCCGATAAAGGGATCCCGCAAGATCTGATCGAGAAGGCACGCTGCGTGGTGGTCTTGCCAGGCATGAAAAAGGCCGGATTCATCTTAGGCGCAGAGTATGGCCGCGGGTTCGCGGTATGCCGCCGGCACGGTGGCGTGGGTTGGAGCGCGCCGGCCGCGATGCGGGCTGAAGGTGGAAGTGTCGGGTTTCAGATTGGCGCTTCGGAGACCGATGTTGTGTTGCTGGTGATGAACGACGGCGGAATGCGGCACCTGTTAACCGATAAGTTTACGATCGGCGGAGATGCAACAGCGGCGGCAGGCCCGATTGGCCGCGACGTGAGCGCTCGGACGGACGCCATGATGAATGCGGAAATGCTGTCGTATTCCCGTTCGCGCGGCCTGTTCGCAGGCATCTCGCTGGAAGGCGCGACGCTTCGACCGGATAGGCCAACCAACAGGGAACTCTATGGCCACGATGCAACGAATCGTGAAATTCTTACCGGCGACTTCAAAACTCCGGAGGCCGCGCGAAAGTTCAAAGAAGCGCTGAATCGGGACTCGGCCAGTCGCCGATAGGCTGGGTGGGGCAGACCATCGCACTTCGTGGTCTGCCTCCTTCGCGCGAGCGCTGGCAGACGACAGAAAACGATCGTCTGCCCCACTGCCCCCCAATTCTCCATTTCCACCGCGGGGCGCTATCATGGGTTCGACATGAGTTCAAGCATGCTTACCCGCCGGGAAGGAATCCAAGCGGCCGCGCTGACGGCCCTCTCATACTCGCGAGTCCTGGGCGCCAACGATCGCATCCAGTTCGCCCTCATTGGATGTGGCGAGCGGGGTCTCTACGTCGCCTCGATCTTTCAAAAGACCACGCAAGTGGACGTCCGCGCCGTGTGCGACGTGTTTGGCGATCGCACCGATAAAGCGGTGGTGCAGGCCGTCGGCGCGCAACCCTTCACCGACCACCGCCGGCTATTGGAAATGAAGGGCCTCGAGGCCGTGCTGATCGCCACGCCGGACCACTGGCACAAAGCCATCGCCATCGACGCGCTCAACGCCGGCAAGGATGTGTACGTCGAAAAGCCGCTGACCCGGTTGCGCGAGGAAGGCCCCGAGATCGTGCGCGCCGCGCGGGTCAACAACCGGGTGTGCCAGGTGGGCATGCAGCAGCGCTCCGGCGATGTCTACCTGGAGGCGCGCGAACGGTACGTGCGCTCGGGCTTGCTGGGCAAGATCTCGCACGTCGATTGCGTGTGGCACGGCGGCGCCAACCAGGCCTTGCCCACCGAGCCCGCGCAGAAACCCGCCAATCTGGATTGGGTGCGCTTTCTGGGGGCGCTGAAATACCGCGACTGGAATCCCGCGCAGTATCTCGATTTTCGCGCGTTTCTGGATTTTGGCGGCGGCAAGCTGACGGATTTCGGCGCGCATTGGCTCGACGTGGTGCACATGTTCATGGCGACCGATGCCATGCCTAACGACGCGCCTGTTTCGGCAGTGGCGGCCGGCGGCGTTTACTACGATTTTCACGACGGGCGCACCGCGCCCGACACCATCAGCGCGCTATTCGAGTATCCGGGCGGCTTCACCGTGAGTTTCATTTCGCTCGCGGTGGACAGCGGTCCCGAATATCACGTCGAGTTTCTGGGATCGAACGGACGCCTATACATCAATCGCAACCGGTATGAGTTCCGCGCCGTGGAGAAGGGCGCCGAACCGGTGATCCAGCGCTTTCCCGGCGATATCACCGGCCAGCACGTGCGCAACTTTCTGGATTGTTGCCGCTCGCGCAAACTGCCCAACGCCGATGTGTACATCGGACATCGTGCCGCGCAGGCCGCGCTGCTCGCCAACCAAAGCTATCTGGAGAAGCGGCGCATCCGCTTCGACCCGCAGCGCGAAGAGGTGCTGCCATTCTCGGCGTAAAAGGCAAGAAAAACAACCGCAGATGCACGCAGATACACGCAGATGAAAACGGGTTTATCCGCGTGCATCTGTGGCTAAGTTTTAGCCCTGCTCATCCGCCGAGGGGCCGTAAAGCGCCGGCACCGGCACATCGTTCAGACGCAGATATACGGTCAGTTGCGCGCGGTGGTGGATGGTGTGGTTCATGACGAAGCTGCGTATGCAGGCGATGCGGGGCATGCTGAGGATGGTTTGGCCTCCCGCGAGCAGCGACCAGGTCTGCGCGAGACCCTCGTCGGTGGCGCCGGCCAAAGCGGCGCGCGCGGCGGTAGTGCTCTTGTCGAACAGCGCCAGCAACTCCTGGCGCGAAGCGGCGGGCTCCTCCTTATACGGCGGCGCGCCGGGCGGCGCGATGTCGAACGTATCCTTTTCAATGATATCCACGGCCCATCCGGTCATGTTCGCGATATGCGTCGCGAGCGAACCCATGCTGAAGGACTTGGGGTGCGGCTTCCAGCCGAATTTGTCCTCCGGGCAGCGCTCCAGGGTTTTGCGGGTGTTGGCCATCTCTTGATCGAATTCGGGCAATAAGGCGTCACGAATCATAGTTATTTCCTCCCTGTCTATATTCGCTTTTTGTTCGCCATCTGTCAAGGGCTCGATTGTAAAATTTGTCACCGCCACTGCAACAACTGGTGCACCGCCTCGCCCAGCGTAAATGCAAGCTTGTCTTGCGCCACGGAGATGCGGAAGGTGCCCGGCGCCAGGCCCTTTGGCGTCAGCCGTTCATGGAAGTGCCGCACCGCACTCACCGGACCGGCTGGGTGTTTGGTCACGGGATCCACTGCGCGGGTGAAGATGCACTCATAGCCGTCATGTACCTTGGTGAAGTAGATGCGTCCGCCAGCGGGAGACCATCGCGGATAATCGCCTTCTCCCAAGTCCACCCATTCCGCGATCGGAACATCCTGTAGTCCGCGAAACGGCGTGGCCCACATGTGCGGCGGCTGGGCGCCCTCCTCGGACGTGAAGACCACCCAGCGCCCGTCGTTCGAGAAGCTGGCGAGGTAGAGGTTTGCGTTGGGATGCGAGTAGACCGGCTTATGCTCGGCGGTTCTGGTATCCCAGGCCACAATCGTGCGGTGGATCTCTGTGCTTGCCCTGATTACCCATTCGCCTCCGCGCGAGAGATCCCAAGACACCGCGCCGCCCTGTATGGATCCCCACGACTCCCCAGTTTTCAGATTCAGAACCCGAAAAATCTCAGGAGCCGCGCTGGTACTCGGGGTGGCCGGTTGCAGGGCAAAGAGACCGTCGGAACTGAGGGTGTGTACTCGCGCGAACTCAGTGCGCTTTCCGGTGCGGTAATCCTGCAGGAAACTCGTTCCACCGGCCACCTCAAGGAGGAACGAACCGCCGTCCGGGCTGAACTGTGCGCGAGGTTCTCTGTGCGACAGCTCGCTCAGAGACGCGAGGGATCCGCGTACCGCGCCGCTTTCCGCATCAATGGGCAATACCCAGGCGCCAGACCGGGCGTCTACGGCATCGGCCAGAATGGCGCCATCGGCGGATGCGGCGCAACCGGAAATCAGCAAACGTGGAAGGGCCAGCGCACTGGAGTACCGGCTGGCGCCGAGGGCCGGCTTGAGCCGGAATTCGCCCAGCGCCGCAGTGCGCGCGTAAAGGAACCGTTCTCCCGTGACAGCGCAGGCGCGTGCGTACAAATCTACAGTTTCGCTGAATTCCGGGATCAGCGCGGCGGGTCCGACGTCCAGTGGGGCGCTCCACAGTCGAGCCGTACCAGTCTCGTCAAGCGAGAGGAAAAGCACGTTCCGGCTGTCGGCACTCCAGGCGAAACCCTGGAACGACGATACGTTCTTGGCCAGCCGCACGCGCTCGCCTCCCTGCGCAGGCACGATGTATAGCATACGCGAATTGGAAGCCTGAACGTCCCCGCCACTCTCGCTAGTGTTCAGATAAGCGACCCACTTCCCGTCGGGCGAAAACCGCGGGACTCGTCCACCCTCCACGAGTAAGCGCGCCGCGCGACCGGACCCAGAGGATACCGCCGGCTGTAGATAGATCCCGGCGGGTGTGCGCGCGGAATGAAAAGCCAGCCAGCGTCCGTCGGGCGAGAGCGAAGGTTCGCCGTTCGCTGCGTCGCCCCCGGTAACGCGTTTGGCCGTGCCGTTCGGCATAGCCTTGACCCAGATGTCCGGACGCGTCCCCTCTTTTCCAGGCGAGGTGAACGCCAGCCACTTGCCATCGCGGGAAAGCGCCGGTTGCATGGCGTCCGGGACGCCTGCGTCAAAAGGTATCAGCTCGTGAGGTGGAATGCGCAGCAGGCGCCACCCCAAAGCTCCGCCGCCGGCAATGACCAACAAAGCCGCTATCGCGGTCCAAACTTTCTTGCGCGGTTTGCGCGCGCGCACCCGCTGCCCCTCCAGGTAGCGCGCCAGATCCGCATCCATCTCCGTAGCGGACTGATAGCGGCCGGCGGCATCCTTGCTCAGCGCTTTCGAGAGAATCGCGTCGAGCGGCGCGTCCAGCTTGGAAGGGTCCGGTTGCGCGCTGGCGATGAGTTTGGCCGCGCCGGCCGGCGACGGGTCGCTGACGCGGTAGGGCAAGCGGCCGGTGAGCAAACGATAGAGCAGCACGCCAGCCGAATAGAGATCGGTGGTCACAGCGACCGGCTCGCCGCGCACCTGCTCCGGGCTGGCATACTCCGGCGTGAAGGCGAAGACGCCGGTCTTGGTGAGCGCGGCTTCGGCGGTGGCATCCACCAGGCGCGCAGTGCCGAAATCCAGCAGCTTCACGTTGCCCGAGTCGTCCACCATGATGTTGGACGGCTTCACGTCGCGATGGATCACCTGGCGGCCATGCACGTAAGCCAGGGCCTCCAGAACCTGGCGCACCAGGGCGATGCGGCTGCGCGTGTCGAGCTCGTGGGCATCGCAGAAGCAGTCGATAGCCAGGCCGCCGACGAATTCCATCACCAGGTAGGGGAGGCCGGTCTCCGTGACGCCGCCATCGATGAGACGGGCGACCTTCGGGTGATCGAGGCTGGCCAGGAACTGGCGCTCGCGGCGGAAGCGTTCTTCGATCTCGTGGGAGGCCAGGGCCAGCGGTACCACCTTGACGGCGGCCGACATGCGGAAGGCTCCATCGGCGCGTTCGGCCAAGTAGACGGTGCCCATGCCTCCGCGTCCGAGCACCTTCACGGCCTGCCATGCGCCAAACCGCGGCAGAGGTCGCGCGGGCGCGGGGGCGACGGCCTGAATGCGCTCGCAATGCGCGAGCAGGAGGGCGACTCGAGTGCGGAGGTCCTCATCGGCGCCGCAGTGTTGGGCGATCAGCGCGTCGCGCCCGGCACCCGGCGGCAATTCCAGCGCTCGGTAAAAGATCTCCTCGACTTCGTGAAAGCGTTCCCGTTCAGCAGGGTTCATTGCATGTCCACATACCACGGGCTAAAGCCTGTGCCACCCTGACAGGCCAGGAGTCCTGTCCACGCGAGCTTCGCTCGCGAAAGGCCGATTAACAATCGGCCTGCAGGTTACCAACCTGCCCCACAGCAAATGGCCAAAGTCCAGGGACAGGCCAGGAGGCCTGTCCCACTCAGCCCAAGCGTTCGCGCAACCAAGACAGGGAAAAAAGCAGGCTGCGTGCCACGGTCCGGCTGGAAATCTCCAGGATATCGGCGGTTTCATCCACGGTGCAGCCCAGAAAGTAGTGCAACTCGACCATGCGAGTCTTGATGGGATCCAATTCGGCCAGATCGTTGAGTGCCTGTGAAAGATCCAGCGACTCGGCGCTCTCGCCTCCCAGCCAAGCCAGTTCGGCTTCGAGCGGGGCGCGCTGCCAGCCCAGGCCTCGCTTTTCCGATTTGGCCTTGCGCGCGGAATCGATGAGGACGCGACGGGTAAGCTGCGCGGCGAAGGTGAAGAAGTGCGCACGGTCCTTGAGGGCCAGACGGCGCATGCGCAGAAGGTCCACGAAGACTTCATTGACTACCGCCGTGGGCTGCAAAGTATGGTCCGGCCGCTCTTTGCGCAGGTAAGCTTCGGCGATGGCGTGAAGATGATCGTAGACCAATGGGGCCAAGGCATCGACTGCGCCGGACTCTCCCTGCTCCCAGCGCGCCAGAAGCTGGGTGATCTCCCCTTGCCCGGATTCGGCCACATTTCATCATAAGGCTTTCTCACCACTGGGACAGGCCGGGAGGCCTGTCCTACTTAGAGACGGCGCAAATCGGGGGGGAAAGCTGCCACGAACTGCAAAGTGAGAATCGCGTGGCAGCTTTTGGCGGCTTCTTGCGCCGTCTTAACTGAACGGCCGAGCGGGCACTCAGCCAGCCGGGACTTGCAGCAGTAGGGAGAGGACATATGAATACGAATCGCTATCGGTTTTGCATGCGGCTGACCGCCGCCTACGTACCCATTTTCTGCTTCGCCGGCACACAAGCCAAACTTAACGTGGATTTTGGCAAGGTGCCGCTCAGCTTCGAAGCCAACCGCGGACAGACCGATGCCCGCGTGGATTATCTATCGAGGGGCAAAGGCTATACTTTGCTTCTGACGCGCGACCAAGCCGTGCTGCGCCTCAAGGAAGGCGCGCCATTGCGCATGAAATTGCTGGGCGCCAGCGGCCAGGCCGGGGCATCCGGACTGGACCAGTTGCCGGGAGTGGCGAATTACTTCCGAGGCCACGATCCGTCCCAATGGCATACCGGCATTCCGACTTACCAGAAGGTGAAGTACGCTGGCGTGTATCCCGGCGTGGATTTGGTCTATTACGGCAACCAGGGCCGCCTGGAGCACGATTTCATCGTGGCGCCGGGCGCGGATCCCGCGAAGATCGTGCTGAGCTTCGAAGGGGCCCAGCCCAGGATCGACCGCCAGGGCGACCTGTGCCTGACGATAGACGGCAGCGAACTGCGGTTCCAAAAGCCGGTAGTCTACCAGGCATCCAACCAGGCAGGGGCGGGCGCGAAGCAAGCCGTGGCCGGTCGCTACGCGCTCGATGGAAACAAGGTCCGGTTCGTTCTGGGCGCATACGACCACAGCCGCGAACTGACCATCGACCCGCTGCTGGTATATTCCAGCTATCTCGGAGGCAGCGGCAACGACTACGGTAACGGGATCGCCGTGGATAGCCAGGGTTCGGCTTACGTGACCGGTAACACTACTTCGACGAACTTTCCCACCGAGAACCCAATCATCGGCACGCTGCCGGGGGCCGGCAGTCAGGATGCCTTCGTGAGCAAATTCAACGCGTCCGGCACGGCATTGATTTATTCCACTTATCTTGGCGGTTCCGCCGCAGGGGAGACCCAGGCATACGACATTGCCGTGGACTCCGATTTCAACGCGTATGTCGGCGGTAACACGAACGCCAGCGATTACCCGGTCACGTCCGGCGCATTCCAGACGGTTTGCGGGCCGAATTCACCCAGCGGCAGCTCCTGCGGCGGGAATGGAGTCAATGGATTCCTTACCAAGATAAACGCGGCCGGAAACGCCCTGGCATATTCGACATTTCTGGGCGGCAGCTACGATTCCTACATCACCGGTGTGGCCGTCGACTCCGCGGGCGAAGCTTACGTTACCGGATACAACGCGACGGCGTGCGGGTCGAGCCCGGACTGCTTCTGGTTCCCCACAACCGCCGGGGCCTTCCAGCCCGGCACTTTGATCAGTGCTAATGGCGCCTGGTTTGCGTTCTTCACCAAATTCGACGCTGCGGGCGCGACGTTGGTTTATTCTACGCTATTTGGCACCGCGACCCCCGGAAATACTCCCCCACAGAACAGTACTTATGGGTACGCCATCGCCGTCGACGCGAACGGAGACGCGTATATCACCGGCTGGACGCAGGACGGGAACCTGCCCACCACTGCCGGGGCCTTTCAGACATCGGCCAAGCCGTTGTCTGGGGGTTCCAATCCATATTTGATCGAGGGCTCGCGCGGATTCGTCGCCAAGTTCGATCCCACACAATCCGGCGCCGCGTCGCTTATCTACGCAACCTATCTCGGCGGCACCACCAACGGTTCAGCAGACCAAGCTTTTGGCATCGCAGTCGATTCGAAGTTCAGCGCATATATCACGGGCAACGCCGGATCGCCTAATTTTCCGGCCACGAGGGGGGCGTTTCAAACTACCTGCGTGATAGACGGAACGTATTGCGTTACTGCGTTCGTTACCAAACTGAACCCCGCGGGGTCGGCCCCGGCCTATTCGACTTTTCTAGGCGCCCAAGCGGCGGGCTTTGCCGCCACGAGCTCGTCGCGCATCCGGGTCAATTCGAGCTTTGACGCTTTCGTAACCGGCAGTGCGGGCGGCAGCTTCCCGCTCATGAACCCGATCAGCACTGCCGGTACCGGATTCGTCACTGAATTGAACTCTTCCGGCAGGGCTTTGCTGTTCTCCACTTTCTTAGAGGGCGCGCAAGTCTCACCAGCCAGCCTGGCAGTGGATAGCCAGGGCAGCGTCTACATAACCGGCGAAAGCAACTCGCTGACCGTCACGCCGGGCGCGTTTCAACAGACTGAAGGCGGCGGAGAAAACAACGCTTTTGCCATGAAGATTGCCACGGTGGCGTCCGATCTGCAATTGACTAATTCGGCGCCCACGAGCGTCGCCACCGGCGCCCAGCTCAGCTATACCATTACCGCGGTCAACAACGGACCCGACGCGGCCAGCAAGGTGACTGTCGTCGACGCCGTGCCGGCGGGCAGCACCTTCGCGAGCGTTTCCACAACCGCGGGCACATGCACGTCGCCGGGGGTGGGCGACACGGGAACGGTTCGGTGCGTCATCGGCGGCCTGGCGGTGAACGGCACGGCGATCGTAACGTTGACGGTGAACGTGACCGCGGCGGCGGGCAAGGAAGTCGTCGATACGGCGCGCATCTCGGCTGCCGGTTACGACTCGGCCGCCAGCAGCACCTCCAGCGTAAAGACGAGGGTGGTGCGATAGTCTAGTAGTCGTGCAGTGGCAGTTCGGTTGCACCGTGGGGCGGCCAATCTTGGCCGCAGCCGCCTTTCAGGCGGCTCCAAGCCGGCTGAAAGCCGGCTGCGGGCAGGATTGCCCGCCCCACAAGGCCGCAACATTCTCACCGCCACTGCAGGAGTCGATGCATCCGCTCGCCGAGCACAAACGCGATCTTGTCTTGCGCCACCGAGATGCGGAAAAACCCCGGCCGCATGCCTTGCGGCGTCAGCCTGCCGTGAAAATGCTGCACCTCGGTCACCGGGCCCACGGGCCGTTTGGCGCCCGGGTCCACGGCGCGCGTGAAGATGCACTCGAAGCCGTCGTGTACCCGCGTGAAGTAGATGCGTCCACCAGCGGGAGACCAGCGCGAATAATCGCCTTCTCCCAAGTCCACCCATTGCGCGACCGGAACGTTTTGCAGCCCGCGAAAAGGCGCCGCCCACATGTGCGGCTGGCGGCCGCCCTCTTCGGAGGTAAACAGCGCCCAGCGCCCATCCTCCGAGAAATTGGCCAGGTACAGGTTGGCGCTGGGATGCGAATAGATTGCCCGATGCTCGGCGGTCCTGGTATCCCATGCCATGATCGAGCGATGGACCTGTGGGCTTGCCATGAGCACCCATTGGCCGCCGTTGGAAAGATCCCAGGGGACGCCGTCAGTCTGCATGCGTCCCCACGATTCTCCGGTCTTCAGATTCAGAACATTCAGGATCGGAGGAATTTTTTCGGTTGCCTCCTGGACGATACGCAGGATAAAGACACCGTCGGAGCTGAGCAGTTTTGCCCCCGGCAACCGCCTTTGCGCACCGGTCCGGTAGTCCTGTACTAAGCTCGGGCCGCTCAGTGGGGCCACCAGAAACGAACTCCCGTCCGAGGTGATTTGCGCAAAACGGACGTCGCGCTCCGTGCCGGTCAGTGCCATGAGTGGTCCGCGCGCGGCTCCGCTCTCCGCGTCAATCGGCACGGCCCACGCGCTGGACCGGCTACCGGCTGCGTCGGCCAAGACCATGCCATTGGCCGATGTGGCGCAACCGGAGATCTCCAGTTGCGGAGGGACCAGGGGGGTAGAGTACCGTCCGGCGTAGCGGGCCGGCTTAAGCAGGAAATCGCCCAGCAACGGGGAGGATCCAAAGTAAAGGAACCGATCTCCCGTAACGGCGCAGGCGCGCTCGTCCGGATGGTTAAGATCGCTGAATTCCGGTATGATCTCGGCTGCTCCACTGTCCAGCGGGGCGCGCCACAGGCGGAGAGTGCTATGGTCGTCGACTGCCAGGAAAAGTACGCTCCGGCTGTCGGCACTCCAGGCGGATCCCTGGACCGACGATGCATTTCTGGCCAGCCGCACCGGCGCGCCTCCCTGTGCCGGCACGCGGTACAGCATACTCATGTTGGATGCGAGCATGTCCCCGACGTTCTCGCTGACGCTCAGATAAGCGATCCAACGGCCGTCCGGCGAAAAGCGGGGAAGCCGCCCGTCCTCGACCAGCAGCCGCGCGGGGCCGCCGTCCCCGGAGGGTGCCACGGGCCGCAGGTAGATGCCGGCGGGCTGGCGTGCGGAATGAAACGCCAGCCAATGGCCGTCGGGCGAAAGCGAAGGTTCGTCGTTCACGGCCTCGCCGCCGGTCACGCGTTTGGCCGCGCCGTTGGGCATCGGCTTCAGCCAAATGTCCGGACGCGCGCCGCCGTTGCCGGGCGACGCGAACGCCAGCCAGTTGCCGTCACTGGAAAGCGCCGGTTGCATGGCGTTGGGGACGCCCGCATCAAAAGGCAGGAGCTGGTGGGCGCCTGTTGCAACACGCAGCAGCCGGAACCCCAAAAGGCCGCCGGCGCAAATGACCAGTACCGCCGCCATCGCGGCCCAAAACCTCTTGTTCGGTTTCCGCGCGCGGACCCGCTGCCCTTCCAGATAGCGCGCCAGGTCCGCGTCCATCTCCATAGCGGACCGATAGCGGCCGGCGGCATCCTTACTCAGCGCTTTCGCCAGAATTGCGTCCAGCGGCGCGCCGAGCCGGGGTGGTTCCGGCTGCGTGTGGGCGATGACTTTCGCCACGGCAACCGGCGATGGGTCGGCGATCCGGTAGGGTAAGCGGCCGGTGAGCAGGCGATAGAGCAGCACGCCGGCCGAGTACAGATCCGAAGCGACGGTAAGCGGCCCGCCGCGTACCTGCTCGGGACTTGCATAATCCGGCGTGTAGGCGAAGACGCCGGTCTTGGTGAGCGCGGCGTCGGCAGTGGCGTCGACCAGGCGCGCCGTGCCGAAATCCAGCAGCTTCACGTTGCCCGATCCATCCACCAGGATGTTGGACGGCTTCACATCGCGATGGATCACGTGGCGGCCATGCACGTAGGCCAGGGCATCCAGAACCTGGCGCGCCAGGACGATGCGAGCGCGGGTATCGAGCTGATGGGCGTCGCAGAAGCGGTCGATGGTCAGGCCGCCGATGAATTCCATCACCAGGTAGGGCAGGCCGGTCTCGGAGACGCCGCCGTCAATCAGGCGCGCGACTTTAGGATGATCGAGGCTGGCCAGAAACTGGCGCTCGCGGCGGAAGCGTTCTTCGATCTCGTGGGAGGCCAGGGCCAGCGGCACAACCTTCACGGCCGCCGACATGCGGAAGGCGCCGTCGGCGCGTTCGGCCAGATAAACGGTGCCCATGCCGCCGCGTCCGAGCAGCTTGACGGCCTGCCAGGCGCCGAACCGGGGCAAACGCTGCGTGGGCGCGGGCACGGCGGCCCGGATGCGTTCGTGATTCTCGAGCAGGAGCGCAACTTCGGCGCGCAGGTTCTCATCGGCGCCGCACCGTTCGAAGATCAGGGTGTCCCGCGGCGCGCCCGGTGGCTGTTCCATCGCGGCGTAAAAGATCGCCTCTACCTCCCGAAATCGCTCCAGTTCAGCCGGATTCATAACAGATCCTGTGCATCCCTGCGGCCGGCGGTCGAGGGGAAAGGCCAATTAACAATCGGCCTGCAGGTTGACAACCTGCCCCACGGCGCAGCGCAGCCGCACGAAAAAGAGGCGGCCTGAGAGGCCGCCGCAGGCCGAGGGCCTGCCTCACGAAACCTACCCGCCGAGACGGCGGCGCAACCAGGCCAGCGAAAAGTGCAGGCTACGTTCCACCGTCCGGCTGGAAATCTCCAGGATTTCGGCGGTTTCCTCCACCGTGCAACCGAGAAAGTAGTGCAGTTCGACCATGCGGGTCTTGAGGGGATCGAATTCGGCCAGGTCGTTGAGGGCTTGTGAAAGATCGAGCGACTCGGCGCTCTCGCCGCCCAGCCAGGCCAGTTCCGCGTCGAGCGGCGCGCGCTGCCAGCCCATACCGCGCTTTTCCGATTTGGCCTTGCGCGCGGAATCGATGAGAACGCGTCGGGTGAGTTGCGCGGCGAAGGTAAAGAAGTGGGCTCGGTCCCTGAGCGACAGCCGGCGCAGGCGCAGCAGGTCGATGAAGACTTCGTTGACCACGGCCGTGGCCTGCAAGGTATGGTCCGGGCGCTCTTTGTGCAAGTAGGCTTCGGCGATGGCGTGAAGCTGATCGTAGACCAACGGGGCCAATGCTTCAACTGCGCCCGACTCGCCCTGCTCCCAGCGCGCAAGGAGCTGGGTAATCTCCCCTTTCCCGGAGTTTGCCACCCTTTTATCATATGACGTCCGGGGGAAGGCTTGGCCGGCGAAACGGTACTGCGCGATGCAGTACGGCAATCCGGATCAGGCCGCCCTCATTTAGATACGGCGCAAGCCGTGCGGAAAAAGCGCCACAGAACCGCTTAAGCAGCCTCCTTGTCGGGTTTTGATGGGTTTTTGCGCCGTATTAAGTGGGCCGCTGAAAGCCCGGGCTCCCCGTATTGACGGTGAATCACAGGCAGCCGATGGTTACGGCCGGGCGAGTAACAAGCCCCCGGGCGCCGACCCAATCCGGCTGGCCAGCGATCGTTCTTTCGAAGAGACGCCAGGGAGGTTACACAGTGCTAACTAAAAAGAAGGCTTCCGCCGAGCACCCGCAGCGCGACAAGCTCCGGTTTCCCATCGAGAAGGACGTTTGCTACCAGTGTGTGAAGCGCGGCAGGATCTCGACCGTTGGTGTAGGCAAAACCTTTCAGATCAGCAGCCGCGAGGTGCGCTTCACGACCCAGGATCCCCTCATGCGCGGCGAGAGAGTGCGGCTGGCGGTGGACTGGCCGGCCATGCTGGGCGACGCCTGTCCGATGAAGCTGGAGATCAGCGGCTCGGTAATTCGAAGCCTGCCAGGCGCGGCCGCGGTGGACATCGCACGCTACGAATTCCGGACGCGCGGCGCCACGCTCGGGCTGCCGCATTCGCGCTAAGTAAGGCTCGTCCGCTATGCCGCCGGCGTCTCCCAACTCCGGATTAGACCGCCCTTACTCATAGTACGGCGGAATTCCGTCATTCAACGGGCAAGCAGATCTTTTTGTCGGGTTGTGGCGCGTTTTTGCGCCGTATTAAGTGAGCCGCCGGACGGGCCCCTGAATTCGCCGGGCGGCCATAAGCAGACAACGGATGGAAGACGTATGAGAACTTCATTGAAGACTTTTGCGAACATGATGCTGAAAAGACTTCTGGCGAGCGCCCTGGTTCTTTCGGGCGTCGCTCTGGCCCAAGGCGCCAGCCAACCCGCGAGCGCCGCGCAGCCGGCAAACCAACTCGGGCAAAAGGCGATCCGCCGGCTGCTCTTGAGCTCGCCGCTGGTCCGGCCGTTCTCCGCATACAGGGCCGCGAACTGGCTGGCGGCCAGGCCGGCCGTGAGAACCACCGGCGTGCATGCGTTCGGCTTCCAGCCGTTTGTCCGCCCTTTGGCGATCACGGACGACGACTGGCTGGGCGGCGCCGGCAACTGGAATTCGACGAACTGGTCGACGGGCATCATGCCGGGTTCGAGCAACAACGCGGTCATTAACAATTCCACGCCGGCCGCCGTGGTGCAATTCAACGTGTCGAGCGATACGATCAACAACCTCACTGTTGGCAGCACCAGCGTCCTGAATATCAACAACAATACTGCTCTCCTCATTGCCGGGACTACTATCACCAATAGCGGCAGCATCCAACTGAGCTCCGCAGGCAACAACACATGGCTGGAAGCCGGCAGCTCGGGTGTCACGCTGACCGGCGGCGGTACCGTGACGCTGAGCAATAACGCCAACAATATCATCGTGGGCGAATTTGGCAACTACGTCCTCACCAACGCCAACAACACGATTCAGGGGTCCGGCGACATTGGCTATGGGCAGATGGGTCTGGTCAACCAGGGGACCATCGATGCCAACCAGTCCACGGCGCTTTATGTCCAGACGAGCAGCGGAACGACCAACACTGGAACGCTGGAGGCTACCGCCGGCGGGAACCTGATCCTCGACGGCGACACCTACACCAACGCGGGCGGCACCATCCTGGCTTCCGGAACCGGTTCCGTGGTGACGCTCGAAAGCCCGACCATCAATGGCGGCACGCTGAACACGGCCAGCGGCGGCCTGATCCAGGCTTCCGGCGACCCCACGCTCAACGGCGTCACCAACAAAGGCACCTATCAGTTGCCCAACAACAACAGCACGACGGTGGTGGGCACCCTCACTAATAACGGCAGCATCCAACTGAACTCCGCCGGCAACAACACGAACCTTTACGCCAGCGGCGCCGTCACGCTCACGGGCGGCGGCACCGTCACAATGTCCGACAACAACAACAACAATCTGGAGCCGGTCTCCACCGGCGGCGGTTCGCTGACCAACGTCAACAACACCATCTCCGGTTCCGGTTATATCTACAACATGGCGTTTACCAACCAAGCAGGGGGCGTGGTGAATGCCACTTCAGCGGGCGGCAACGACTTAACCATTGAAACCCTCACCTTCGGCGCCACCAACCTGGGGCTGATGGAGGCCTCGAGCGGCGGCACGCTGCAGTTGGAAAACACCATCGCCAACACCAACGGGACGACCAATGGGACCATCGAGGCTCTCAATGGCGGGACCGTGGTGCTGAACGGCGCGACGGTCAGCGGGGGCACCATCACCACCGCCGGCACAGGCGTGGTCATCGCCGAAAACGGCCCAACTCTGGACGGTTCCACAAACACCATCACCAACGGCGGAAACCTGCAAGTCCCGAACAATGTTTACGTCTACCTCAAGGGCACTCTCAATAACACGGGCACGCTGTCTTTTAACTCCAACGGCAACACCACGGGTCTGGATGTGAACAGCGCCACGGCTACGCTCCAAGGCGCCGGTTCGGTCGTCTTGTCCGATAACAACAACAATCTAATCTTGGCCGCTACCACCGGAAACCAGCTCACCATCAACCAGAATATCTCGGGTCCTGGCGGTGACATCGGCGATGGCAACCTGGTCCTGGTCAATAATGCGACCATCGACGCCACGGCGTCGACGCATGGGAACGCCCTGACCATTCAGCCGGACGGCACGATGAAAAACACCGGGACGCTGGAAGCCACTGGCGGCGGGACGCTGGTGCTGGACGGGGGTACTTTCACGAATACCGGCGCCACCATTACGGCGGGCAGCGGCTCGGTGGTGGAACTGGAGGGCGGCGCCGTGATCAATGGGGGCGCGGTAGGCGACACCGGTACGGGCGGCCTGCAGTTGGCGGGCGCCACGATCAACGCGCCGGTGACCAACAGCTCTACCGGCACCCTCGAGGTTATGAGCGGCACCAACAACACAATTGGCACGCTGACCAACGCGGCGGGGGGGCAAGTCAAGATCGATAACAATAGCTCTCTCGCACTAACCGGTCCGTCGAACAGCAACGCGGGTACGATTGCGATGAACTCCGTTGGCAACAACACTTACTTGATCGTTGGCAGTGCGGCCGTGACGCTCACCGGCGGCGGTACCGTGACGCTCTCCAATAACTCCAACAACTATATCTACGGCGCCACAGGCGGCGATGTCCTGACCAACGTCAACAACACCATTCAGGGGTCCGGCGACATCGGCTGGGGACAGATGGGTTTGGTGAACGAGGGTACCATCGATGCCAACCAGTCCACGCGGCTTTACATCTTTACCAGCAATGGCACGACGAACACCGGAACGCTGGAGGCCACTGCCGGCGGGAACCTGTGCCTCGACGGCGACACCTACACCAACGCCGACGGCACCATTCTGGCTTCAGGGACCGGCTCCGTGGTGACGCTCGAAAGCCCCACCATCAATGGCGGCACGCTGAACACGGCCAGCGGCGGCCTGATCCAGGCTTCCGGCGACCCCACCCTCAACGGCGTCACTAACAAAGGCACCTATCAGTTGCTCAACAACAACGATACGACCGTGGTGGGCACCCTCACCAATAGCGGCAGCATCCAACTGAGCTCAGGCGGCAACGCCACCAACCTCTACGCCAGCGGCGCCGTCACGCTCACGGGCGGCGGCACCGTCACAATGTCCGACAACAACAACAACAACCTGGAGCCGGTCTCCGCCGGCGGCGGTTCCCTCACCAACGTCAACAACACCATCTCCGGTTCCGGCTATATCTACGACATGGCGTTTACCAACCAGGCAGGGGGCGTGGTGAATGCCACCTCAGCGGCCGGCAATTCCTTAACCATTGAAACCAGCACCTTCGGCGCCACCAACCTGGGGCTTATGGAGGCCAGCAGCGGCGGCACGCTGCAGTTGGAAAACACCATCGCCAACACTAACGGAACGACGAATGGGATGATCGAGGCCCTCAATGGGGGAACCGTGGTGCTGAACGGCGCGACCATCAGCGGGGGAACCATCACCACCGCCGGCACCGGCGTGGTCATAGCCGAAAACGGCCCCACTCTGGACGGTTCCACAAACACCATCACCAACGGCGGAAACCTGCAAGTCCCGAACAACGTTTACGTCTACCTCAAGGGCACCCTCAACAACACGGGCACGCTGTCTTTTAACTCCGCCGGCAACACCACGGGGCTGGATGTGGCGAGCGCCACGGCTACGCTGCAAGGCGCCGGTTCGGTCGTCTTGTCCGACAACAACAGCAATCGAATCTTGGCCGTTACCGCTGGAAACCAGCTCACCATCGACCAGAATATTTCGGGTCCCGGCGGAAACATCGGCGATGGCAGCCTGGTGCTGGTCAATAATGCGACCATCGACGCCACGGCGTCCACGGGTGGGAACGCCCTGACCATTGAGCCGGATGGGACCATGACCAACACCGGACTGCTGGAGGCCACCGGCGGCGGATCGCTGGTGCTTGACGGAGGCACTTTCGCGAATACCGGCGCCACCATTACGGCGGGCAGCGGCTCCAACGTCGCTCTGGAAAACGGCGTGACAGTGACCGGCGGCACGCTGAACGGCGCGGGTGCATTTACATCGTACAACGGCACAACGCTCAACGGCGTGACCATCGGCGCAACCGTGCAGCTCCCGAATAATACCGGCACGACTTTGGAAGGAACCATCACGAATACCGGTTCGATCCAGGTGAACTCCGTTAGCAATAGCACCGACCTCTACATAAACGGCAACACCACTCTGAACGGCAACGGAACTATCGTGCTGTCGAACAATGGGAACAACTACATTGAGGGTACTGCCGGCACGGAGGTATTGACCAATAACGGCAACACCATCGAGGGATCCGGCACCATCGGCAACGGCCGTATGGGATTGGTCAACAACGCCGGCGGGACCATCCTCGCCAACCAGTCCACCGAATTGTATATTCAGCCGAATTCGAGCGGGTTCACCAACAACGGAACCGTGCAGGTGAACACAGGCAGCACGCTGGACATCACCGGCAATCCGTTTAAGAACTTCAACAGCGGCACCGGCACTCTCACCGGCGGCACTTACAATGTCAACGGCGGCACGCTGCAGTTCGACAGCGCCAATATCGTGACTAACGCGGCCGATATCATCCTGACCGGGGCTGGTTCGCAGATTATCAGCAACACCAGCGCCAATGCGTTGGCCAACTTCGCGACCAACGCGGCGGGCGGCGTGTTCCAGCTAGGCGCGGGACGCAGCTTCACCACCAGCGGCGCGGGCGGCGGCAACTTCACCAATAACGGTTCACTCATTATCGGCGCCGGCGACACGTTCAAAGTGGCGGGCGCCCTGAGCAATTTCGCAGGCACCCAGTTGACCGGCGGGACCTACTATGTTGCCGGTACGCTGCAGTTCGGGACCAGCGGCAGCCAACTGGTCACCAACGACGCGAACCTGACCTTGGCGGGAACCAGCGCGAAACTCCTCGACCTGGGCGGCAACAACCTGCTGAATGGCTTCAACGCCAACTCGAGCGGCGCCGCCTTCACTGTGGCGGCAGGGGGCAGCTTCACCACGTCCGCAGCCTTCACCAACTCCGGCGCCATTGACCTGGAACAAGGCAGTTCATTCCTGGTGTCCGGCAACCTGACCAACAGCGGCACGGTTTCGACCAATAATCAGAACCTCGGCGGCGCCACCAACATTCTGGTTGTGGATGGGACGCTGATCAATAACAGCGGGGGCACGGTGACCATCGGCGCCAATAACGACACCAGCGACATGGCCAGCATCGGGCAGCTCTCCAACGCGGGCACGCTTACGCTGGACAAGGGAGCGACTCTCGACATGCCGACCACGGCCAATACAAACTCCGGCGCGATCGTGATCAACGGGGGGTCACTGGACATGGTGCCTGAATCGGGCCCGAACGCCGTAACCCCGGACCTGACCTACTTCAACAACTCCGGGACCATCGATCTGGAGCAGAAAGGTACGCTCACGATCACCGGCGACTTGAACAATAACGGCACCATTACCACCAACAATTCAAACCTGGGCGGCGGCGCCAATACCATCACGGTTACCGGCACGCTAACCAATAACACCGGCGGCATCGTAACCATCGGCGCGAACAACGACACCAGCGACGTTGCCAGTGTGGGCCTGCTCGCCAACAGCGGCACGGTCACCGTGGACAAAGGAGCCACGCTCAACCTGACTACGGCCGGCGCGAATACCAACTCCAGCGCCATCGCGGTGAACGGCGGGACGCTGGACGTGCAGGCTGGCTCCCTCACCAATTCCGGCACTCTCGACCTGGAGCAGAAGGGCACCCTCACTGTAACCGGCAACCTGACCAACGCCGGCACGCTGACCACCAACAACGCAAACCTGGGCGGCGGCGCCAACACCATCACGGTCACTGGCACGCTGACCAATAACACCGGCGACAGCGCGACCATCGGCGCCAACAACGATACTACCGATACGGCCAGCGTGGGCTTGCTCGCCAACGCGGGCACAGTCACCGTTGACAAAGGAGCGACTCTCAAGCTGACCGTCGCCGGAGCGGATTCCAACACCGGCTCTATCGCGGTGGACGGCGGGACCATGACCATCGCGCCTGGCGGCGTGCTCACCAACTCCGGAACCCTGGACGCGGAGAGCGGCGGCAAACTGACTGTAACCGGCAACCTCACCAATGCCGGTACCCTTACCACCAACAATGCCAACCTAAAGGGCGCCGCCAACACCATCACGGTAACCGGCACCTTGACCGATAACACCAGCGGCACCGTCACGCTCGGCGCTAATAACGACACTACCGATACGGCCAGCGTGGGCCTGCTCGCCAACGCAGGCACAGTCACTGTCGACAAGGGCGCGACGCTTAAGCTTACCGCTACCGGCGCGGATTCCAATACCGGCTCCATCGCCCTGGACAGCGGCACCATGACCATCGCGTCCGGCGGCGTCCTCACCAACTCCGGCACCCTGGACGCGGAGAGCGGCGGCAAACTCACCGTGACTGGCGGCCTGACTAATGCCGGTAAGCTTTCGACCAACGCCTCCAACCTGGGCGGCGCCGCGAATACCATCACGATTACCGGCAAGCTGACCAATAACACCGGCGCAACGGTGACCATCGGCGCCAATAACGACACGACCGACACCGCTACCGTGGGATACATGACCAACGCGGGCACCGTCACGGTGGATACCGGGGCGTCCCTGACGCTGACCACGGCTACCACCGATACCAACACCGGCACTATCGCGGTGGACGGCACGCTGTATCTCAAGGGCGCCGCCACCACCCTCAGCGGCGCGGGATCGCTCACTCTGACCAATGGCTTCCTCAAAGGAATGGGAACCCTGCCTACGCTCAAGAACAACAGCACCATCAAAGGTTCGGGCACCATCTCGAATCTGGGTATCACCAACGCGGGCACCCTGTTCGCCAATCAAGCGGCCCCGCTCATT